>CACNWC010000005.1:7500-68391 GCA_902624075.1 uncultured Pelagibacteraceae bacterium | reverse complement strand
TTGACTTGGAATTAAAAAATTATTTAGAAAAAATAAATCCTATGAATATACCAGATAATTTAACAAGTTTTTACTATACAAACGTTACTATTAAAAAAGATCCAAAAGATAAAATAAAATTTAACAATGATATTTTGCATCAATCAAAACTATTAAATTATTTTAACGGAAAATATTCAAATTCGAAAATGACAAAAGATATGGATAATTTTCTCAAAAAAATTAAAAAGAATAAGAAATATTTTTTTTCTAGAAGGGATCAAATGTTATTGGAGTCTGTAAAATCTGATGGAATTGAAATCTCAGATAAATACAAAGATTTATATGAAGTAAATAATTTGGATATACCAACTGACATTCAAGTGATGATAAATAATAATGAAAAGGGAGCTGCTTTGTTGAGAATAGTTGAAGTAATAGGTCAAGATAAACTTGAAAGAATTGATGATGATACTATTTATTTTATCATAAGTACTTTAAATCAATTAAATATAAGTCAATTAAGAAATAAAATTTTACTTAAAGTTCTTCCTTTAAAAGTGTAAAATTTAGTTTAATTGTTTACTTATGGCCACAAGAGAAATCATTACTATTCCTGATGAAATATTAAAAAAAACTTCTGATCCAATTGAAAAAGTTGGAGTTAATGAAAAAAAGCTTATCAATGATTTATTTGAGACAATGTATGATTCAAAAGGAATTGGTCTTGCTGCTGTCCAAGTAGGAATATTAAAAAGAATTTTAGTTATTGATGTTTCAAATAAAGATGAAAAAAAACAACCTATTGTTTTAATTAATCCAATTATAAAAAACTTAAGTAAAGAGATGTCTGTCTATGAAGAAGGATGTCTATCAATACCCGAAACTTATATTGAAATTGAAAGACCAAAAATATGTGAAATTGAATATATTGATGAAAAAGGTACAAAAAAAAATCTTAAATGTGATGGACTTTTATCAACCTGTGTCCAACATGAGATTAATCATCTTGATGGAAAATTAATTATCGATCATTTATCAAAATTAAAAAAAGATTTTATTATTAAAAAAGTTTCAAAAATAAAAAAAAATCCAGATAGAATTATAGTTTAAAAATGTCTAAAAAAATTATTTTTATGGGTACACCATTATTTTCTGTTCCTATTTTAAAATCTTTATATCAAAATGGTTATCCAATTTCAGTTGTTTATACACAGCCACCTCAAAAATCACATCGAGGGCAAAAAATTAACAAGTCTCCTATTCAAGGTATCTCCGAGACTCTTAATTTAGATTATAGATGTCCTTTTACTTTAAGAAATAATAATGAAGAATACAAATTTTTAAAAGAACTAGATGCTGATCTAGCAATTGTCGTTGCGTATGGTCAAATTATCCCAAAAGAATTCTTAAATTTAACCAAAAAAGGTTTTGTAAATATTCATGCTTCAATTCTGCCAAATTGGAGAGGCGCAGCACCAATTCAAAGATCAATTATGAATTTAGATGGTGAGACTGGTATAAGTATAATGAAAATTTCAGAAGAGCTAGATAGTGGACCAGTTGGTAATATTTATAAGATCAAAATTGATCAGACACAAAATTTTCAAGAAATTTCAGAAAAATTATCTAATCTTGCTGCAGAAAAAATTTTAGACAATATAGATGATATTCTTGAAGACAAAGCTAAGTTTGTAGAGCAAGATCATTCAAAAGCAACTTATGCCAAAAAAATTGATAAGCAGGAGTCACAAATTGATTGGAATAATGATGCTTTAACTATTATTGGGAAAATAAATGGACTTTCACCATCTCCTGGTGCTTTTTTTAGTTTTAACGGAGAAAGATATAAAATTTTAAAAGCTGAAATTGGAAATGGAATAGGTAATGTTGGAGAGGTAGTTTCAAATCAATTGGAGGTGGCTTGTAGCAACAATCAATCTATAAAGATTTTTGAAATCCAGAGGCAAGGAAAAAGACCTCAAAAAATTAGTGAATTTATGCTCGGTTCTCAAATTAAAAAAGGCTCAAGACTATCTAATGTTTAGATATCAGATATTAATTGAGTACGTAGGTACTAGTTTTAGAGGTTGGCAAATCCAAAAAAAAGGTAAAACTATTCAGGGATTTCTTCAAGAAAAAATTTCAAAAATTTTAAAAGAAAAAATAATTTTATTTGGATCTGGTAGAACAGATACGGGAGTGCATGCGTTAGAACAGTCAGCTCATTTTGATTGTAAAAATAAGATAATTCAAACTAATAGATTTTTAAAATCTATAAATCATTTTTTAAATAAGGATGGAATTACTATTCTTAAGATAAGAAAAAGAAATAATGATTTTCATGCAAGGTTTTCAGCTAAAATGAGAATATATAAGTATATTATTATAAATCGAATAAGCGGACCTGTTTTAGATAAAGATAAAGGATGGCACGTGATGAAAAAATTGGATTTAGTATCAATGAAAAAAGGAGCAAAAAAATTAATTGGAACAAAAGATTTTTCAACATTCAGAGCATCAAGTTGCAGAGCAAAAAGTCCAATCAAAACTATGAAATTTGTAAAAATTAAATCTTCTAAAAATAAAATTGAAATTGAATTTAGATCTCAGTCTTTTTTACAACAACAAGTTCGATCAATGGTTGGTTGTTTGAAATATCTTGGAGAAAATAGATGGTCTTTAAAAAAATTCGAAAATGTAATGAAGTCAAAAAAAAGAATATTATGCGCCCCACCAGCTCCTCCAGAGGGTTTATTTTTGTCGAGAATTATTTATTAATTTATTTTTATTAGACATCGAAAATTTTTTATTTATTCGCCATCTAGACTCAGCTCTTACTATGTATCCACAACAATTTTTTGATTTACACTTACAGCGAAATTGTTTGTAATCCTCATCAAAACCAAAGCCGTAATCACAAGTAAATTCTTCACCTTTTTTTATATCTTTTATTGCAGTAACCCAAATTTTTAGACCTTTTCCCTCATAATCACAATTGTTATCACATGAATGATTTATAAGACCGGCTGTGTTCCATGAAAAATCTCCATCTAATGTATATTTTTTATTAAGTGTAAAAAGATATATAGGTTTTTTGTTATCAAATTTATCAGACTCATCAACTTCTTTGTTTGTTAAAATTTTTCCAATATAATTTATAATTTTAGTTCCAGACTTAATATCTTTTGTAGCATATAAGCCACGGCCTTTATTATCTATTTTAGATTTTTTAATTTTATATAGTTTCATGAAGGCTATGAATAATGAATTAGAGATTTATTAACCGAATTCTATTAAGGCATCAACATGTCTTTTAGTACTATCTTTAAGTGCCTGTAAGTCATATCCACCTTCAAGAATTGAAACAACTTTACCATTACAATATTTTTTCGATGTTTCTAATATTCTTTTTGTGATGTTATAAAAGTCCTCTGTTTCAAGTTTAATTTGTGCTAAGGGGTCATCTTTATGAGCATCAAATCCAGCACTAATTAAAACAAACTCAGGTTTAAATTCTTTTAATTTTTTTAAAGCATGTTCAAAAGCATTGAAGTACTCATCAGAATTTGTTCCTGCAGGTAAAGGTATATTATAGATATTATTGAATTTACCTTTTTCTTGTTCGGAGCCTGATCCAGGATAATAAGGATATTGATGAGTTGATATAAATAGCACACTTTCATTTTCATAAAAAATATCTTGTGTGCCATTACCATGATGAACATCAAAATCGATGATAGCAATTTTTTTGTATTTGTATTTGTCTAATAAATATTTAGCACCAATCGCAATATTGTTTAAAATACAGAAACCAGCTGCCTTGTTTTGATTACAATGATGGCCTGGCGGACGAACACTTGCAAAAGCATTTTTAAATTCTTTATTTTGAATACCATCAATAGCAGTAATTATTGAACCAGCCGCATCAAATGTAGCCTCCTTACTTCCTGGTGAAATAATAGTATCCCCATCAAGGGAAGAAAAACCCTTAGAGGGAAAGGATTTTTTTACTAAATCAACATATTTTGTATCATGAGTATTCTTAATAATTTCATCTGAAATTATTGATGGTTTTTTCCACAAAATATTTGGGTTATTTAATTTCTTAAAATTTTCATTTATTACTGAGACTCTTGCTATTTGTTCGGGATGTCCTGGTCCTGTGTCGTGATTTTGGAATGTGTCGGAAGTTACTAATCCAGTTTTCACTTGAAATAACTTTGTAAAATATTTTGATAAATTTTGGTAAGATTTTTTAAATCTTTTAGCGATACAGCTTCATCAACTTTGTGCATAGTTTTTCCAACTAAACCAAATTCTAAGCCAGGTGAAATAGATTTTATAAACCGCAAATCCGAAGTTCCGCCAGTAGTAGATAACTTTGGCTTAATTTTAGTTATTTCTTTTATGATATTTTGTATCATATAAGTTGTTTCATTTGGTTTTGTTAAAAAAGCTTCTCCTGAAACTCTATAATCAATCCTAAACTTTGATTTATTTTTTTTGCATATTTTTTTAAAAACTTTATTAAGTCTTTTTTTCAAAGAGCTCGATGAATGCTTATTATTGAACCTAATGTTAAAAGTTGCTTCAGCAGATCCTGGGATAACATTGTCAGCAGAGTTATTTATATTAATTTTTGTTACTTCCAAATTTGTTGGTTGAAAATCTTTTGTTCCTTTATCAAATTTGATGTTTTTTATCTCATTTAGAATTTTAACAATTGCTGTCGAAGGATTGTTTGCTCTTTGAGGATAAGCAACATGACCTTGAGCACCATTTATAATAAGTTTTCCAGTTAAGCTCCCCCTTCGACCAATTTTTATCATTTCTCCTAATCTATTTGGATTTGTTGGCTCACCCACTAAACAAAAATTAATTTTTTCCTTTTTTCTTTTTAGATATTCTACTACTTTTTTTGTTCCATTTACTGCATCACCTTCCTCGTCTCCAGTAATTAATAAACTAATTGATCCATTAAATTTTTTATTTTTTGATAAAAAAATACTTACAGCTGAAACAAAAGATGCAATAGAACTTTTCATATCATTCGCACCTCGACCTATTAAATGACCTTTTTTAATAGAAGGTTTAAATGGATTTATTGTCCATTTTTTTATATTACCTGATGGCACTACATCCAAATGTCCTGCATAACAAAAATTTGGACTTTTGTTTCCTAGTCTCGCATATAAATTCTTAACTGGTTTGAAACCTTTTTCTTCAAACTCTAGTATTTTTGTTTTGAAACCAAGGTTTTTCAATTTTTTTTCTAAAAATTTCATCACTCCAGCGTCTATTGGAGTAACAGTCGGAAATCTAATTAGCTCTTTAGCCAATTGTAATTCATTAATTTTTTGCATGTCTAATCTCTTAAAAGATCATTAATTGATGTCTTTGATCTAGTTTTTTCATCTACTTGTTTGATTATTACTGCACAGCTTAGTGATGGTGCAGATGGATTTTTTTTATCAGGAAGAGAACCAGGTACAACAACTGAGTATGGAGGAATTTTTCCATACGTAATCTCACCGGTTGATCTATTTACTATTTTTGTAGACTGTGTAATTAGCATTCCCATGCTTAACACAGAACCCTCTCCAACTATAACTCCTTCTACTACTTCAGACATTGCTCCTAAAAATACATTATCTTCTATTATTGTAGGTAATGCTTGGGCAGGTTCCAGTACGCCCCCAACCCCTGATCCGGCAGATATATGGCAATTCTCTCCAATCTGGCAACAACTACCAGCACGACTAAATGTATCCATCATCGTTTTAGCCCCAATGTGAGAACCAATGTTTACATAACATGGCATAAGAACAGCATCTTTTCCTACGAACGATCCTTTTCTTACGGGTGAATTTGGCACCATTCTAAAACCAGCTTTTTCATGATCTTCTTTTGTCCATCCTGCAGTTTTGCCTTTTAATAAATGAGCTTTGTCATACCAACTGCTATATGGACCATTTAAATTTTCCATTGGGTAGATCCTAAAACTCAACATGATTGCTTTCTTTAAATGTTGGTGAGTAATCCATTCACCATTTACTTTTTCAGCAACACGAGATTTACCACTATCCAAATCATTTATAACCTGATTAATCGCATCTTTAAGTGATTTATCCGAATTTTGATTAACTTGATCTTTATTTTCCCAAGCATCATTTATAATTTTTTCTAAAGACATAATTTACTGACTTTTTAATAACCTTATTTCCTTGAGAAATAAAGATAGATTTTCAATTTTGTGTGAAATAAAATCTTTATCAGCATCCATCTTTCCAAAATGTTCATCATTAATTAACCAAACAGTTGTACAGCCTCGTTTATGACCAATGCTAAGATTTTTTGCAATATCTTCTATGTATATTGTTTCTTTTGGATCAATACCGAATTTTTTTATCATAAGATCAAAAGTTTTTGCCTCGGGTTTAGGCACATAACCAGCGTCTTCTATATCAAATATTTTATCTCGACCGAATAAATCATATATCCCAAGGTGGGTTAAAATATTTTCCGCGTGCGCAGCACTTCCATTGGTGAAAATAAATTTTTCCATATCCAATTGTTCTAATTCCCTTCTCATAATAGTATCTTCTTTCATAAATGAAAGATCGATAGTGTGTACATATTTTAAAAATTCTTGTGGTGGTATGTTGTGATGGATCATAAGACCATTTAAACTGGTATTATATTTATAAAAATAATTGGTTTGAAGTTCCTTTGCTGCATTAGTATCTATTTTAAGTCTTTCCGAAATAAATTGTGTCATTCTTTGTGATACTTGACCAAATACTTTTTCTAAAGAATAATTATTGTGTTTACCGTAACAAACTCCATCAAGATCTAACAACAAATATCTTTTTTCTTTAAGGTTCATAATCTTATTAGTGTCCCTGATCCTTTATCCGAAAGTAACTCAAATAAAATTGAATGATCTAAGCGTCCATCTATAATACACACCCCTTTTACTCCGTTTTTTGCAACATCTAGACAGTTTTTAATTTTTGGAATCATTCCACCACTTATAGTTTTGTTATTTATTAATTCATTAATTTTATCAGTATTAATTTCTGATATTAATTTTTTATTATTATCTAAAACGCCCTCAACATCACTCATTATAATTAGTCTTCTAGCATTAAGTTTTTTTGCAATAGCGCCAGCAGCAGTGTCAGCATTTATATTAAAAACTTTATTATTTTTATCTAATCCTAAAGGAGCTATAACGGGGACCTTTTTCTCTTTTACTATTAGCTCAATAATTGATTGTTTTATTTTTTTTGGAGTGCCAACATAACCAAGTTTATTATTTTCTTGTTCAACTACTAAAATATTGTTTTGTTTATTTGTTATTCCTTCACTATCACAGCCATTATTTTTAAGAGCATTAGTTATTTCTCCATTAAAAGTGTTTAAAACTTCCTCAACAATATTTATAGATTTTTCATCTGTAACTCTTAATCCATTTATAAAATTACTTTTTATTCCTGTCTCATTTAATTTAATTGATATTTTTTTCCCACCCCCATGAATAATAATAGGTATGAAGCCTAATTTATTTAGAATTGAAATATCCTTGATAAAATTATTAAATAAATCTTGATCAACTAAAACACTACCACCACATTTAATAACTACATACTCATTATTATATTTTTCTAAATAATTTTTTACCTCTTCTAAAGGAGGACCTTTTACTGGCAAAATTTTTTGAATTTCTTCCTCTGTAATCTTTGACATTAAGTTACAGTTTTAACTGTTGTTCGCTTCATAATGAATAATTGTTGGGCCATAGTTAAAATATTATTTACTGTCCAATAAATGACTAGTCCACTTGGAAATGGTGCAAGTATCACAGTTAAAAAAAGTGGAAAAAACATAAATATTTTTGCTTGCATTGGATCTGTAGGTGCTGGATTAAGTTTTTGTTGTATCCACATCGAAACTCCCATTGCTATAGGCCAAGCTCCTATAACCAAGAATGAAGGAACATCATAGGGCAATAAACCAAACAAATTGAATATACTTGTTGGATCTCGTTCACTTAAGTCATGTATCCATCCATAAAAAGGCATGTGACGCATTTCAATAGTTACAAATAAAACTTTATACAAAGCAAAGAAGACTGGTATCTGAACTAAAATTGGTAAACATCCTGACATGGGATTAACTTTTTCTTTTTTGTAAAGAGCCATCATTTCCTGTTGCAGTTTCATTTTGTCATTTTTATGAAGTTCTTTTAGCCTTACCATTTCGGGTTGAAGTGCTTTCATTTTAGCCATACTTCTAAACGAAAAGTTAGCTAATGGAAAAAAAGCTAACCTAATACAAATAGTAATAGCTATTATTGCTAAACCATAATTTCCGAGAAGTTTAAAAAAATAATCAATGCCAAAAAAAAGAGGTTTTGTAATAAAGTATAAAAAGCCGAAATCTATTACAAGGTCAAAATTTTCAATGTTTAAAGATTGCGCATAACCATCAATTATATCCACTCTTTTGGCAGCTACAATTATCTTTAACACTTCTTCAACAGAACTATTTTCATTTAATGCAAGTGGTTCTGTTGCAATAAAATTTGCTCTAAATTTGTTTTTATAATCAAATGTAGTTTTAAATTCTTTATTACTTGGAGGAATTAATGAGGTTATCCAATATTTATCTCCAATACCCAACCATCCTTTTTGAGCTATTCTTGTAAATTTTTTTTCTTTTATATCATCATAATCTTCTTCTATTAGTTCCTCATCCAAGTGAGAGACAAACCCTTCATGATTTATATAAAAATCAGCTATATCATCGGGAATCTTGTTTCTTATTATTTGACCATAAGAATAAAAGTCATACTTATTATTTGTAGAATTTGTTACTTTTTGTTTAATTGTGAATAAAAATTTTTCATCTAATGAGATTTCTTTTTCAAAAGTAATTCCTTGATTATTAGTCCAAGATAATTTTATCGGAGATTGATCGGTTAATTTGGTATTTCCACTTACTGACCAAATTGTTTCTGCATTAGGAATATCAATATTTTTATTAGAAGTGACAAAACCACTTTCAATTAAATAACCATCATCAATATTTCTTGGGGCTAGTAGAATAATTTTTTCATTACTACCTAGTTCAGTGTTATAATTTTTGAAAGTTAAATCATCGATAGACGCTCCTTTTAAAGATATTGATCCTATAATATTATTATTTTCGAATTTAATTCTTTCGCTTTGAATTAACGCTTCATCTCTTGACATTTTAATTAAAGTTTCTTTTTTTTCTAAACTTGGAGTGTCAGTATTTTGTTCGATTTGATTTTTCTCAGATAAATTTTGATTTTTTGGAGGTTGTTCTGGTATCATAAACAAAGACCATAAAATTATTATTGCTGATGACAACGTTATAGCCGCAATTACGTTTTTCGTGTCCATTATTTTTTTGCTTTCGTTTTTTTATTCACTGGGTCAAAACCTTCACCACCACCCAGGAATTTAATTGGGTGACAACTTAAAATTCTTTTTATACTCATATAAACACCTTTAAAAAAACCATGAGTTTCTAAAGACTCAATACTATATTCAGAACAAGTAGGTAAATATCGACATGAGGGACCTAAAATTGGACTTATTAAAAATTTATAAGCTTTGATTAGTTTTATAAAAATCGAAGTAAAAATTGTCATTATTTTATTTTTTTAAATTCTTGAATTAAAGTATTTCTTATTTCCATATATTCATTGTTTAACATAGTTGGTTTAGCAATAACAAGATATGAATAATTAAATTTTATATCAATTTTTTTTTCAATATAATTAATAATATTTTTCAATCTTCTTTTAATTTTATTCCTTTTAACAGCATTTCCTATTTTTTTTTTTGTTACAAAAGAAATATTTATTTTTTTATAATTCTTATTTTTTAATTTTCCAAAGAAAATTGTAACATACTTATTGTTCATTTTCTTATTTTTGAGTAATTGTATGAAGTCTTGGCTTTTAGAAAGAGCAACTATTTTGCTTTTCATTAATTAAAATCTATTTTCTTTTTCTTTTTGTAGTTGAAGATACAGTTAGGTGTTTTCTTTTACGCTGCCTTCTTCTTTTAAGAAGTTTTCTTCCACCTTTGGTTTTCATTTTAGACCTGAAGCCATGTTTCTTTAATCTTCGTCCTTTTTTAGGCTGGTAAGTTCTTTTCATTATTTAAATTAGTTATATTTGTTAAAAATTTCGCCCCTTTATAGTAATTAAATATATAAATAGCAAATAGAACATTTTAAATTATTATAATAATTAATGGAAAAATCTAAAAAAATTAAATTATTTATTGGTTTATTTTATTTAACTTTTATTACACTATTTTTAATCTATTTATTTTCCAAATTTAGTTTTAAAGAATTAACTTCATATGAATTTATCAAAAATAATCTTTATTATTTTTCAGAATTAAAAAAAACAAATTTATTTATACTATCTTTATCTTTTTTATTTTTTACAATTTTATGGGTTTTCCCATTTTTGGGTTTTGGGGCTCCTATTGCTTTATTAGCTGGCTTTATATTGGATAAATGGTTAGGACTTTTCATAGTAGTTTTGGGTTTAACTATTGGAGCAACATTTTTGTATATTTTTGCAAATTATTTTTTAAAAGAACTCATTAGAGAAAAGTTTTTAGATAAGTTTAAAAATTTAGAAATAAAATTTAAAAAATCTGAATTAAGCTATTTATTACTTTACAGATTTATTGGAGGAATACCATGGCAGTTAAGTTGTGTATTGCCAACAATGTTTAATGTTAAAATATTAAATTTTTTTTTAGCAACATTTATTGGTATTATACCTCAAATTTTTTTAGTGGTTTCGATAGGTGCAGGGTTAGAAAAAGTAATTGAGGATAATTTAGAAGCACCTGGAATAGCTGATATAATTACTTACCCAGAAATTTATACTCCCTTACTAATTTTTGGATGTTTGGTGCTAATTACAATTTTTTTAAGAAAATTCTTTTATAAAAAATAATTTTTCGTGGTGCTCCGACCCTGTACTGACCAGGGAACTGACAATTACCAATCGCCTGTTTTGCCATTAAAAACTACCGGAGCAATTCAACCAAAAGGTTATATTTGCAAATTATTGCCATATTATTTTATTAGTTTATAAATAATTTTAAAAATAACATAATCATGAAAATTTACACAAAAATTATTATAGATAAAAATAACAAAACTATTCTAGAGGAATTTTTTAATTATGAAGGTAAAATTGCAAATGCTGGCATTCATTATGATTATAAAAGCACTAGGTCTGCAAAGTTAATGGAAAAGCAAGCAAAAAGAGAAAAAAAATTAGCAGAAAGAAAAGCTAAGAGACTAGCAAAAGAAGGATTAAAAAAAGATGAGTCCAAACCAAAACCGTTAGATACTTCTAAACCAATAACTTTGGATTTTCTTACTAATCCTGATAAAGAATGAATAAAAAAATAAAAGCAAGAAAAAATAGAGAAGCAATTGCTTTAAGAACTAATCTAAAAAAAAGGAAATTATTTCAAAATAAAAAAAACAAAAAAAACTATTAATGTCAGTTTTATCAGATAAGTGGATTAAAAGAATGTCAAAGGAGTATGATATGATTTCACCTTTTGAAGAGAAACAAGTAAGGGGAAATAATATTTCTTTTGGTTTGTCATCCTATGGTTATGATGCAAGAGTTTCAGATGAATTTAAAATATTTACTAATGTAAATTCTGAAATAGTAGATCCTAAAAAATTTAAACCAACAAATTTTGTGACAAAAAAAGTTTCTGAATGTGTAATACCACCTAATTCATTTGTTTTAGCTAGAACGGTTGAGAAATTTATAATTCCTGAGGATGTTCTGGTAATTTGTTTAGGTAAATCTACATATGCAAGATGTGGAATTATAGTCAATGTGACACCTCTTGAGCCAGGTTGGCAGGGTTATGTTACACTTGAATTTTCAAACACAACCCCTTTGCCTGCTAAAATTTATGCAAATGAAGGTGTTGCACAATTTGTTTTTTTAAAGGGCAACGAAAAACCAGAAGTTACATATGCGGACAGGAACGGCAAGTACATGGATCAAGGTCCTGAGCCAACATTACCAAAAGTATAATTATGCAAAGGCTAGAGGTTATTGGATCTAATAAGCTCAAAGGGAATATAAAAATATCTGGTTCAAAGAATTCATCCTTACCAATTCTTGCCGCAACATTACTTTCTAGAAAAAAAATAATTTTACATAATTTACCAAAAGTCAATGATATAGATACAATGATAAGTTTATTAGAGTCTTTAGGGTCTAAAACTAAATTTAAGAATAATAACTTAATCATTAATAATCAAAATCAAAAAAAAAAATTTGCGTCTTATAGTTTAGTAAAAACTATGCGTGCAGGTATATTAGTTTTAGGACCATTATTAGCAAAATTTGGTTCGGCAAAAGTTTCCTTGCCCGGAGGTTGTGCAATAGGCACACGCCCCATTGATATTCACTTAAAAGCATTTTCAAAGATCGGAGTAAAATATAAGATTCAGCAAGGTTATGTCCATGCAGTTGCACCAAAAGGTCTTCAGGGAAATAAAATTAATTTTTCAAAAATTTCAGTAGGAGCAACAGAAAATTTAATCATTGCAACAAGCTTTGCGAAAGGTACCTCTATTCTTTCAAATATTGCAATTGAACCAGAAATAATAGATTTGATAAATTTTTTAAATAAAATGGGATGTAAAATTCGTTGGATTGCAAAAAGAAAATTAAAAATTATAGGAGTAACAAAACTCAAAGAAATTAATTACTCTGTTATGCCTGACAGAATAGAAGCTGGTACCTATTTGATAGCAGCTGCCATAACTGAAGGAAATATAAAGATTAAGAATATTGATCCAAATATAATTAAAACTGAAATAAATGTATTAAAAAAAATAGGAATACAAATAAAAAAAAATAAAAATGAAATTCAAATTGTCGGCAGCAAGAAAATAAAAAATGTAAATATAAAAACAGCTCCATATCCTGGATTTCCAACAGATTTACAAGCACAAATGATGGTATTGTTATGTAAAGCAAATAGGGTTTCTGAAATTAAAGAAGATATTTTTGAAAATCGATTTATGCATGTTTCCGAACTAAATCGAATGGGTGCAAAAATTTCTATTAAAGGTAATAAAGCAATTGTTCAGGGAAATACTAATTTTGCTGCTGCAGAATTAATGGCTACTGATTTGAGAGCATCTGTATCTTTAGTTTTAGCGGCTTTAAGCGCTAAGGGTAAATCAATAATAAATAGAATTTATCATTTAGATAGGGGTTATGAAAATATAGAAAAAAAATTAAAAAAAGTTGGTGCAAAAATACGAAGAATTAATTAATGGAAAAAAGATATTTAGCAAAGATTATAGCTAACGATAATGAAGGTTTACAAATGATTTCAGCTTGTTGTGCTGGGGCTGAAGTAAAAATTTCAAATATTAAATATCTGAAATCAAATAAGATTTTTTTATTATCAATAAAAAGACCCAAGGTAGAAACAAGCAATATTAATAAAAAAGTTAATAGTATATGTAAATTTGATTTCGTGGATAATGTGAAATCAAAGAATATAAATCAAAATAATCAAGAATTAGTTTTGAAATTGATTGCGATAGATTTTTTAAAAAATAAAAAAAATTATGAAATTAATTTAATTTTTGAAAATAATGCTTATATTACTTTGACATCAGAAGCTATTGAGGTCAGACTTGAAGATCAAAATGAAATTAAATAAAAAATGAAGATATTATTTATAAAAAATAAGAATTTCGATGAAAATCTAAATAATTTTTTAGCTCACAGAAAAAAGAAAATTCAATTTAACGCTGCACCTGTGATCAAAGTTATTAAAGATGTAAAAAAAAATGGAGATAAAGCATTATTAAAGTATGAAAAAAAATATAATAAAAATCAGTCTTTAATACCATCTAAAAATAAAATTTCAAAAGCAATTAGTTCACTTGATATAAAAATAAAAAAATCTATTGACTTAGCTTATAAAAGAATTTTGAAATTTCATAATCTACAAAAATCAAAAAATATTTCTTATGTTGATAATTTTCAAAATAAAATTGAATATAAATATTTGCCGATTTCTTCAGTTGGAGTTTATGTGCCAGGCTCAAAAATTTCTTATCCATCAACATTATTAATGAATGCGATTCCAGCTATAGTTGCTGGAGTTAAAAGAATAGTTCTCATTAACCCTGCACATGAAGGTAAAATAAATGCTGCTGTACTTTATGCTGCACGTAAATGTAATATTAAAGAAATTTATTCAATTGGTGGTCCTTCTGCTATTGCGGCATTAGCTTATGGAACAAAAAAAATTAAAAAAGTTGATAAAATAGTTGGGCCAGGTAATGCCTATGTGGCTTCAGCAAAAAAGGAAGTCTTTGGTGATGTTGGAGTTGAGGGAATGACAGCTGGACCTTCAGAGATAACAATAGTTTGTGATAGATTTTCAAATCCAGAGTGGATTGCAAGTGATTTAATTGGGCAAGCTGAACATGATAATCTTGCACAGTGTATTTTGATTTCTAAAGATAAAAAAATGATTGAAAAAGTAAGATTAGAAATTTTGGATCAATTAAAAAAAATTCCCAGAGCCGCAACTGTAAAAAAAAGTTTGAAGAATAATGGTTTATTAATTTATATTAATTCTCACAATAAAATTGCAGAAGTTGTAAATAAAATATCACCAGAACATTTGGAATTAAACACAAAAGATTACAAAAAATTTATCCCTAAAATTAAAAATGCCGGATCAATTTGTTTAGGAAAGTATGCTGTAATGGCAATGACAGATTACAATGTTGGTTCAAACCATGTTCTTCCAACTAATGGATCTGCTAGATACTCAAGTGGCATGAATGTAAATGAATTTTATAAAAGAATTTCTTATATTAATTTATCAAAAAAGGGTATTGAAAGTCTTGGACCATCAGTTATAACTCTAGCAAATTATGAAGGTTTGATAGGTCATGCTCTATCAGTAAAAAAAAGAATTAGGAGAAAATAAATTTGGCGAAACAAGATTTATTAGAATTTAAGGGAAAAGTAATTGATCTATTACCCAATGCAATGTTCAGAGTAGAACTTGAAAATGGAGCAAAAGTTACTGCACACACAGCAGGAAAACTAAGAAAAAATAGGATAAGAGTATTACAAGGTGATAATGTAACTGTGGAAATGACACCATATGATTTAACAAAAGGGAGGATTATTTTTCGTGGTTAACTATATGGGACTGTGGTGTAAGTGGTCTGCACGAACGCCTGAAAAGCGTTAGGCTATAAGTTCGATTCTTATCGGTCCCACCTTCAACTCTTATCAATTTAACATCTTGAAATTAATAAAAAACAAACTAGTTTAAATACAATTAATTAACAAAAGGACTAAGAAATAAGATGAGTACACTAAAAGGAACCGTTAAATGGTTTAATGGTAAGAAGGGATTCGGTTTTATCGAAAGAGATGATAAAGAAAAGGATGCTTTCGTTCATGCATCTGCAGTCAAAGCTGCGGGTATGAGATATTTAAATGAAGGTGATAAATTAGAATTTACATTAGAAGATGGTCCAAAAGGTCCTTCAGCAGTGAATTTAAAAAAAGCAGAATAGTTTAAAATACTAAAAGGACGTTTTTTTAATACATGGAGAGACGTCCTTTTCTTTTCAGGGTTGAATAATTTTGATTTTTGAGTAAAAAGACTATCATGATTATAAATTTTACAATTAAAGTAATTTTAAACAGATTACACATAATCTGTTTCCATAGCCTATAGGCTATTTATTTATAATATAATTTTAATCTACATAAAAATAATATAAAAATAAGGAATGCCCGCGTAGTATAATGGTCAGTACGGGAGTTTGTGGAACTCTAGGATTTGGTTCAATTCCAAGCGCGGGTACCAAAAAATGAATAAAGAAAATAAATTAGTTCCCGGGTTACCTTCAGGATTTGAAGATCGATGGGGGAAAAAAATTCTTCTTAAAAAAAAGCTTTTAAAAGCTATTGAGAAAAATTTTATAAAATTTGGAGCTGAAGCTTTAGAAACTCCTTCGTTTGAAATTAGTGAAAATATAGGATCTTTTCTCGCAGAAGATGATGCGAATCCAATGTCTGATGTTTTCTCTTTTCAAGATGGAGTTAAAGACATAACTCTTCGTTATGATCTTTCTAGTCCACTCGCTAGATTTTATGCTCAAAACAACCAAGAACTTCCATCAATTTTTAAGCGGTACCAAATTCAGAATGTATTCAGAAATGAAAAAGCTGGAAATGGTCGTTATAGAGAATTTATGCAAGCAGATTTTGATATTGTGGGCAACATTAATCCTGCACAAGCAAACGCAGAGCTTTGTAATTTAATATCAAGCACACTTTTAGATTGTGGCTTAAAAAAAGATCAATTTACAATTAATGTAAGTAATAGAAAAATAGTTCAGGGTTTAATTGATGAATTAAAGATACCTGAGAAAAAAAAAATTAAAGTTATTAGAGCAATAGATAAGCTTGATAAACCAGGATTTGGTGTAAAAGGAGTAGAAGATCTTCTTAAAAAAGAAAGAAAAGACCAAAGTGGAGCTGTTACTAAAGGAGCTGATTTAAGTAATGAACAAACAGAGAGAATATTAAATTTTTTAAAAACAAAAGATCTTATAGAACTTAAACAAAGTTTAAAAAACCCATTATCCCAAGAGGGAATAAAAGAGCTCGAAGATGTTTTTGAAATATTGAGTTATGGATCTAATTTAAAACAAGTTAAGACTAATTTTACGATTGTAAGGGGATTAGCTTATTACTCAGATTTTATAGTAGAAACTAACTTAAATTTTAAAGTCAAAAATAACAAAGGTAAAGAAGTTGATATTGGGAGTGTATGCTCTGGAGGAGCTTATGCTAAACTTATTTCAAGATTTAAGGGAGTTGATGTTCCTGGTACAGGAATTAGTTTTGGAGTTGATCGTTTGCTATTTGCATTATCACAATTAAATCAAATTAAAATAGAGGATCAAAAACCAATTATGGTTTGTGTAATGGATCAAAAATATTTGAAGAATTATTATGAGATTGTTGATTTATTAAGAGAAAATAATATTAATGCAGAAGTATTTCTAAGTGTTAAAAAAAATCTTGGAAAACAGCTTGATTTAGCAAATAAGCGTAAATTATCTGTTGCGATAATTTGTGGTGAAAATGAGTTTAAAGATAATACAGTCACTATAAAAAACCTAAAAGGTATTAAGGGTGAAAATAGCCAAACAATTCCAAAATTAAATTTGATAAATGAAATCAAAAAACTTATCTGAAAAAATCCTAAGATCTGTAAAATCTAAAGGGTTTAAATATATAGAGTTACCTTCAGTCATTGAAACAAATCATATTGTTCAAAGATCAGGTGAAAGTTTTAGGAAATTTATTTTTTCATTTACAGATCAAAAGGGAAATGAACTATGTCTTAGGCCCGATTTGACTATTGCTTCTTGTCTAAGATATTTAGAAAATAATCTAAAAGGTAAAGAAAAAATTTTTTATACTGGTCAAGCATATAGAAAGTCCCAAAATAAAAAAGACTCTATTATTAGAGATCAAGTTGGTTTTGAGATAATAGGATCTCAAGATGAAAAAAATGATGATAAAGAAATAATATATACATCTCTTAAGTCGCTAGAAAATTTTAAATATTCATCAGGCATTATTACTATTGGAAATGTGGAAATTTTTAATCTTTTAATTTCAAAATTAGATATACCAAAAAGATGGAAATTAAGACTATCAAGACATTTTTGGAGAGAAGATTATTTCAATGATTTGCTTAAAAGATTAGAAACAAATTCTGATGTAGACCCAACAATTGTTGAGGTTGATAAAAGACGCTATCTAAAAATGTTGAAAGATGATCAATCATCTATAGTTGCAAATAGAACTATAAAAGAAATTTTAGAAAGATTTGACAAAAAGATTAGAGATCCAAGAAGAGCAAGTAAGGGGAGAAATATTTCAAAAATTATTAAAGAATTTTTAAGGATTAAATGTCCAATTAATAAAGCTGCAATAGAGCTGAATAAGTTTTTTAAGAAATATAAAGTTAATCTTATTGTAGATCAAAAATATTTTCCAATTTCAAAAAATAAGTTATCTAAGCTAAATGTAATTTTCTCAACAGCTTTTGGTAGAGAGCTAGAATATTACACTGGTATGGTTTTCAAGATAGATATAAAAACAAAGTCAAAAATTATAAATTGCTGTAATGGAGGTCGTTATGACAAATTAATTTCTGATCTTGGCTCGAGAAAGCAAACTTCAGCTGTTGGAGCTGCATTAAATCTAAATTACTAATTATGAAAAATCTAATAAATATAGGAATACCAAGTAAAGGAAGATTAAGAAAAGATGTTTTAAAAATTTTTATAAAAAAAAAATTAAAACTTATTTCTGAACGCGGTGAAAGAGATTTAATAGGTACAATTAAAAATAAATCTTATATCAAAATCTTATATTTACATGCAAGAGAAATTATAGAGCGATTAGGAGATGGATCTTTAGATATTGGCTTTTCAGGTTTTGACTTACTAAAAGAAAGTGAAATAAATATTCAGAGTAAAATTAGCGTTGTAAAAAAACTCAGTTTTGGAAAAGCTAATTTAGTTGTAGCTATCCCAGATCCTTGGATTGATGTTCAAACGATAGCTGATCTTGAGGAAATTGCTTTTGAATTTAGAGATAAAAAGAAAAAAAGATTAAGAGTTGCAACTAAGTATCCAAATTTAACCAGAGAATTTTTATTCTCAAAAGGTGTTACTCAATTTAAATTGATTGAAAGTTTAGGGGCAACCGAGGCATACCCTTTTACTGGTTCAGCTGAATTAATCACAGATATTACATCAACGGGTGAGACACTTAGGGCAAATAACTTACGTATACTAAAAGATGGAGAAATTCTAAAATCTCAAGCTTGTATTTTTACTTCAAAGAAAAATAGTAATAAAAAAGGATTTAAAAACTTGATTAAACTACTTTCAAAATAATTTATCTTTATAATATAACTAACGAATCATGGATACAATTTTATTAATAGTTTTAGTTCTTATATTTGGAGCAACATTAGCTATTTTATATTTGAATATAAAATCTAAATCAAAAGAAGTAGATAAAGATACTGATGAAATAGCAAATTTAAATGCTGAAATTGTCAGACTAAAGGACAGTTTAAATTCAACGATTAATACATCCCTAAGTTCGATGTCTACTTCATTTAATTCTTTATCAACTGGGGTTACAAAAGATATGACTGAGGCCTTGACTAAAGTTGATGAAAAAGTTGGGAATTTTAATGAACAGGTAAAATTATTAAATCAAAGCCAAGAGGGGATTACTAAAATTTTAGCAGGGGTTAAAAAGTATGGAACTCTAGCAGAGTATTCTTTGGATGCTTTGATAAAAGATTTGTTACCAGCATCTCAATTTATGACCAATGTTAAAATGAAAGAAGATACGAGTGAAAATGTAGAATTTGCAATTAAGCTTCAAGGAGATGTTTTGGTCCCGGTAGATTCTCATTTTCCAGTAGAAAAATTCAAAGCGATCACTGATGCATACGATGCAGATGATAAAAAATCAGTTGCAGATGCTAGGACAAAATTAGCGAGTGCATTTAAGGCCAAAGCAAAAAGTGTCATGGAAAAATATATTGTTCCACCTAAAACAACAGATTTTGCAATAGTGTACGCACCAACCGAAAGTCTTTACAAAGAGCTAACAGAATATCAGGACCCAAGTACTAAAGAGTTATTAACTCAAGAATTAATGAAGAAATATAAGATAGTAATTTCTGGTCCTAATACTCTATCAGCTTATTTACAATCCTTACACATGGGTTTTCAATCACTTAAAGTTCAAAAGGGTGCGACAGAAATTTATAATCATCTAAAAACTATAAGCACGAGATTTGCTAAACATTTTGATAATGTGATAGTTTTGAGAAAAAAATTAGAGGAAGCAATGAATGTAGTTGACAAGTTTGGAACTGATGCAAGATCAATTACTAGAACCTTGGAAAATATAAAAGATCCCGAACAAGTTGAAAAAGCATTACTAACTGATAACGTTGAAAAATTTGTTGAAAGAAATAAACAAGTTAAAAAATAATTTCTTTTTTTAGATAATACCAATTATAAGAAATAACATGCGTTGGAATAAGAAATTCAATTATCCTTCATCATCAAGAGCAATTGAAGATGGAATAAGAAGATATTTTTTAGGAGAAACAAAACTTCCATCAGTAACTAGCATTTTAGATCAAACACGATCAGAAGAGGATAAAGCGGCGCTAGCAAATTGGAGAGAAAGAACTGGTCATAAAGAAGCTGAAGCAATTACAAAAGCTGCAAGTAGTAGAGGTTCGCAAATGCATAATTATTTAGAGTCTTTTTTATTAGGAAGAGAAAATTTAAGCTTTTTTGAGGATAACGAACAATACAAGATGATGGCTAAAGAAATAATTGAGAAAGGTTTAAAAAATAGATTGGAAGAAATATATGGAACAGAGTGCACTTTGTATTATCCGGAAAAATATGCAGGAACTGCTGATTGTGTTGGTGTGTATGAAGGAAAAGAGACAATAATTGATTTCAAACAATCCAATAAACCTAAAAAAGTTGAGTATATAGACTCATGGCTTCTACAAACTGCAGCTTATTCATTGGCCCATAACATTGTGTATAAGTCCAATATCACTTCTTGTGTTATTCTTGTTTGCACAGTAGATAATTTATTTCAAGAGTTTAAAATTCAAGGACCTGAATTGATAACATATCAAAATTTGTTTTTAGGAAGACTTAAAAAGTTTAATGAAATGAATAATTGAGATTAATAAAAAATGGATAAAATAGTAATTTACGATACCGAAACGACTAATAGTACTATTTGGGGATCTATAATTGAAGTAGGGGCAGTTGTAGTTGATAAAAACCTCAAAGAAATAGGAAAATTAAATATCAGAGGCAGAATGCCAGAAGGAGAGGTTCCGAGTGCAAAAGCCTTACTAGTTAATTCAACTAGTATTGATTTATTAACAAAAGGTAATTACTCACATTATGATTTTTTAGGTGCTGTTGAAAATTTTTTCACAAAATGTGCTCCAGCTATGTTTATAGGTTGGTCAAATTTAAACTTTGACAGAAGAATGTTTCATTTCAATTTTTTTAAAGGGAATAGATATCCTTATGCTACTCATTCATCACCTAATCAAGAACATGATGGTCTTCATATAGCTAGAGCAGCCCAAACATTAAATCCAGAGACCTTAAAAACAGAACTTACTGAGGCAGGTAACCCAAGTCTTGCTTTAGAAGCTTTAGCCAGAATGCAAGGATTTGATACTTCCCAACAGCATACCGCATATCATGATGCTTATACATCACTTAAAGTTTTGAGAATTATTAAAGACAAACATAAAGAAAATTGGGAAAAATTTTTAAAAACATCAACAAAATCAAGTGTTGAAACACTTTTAACAAGTAGTGGGGTCTATTCTATTTTTGAAAATGTAAAAGGTAGAAATATGATGTATCTAGCTTGTACTTTACATCCTAAATATGCCTTTCATCCTTCATACGCATCTTGGGGGTATCTTTGGGATTTAAGAAGAGATCCAGAACCTTTGCTAAATTTAACAGTTAATCAACTTAAAGACGCATTAAAAAAGATTAGCCCAAAAGCATTAAGAGTTTTAAAAACAAACAAAGCCCCTGTAGTTTTAGACAAAGAGTTTGCTATAAAACAAAAACCTTATTCAGATTTAGATTCAGAAACCATACAAAAAAGAGCACATTTGGTGAGAAATTGTGAAAATTTTTGTAAAAATATACAAACTATAAATAGAGAAGCAGCAGAGGAAAAAGAACAAACAAAAACTCAAGAAGATTTATTACCTGAAGAAACTTTGTATGAAAAATTTATACCTAACAAAGATACGGCTCTTTTTAAAACATGGCATAGTTCTTCATGGGAGGATAAATTAAAATTATTAGATAAATTTCAGGATAAAAGGTGTAGTTGGTTTGGTCAAAAAATAATTTATCAGGAAGCTCCTCAAATTTTACCGCCTGATTTATATAAAAATATCAAAAGTGAAATAGCCAGAAGAATATTAAGTAAAAATAAAGAGAAATGGCAAACCGTACATATGGCTTATACGGAGATTGATTATTTAAGGGATCAAGCCTCAAATAGAGATGATGAGGCAGAATTAAAAAAATTAGACGAAATTAACGAATTTGTTATGTCAATTGAAAAGAAATATGAAATTACCTAGTTGACTTTAATAATAATGATTATAAATAACTTTTATGCTTATAGATTTTAAAGATGAAGATTTTGATAGCAAAATTAAAAATGAAGATGTTTCTGTAATTCAATTTAGTGCGGCATGGTGTGGTCCATGCAAAGCTTTAAAACCAGTTATGGATAAATTAGCTGATGAGTATAAAGGTAAAGCTGGTTTTTATTATGCAGATATTGAAGATGGAGGAATTAATACGGGAAGTGTTGCAGGAATAAGAGGTGTGCCAACTGTTATAATCTATAAAAAAGGTGTTGAGGTAGACAGAAAAGTTGGTGGAGTTCCTGAAAGTAATATGAAAGAATTTTTAGATAAAAATATTTAATTTAAGTTTAATATTTCACCTGCTAAATATAAAGACCCTGTTATTATCAATAAATCATTTTCTTTCAAAGGAATGGATTTAATTGCTTTTTCAATACTTTCTTTATATTGAACATTTGAAATCTTTCTAAATTTTTCTTTTAGATCTTTTCCACTTATAGAGTTTGGTTGTCCAGGAATATCTATTGTTGTTATGGAGGAAATATCTTTAAAATAACTTATATACTTTTCATGATCTTTATTAGCCATCATTCCTACAACAACATGTTTTTTACAATCTAAGGTTTGAAGATATTCATTTAAAACTCTGGCCCCATCCTCATTATGACTTCCGTCTAAAAATAATTGATTATTTTTTACTAATTCTTTTAATTTTCCAGACTTTATTTCTTGTAGTCTTGCAATACTTTCAATTTTTGTTATTCCATTTTTGATACTATTATCTTTAATATTAAAATCTAATAATCTCAGTGTTGCAATTGCAGTAGATATATTTTCCAGTTGAAATTGACCTAAAATCTTTGGCAAAGAAAGTTTTAAACCACCAAATTTATCCTCATAATAAAAAAATCCATTTTCTCCATTTGAATAACTAAAATCTTCATTAAAGAATAATTTTTTGGATGAATTATCTAAAATTGTTTTTTTAATACATTTAATTGTATTTACCGAGTTTTGTTTAGATACAATAATGTTTGAATTTAAAAGAGATGATGTTTTTTCAAATACAATTCTTTCGATTGTTTGCTCATTTTTTGGTAGCCAGTCCAAATGGTCTTTACTAATTGATGTAACAACACTTGCAAGATTTTTTTTCAGGATATTAGTTGCATCAAATCTGTGAAATAGACCTGCTTCAATTAAATTTACATTTTCAGGGTATTGAGCTGCTTTAAAGAAATAACATGCTGTCAATATTTCAAAAAATGTAATTTTTTGATTATTATTAATTTTTTCAACTTCTTCAAAAAGATTTGCTAATTTTTCATCCTCTAATTCTTGATTATTAAAAATAAATCTCTCATTAATTCTTTGAATATGAGGACTTGTATAAACATTACATTTTATTTTTGATTCTTTTAGGATTGAGAAAAGGGCATTTATCGTTGATTGTTTACCATTAGTTCCTACTACAGAAATTGCTCTAATTTTATCTTGAGGATTACCTAATTTTTCACAAAGGTTTTTTATACGATTTAAACTAAGATCAATTTCTTTAGGATGCAGCTTTTGTAAGCGACTGACTATCTTCTGAAGTTTCATTTTCCTCAGAATTTATATCAGAATTTTTCTTTAACAATATGGATAATAAAGTTCCTATTTTTTCAGAAAGGTCTTTTCTTTCAACAATTAAGTCTACAAAACCTGTTTTTTCAACATACTCACTCTTTTGGAAGCCTTCAGGAAGTTCTTCTTTAACCGTTCCTTGAATAACACGTGCACCTGCAAAAGCAACAAGGGCACCAGGCTCTGCAATATGTATATCTCCAACCATTGCATAACTGGCTGTAATTCCTCCTGCAGTAGGATCAGTTAGCAAAACAATGTATGGTAAGTTGTTTTTTTTTAACTCATTAATCGCTAATATTGAACGAGGCATCTGACTTAAGCTAATCATTGAAGCCTGCATACGCATGCCTCCACCGCTTGTACAAATTAAAAGAGGCTGTTTATTTTCTATTGAATATTGAGCTGCAAAAAGAATAGCTTCTCCTTCAGCTGCTTCAATCGAAGCTCCTAAAAAATCAAAATCAGATGCAATTGCTGTAATTTTAATATTATTAATAGAGCCAGTTGCAACAACCATACTACATTTTAATCCTGTTTTCTTTCTAGCACTTTTCAATCTCTCTTTATAAGGTTTGCTATCAACAAATTCGAGAGGATCATCATTTGGAATTGGAGTATCTAAAATTTCATAGTTATTTTTACCAAATAAAATATCAAATCTTTGTTTTGGTTTAATTCTATGATGCTTGTTACATTCAGGGCAAACCCATAAATTATTTTCTAAATCTTTTTTTAGTATTGGGCCCTTACAACACGAAGTCCAATCACTATTTGCCATGTCTTCTTTTGTAGCTCTTTTGTGAATAGCGGATTTAATTTTCTCACCTGCTTTAATTATTTTTGTTATCCAGTTCATTTAATTTTATTTTTTAATCTTTTCACTACATTAGTAACATTTGTGACAGCATTTTGTCTTTTTTTTATTGAATTAGTTATTTCCTTACAAATAGCACTTCCTACAACTAATCCATCTGCTTTTTTTAGAGATTTTATAGTTTTTTCAGTAATACCGAATCCTATAACTACATTTTTTGAATTGTTTTGCTTTTTTATAAATGAGTATTCTTTTAGTATTTTTTTGGGAGAAACTTTCAGTATTCCCCCTGTAGTAGATAACATACTTATATAATAAATCATATCATGTGAATTTTTGATGATTTGATTTAAACGTGTTTTGGATGTTGTAGGTGAAATAAGCTGAATAAAATTAATATTTTTCTTTTTACATTTTACTGCAAACTTTTTATTTTCAGGAAAAGGTAAATCGACAACAATTAATCCATCTACTTTTGATTTTTTACATTTATTTAGAAATTTATTTTCATTGTATTGGTAAATCATATTATAATAACCCATTAAGATAATAGGTTTATTTTTTTTAACTTTTTTAAATTTACTTACAATTGAAAATACATCATTTATTTTAATTCCATTTTTAATAGCTCTATAGGCACTAGTTTGAATCTGTCCTCCATCAGCGATTGGAGTATTATGTGGAAAACCAAGTTCACATATATCAGCATATTTAGAAATTGATTTTAAAATTTCTAATGATATTTTTTTTGTATTGTCCCCAGCAACTGTATATGTAAGAAGTGCAGGTCTTTTTTCTTTCCTAGTTAACTCAAACGTTTGATGAATTAAAGATTTATACATTAGTATTTTCCTAATCTTTTTTTTAATATATCCCTATCTTTCTTTGCATCTCCACAAGAGTTTACAATACATATTGTGTCTTTACTCAGCTGAGGTGCAATCTTAATTGCTTCTGCAAAAGCATGACTTGGTTCTAAACTAGGATTTAATTTTTCATATTTGGTTACAAGCTTATATGCATTTAAAGCCTCTTCATCAGTCGCAAAAGTATATCTTGCTCTCTTTGTATCTTTTAAAAAACAATGAATTGGACTAACCCCAGGATAATCTAAACCAGCACTTATTGATTCTGTTTCATGTATCTGACCTTCATTATTTTGACACACGTATGAAGCAGCCCCATGTAGAATTCCAATTTTAGCATTTCTACTTAAAGGTGCAGCGTGTAATTTTGATTTTTTAGGACCACCTGCTTCAACACCAATTAATTCAATTTGTTTTTTATTATAGTCAATGAATTCACTCCAGAAACCATATGCAGAGCTACCACCGCCTACACAATTAATAAGTTTAATTTTTTTTGGAATTTTATTAAATTCTTTTTTTAACTGAGTCTTTAATTCTTTTGAAATTTGTGATGTACTCCATCCACAAATTTTTACAAAGATATTGGGTCCAACAGTTGAACCTACACACATGTGTGTATTATCACAATTTGATACCCAGTATCTCATACATTCACTCACAGCATCAACTAATGTTTGGCTCCCAGAGTAAACAGGTACAATTTCAGCACCATTTTTTTTCATTGCATCACAATTAGGTTTCTGTCTTTTGATATCTTTAGCGCCCATAAAAATTTTACACTTAAGACCAAATTTTTTTGCTGCCATGCTTAACATTTTACCTGCATACCCAGCACCTGTATCTCCAACAATATATTTTTTTCCCATAGCTTTACATATCAAAGCATGAACTGTAGCATTATATATTTTATGTGCTCCACCATTTGCTTCTGAAACTACTTTTGCCCAAATTTGAGCCCCTCCTAAATGGTTTGATAAATTTTCTAATTTTATAAATGAAGTAGGGGAACCAATATAGTTCTTAAAATAAAAATCTTTTTTTTTAATGAATTGGCTATCTCTCCGTAGTTTTTCAAATTTATTAGTTAAATCTTCAACTGGTTTTTTAAGAGTTTCAGGAATGTAACTTCCACCAAATTTTTTACCCCAGAATCCATTCTTATCATGTTGATCAATTAAGGGAATTTTTTTTTTAAGTTTCATATTCTAAATTTTTAATTTTATTTAAAAAAACTTCTATTTTGGAAATGTCTTTTAATCCAGCTGTTTCCAATCCACCAGATATATCAACAATATCAGCTATTTTCTTTAAATTTTCAAGATTATCATTGATCTGAATATTTCCAGCTATCATTATTTCTTTATTTAAATTTAAGCCATTAATTAATGTGTGGTCAAAAGCTATGCTTTTTTCATATCCGGTGCTGTCAAATAAAAATATATCAGCTGTATCTAAAAATAGTTTATATTGATCAATATCTGTTTTATTTTTAATAGTTATTGCAGAAATGATTTTTCTTTTATATTTATCTTTGATTGATTTTACCTGAGAAGGATTACAATCGTAAAGCTGATAGTAATCAAATGGTAAATCTTTTATTTTCTCAAGTATTTTATAATTAGGATTTACAAGAACTGCCACATATAATGAGTTTTTCTTATCAATTTTCAATAACTCTTTTAATTTTTTAATATCCACATACCTTTTAGATTTTGGATAATTAACTATAAAGCCTATATATTGAGGAGGATAGTTGTGATTGACTATAAAATTAAGAGTCTTTACATCTGAAACTCCGCAAATTTTCGATTTAAGGATCATCAACTCAAATGATCAATTAATTTTTGAATATTTTTTTTTATATTACCTTGTGTGATAGGCCTACCAATAACAAGCCAGTCACTTCCATTTTGAAAGGCCTCCTTAGGAGTTAAAGTTCTTTTTTGATCATTTGTTTTGTTATCAAATCTTATTCCAGGAGTAATAATTTCTTTTTTAAAAACTTTTTTTACTATATCTACTTCTTGAGCACTGCAAACGATTGCATCTAATTTGGCTTTCGTTGCAAGTTTTGCTTGATGATGAACTAATCTTTTTACTTTTTTATCAAATCCTATTTGTTTTAAAGCTTCATTATTTAAAGATGTAAGAACCGTAACCCCAATTAGTTTCGTTTTACCAGAAACAGTTTTTGATGCTTTGAGAGCTTCTAGGCCAGAGCTAATATGAATTGTTAAGTAATTCACTTTTAAATCTTTAATTGCTTTGATAGCAGATACACAAGTATTTGGGATATCATGTAACTTCAGGTCGGCAAAAATAATTTTTTTTTGTAATTTTGAAACAAAGTTTCTTCCTTGTTTTGAATTAAGAAATTCTACTCCAAATTTATAACCTAATTTAATTTTAGAATTTGTTGTTTTTTGTATAATCTCTTTTACTTTGTTAATATTATTGCTATCACAAGCAACAAATATTTTATTCTTTTTCATTATTTATTTTTTTAAACAATTCTTTAGACATTTTCCAATGAATTACTCTTTTTTTTTTCACTAAAATTTTTTCTCCACTTTTAGGGTTCCTTCTAATAGATTCTTTTTGTGTACGTATTGAAAAAACACCAAAACCTCTTAGTTCAACTCTTTCTCCTCTTTGAAGTGCAATCATAATTTCATTTAGAATTATGTTAGAAAACTTTTCTAAGTCTTTCTTAAGAAAATTGGGGTAGCTTTGGGAGAGTTGTTTTAATAGAGTTGATTTAACTGCAGTCAATTTTATTTTGTATTTTTAGTCCTTCTTTTTTTTGTCTTTCTTTTTTAAATCCTCAGACAATGATGAAAAGGGTAGATTTTTTCCCGAACCTTCTGACCCATATTTTTCTAGGGCTTCTTTTTTTTCTATTTCTTCAAGGAGCTTGATGCTCAAAGAAACTTTTCGTTTTTCAAAATTTAAATCAGCTATTGCACAATCAATTCTTTCACCTCCAGTAAATCTAGATGGTCTTGCATCAGCAGTGTTTATTGCAATCTGTGATTTTTTTATTTGAAAATCCATTTCACATCCCTCAGGTCTTACAATTAAGCCTTTGTTGTCAGATGAAATAATTTTAACAGTAATTGTTTGATTAATTTCTTTATCTTTAAACCAATCAAAAGGATCAGTTTGAGTTTGTCTTAGACCTACTCTTACTCTTTGTTCTGAAGTTTTGATCTCTAAAACTTTTACTTTAATTTTATCACCTTTTTTATATTTAGTTAGCTCTTCTTCTCCGTTATTTAAATAAGTAAGATCATTACAATGCAAAAAGGCATCTACGTCTAAGTCTGCAATTTTAACAAAAAGAGAGTATTCATTTTTATTAACCACTTCTCCTTCAACAATTTCTCCAACAGGATATTTTTTTTCAAATAATTCAAATGGGTTTTCTTTTGTAAGTCTATGAGAAATTGCAACTCTTCTTTTGTCTTTATCAATTTCTGTTATAACACAATCTATTTCATCCCCAACTTTAAACATTTTTTTTGCCGAAACACTTTTTTTTGTCCAGCTAAGTTCACTAGAGTGTAAAAGTGTTACTAGGCCAGGTTCTAATTCACAAAAAGCCCCAAAATCCATTATCTTTACTACTTTAGCTTTATATTTTTTGTTAAGTTCATAGTTTTCTATATGTTCAAATGGATCCGGAGAAAGTTGTTTAACAGAACAACCAACTTGTAACTTATCTTTATCTACAGAAATTACCTTTAAGTCATGTTTTTCACCAATGTTAAATACTTCATCTGGATGATTTACTCTGGAATAAGAGATTTCTTGTAAATGCACTAATACATCTAATTCATTATTGACATTAAAAAAACATCCAAACGAACTGTATCCTTTTACCTCTGCACCTTTTATTATATCTCCAATTTTATATTTCTCAATTATTTTTGCTTTATCTTCTTTTTTAAAAGAAGAAATAATCTCTCTTCTAGATACACATGCATTTCCTCTTACTTTATCTAATTTTATTAAAGCAAACTTTTGTGGTTCATTCATTAAGTGACTTATGTCTTTTAATGGCTTATCGCTTATTTGAGATCCAGGTAAAAACATTAATGAACCAGTCTCAATATGCTCAACTATACATCCCCCCTTACACTTAGAAGTAATCTTTCCCATAATTGGCTCATTTTTTTCATAAGCCTCAACTAATTTATCCCAACCTCTAATTTTTTGAGCTTTACTTGCTGAAACTAAAACCTCACCGTTTTTATCTTCAATTCTCTCTAATAATACAGGAATTTTTTCACCCAATTTTATTTTATCATTCCAACCCATGCTTTTAAGTTCATTAATATCTAGCACAGGTTCACTTTTTAAACCTTCAATAAATAAGAAAACAAATTTTTCAGTAATTTTATTTATTTTACCCTCTATAACTTTACCTTCCTCAATTTTTAGTTTGGACAGTTGACTGTTAAGAAGTTTTTCGAACTCTTTTGATTCAGGGGTAGATAACTTATTAAAAATTTCCATTAAGTCTTAATTTTTTCTCCATTATTTTTTTAATTTTTAAAAAACAAGACCTTTTAGTTAAATTTGTTGTATTAATCAAGATTGAATCTTTTGTTTTCTTTAGTGGGGAGTATCTACGATTAAAGTCACTTTTATCACGTTTTTTAATGCTTTTTAGCACTTCATTATAACTAATTTTATTTTTGATTGATCTTAATTCTTTATATCTTCTTAATGCCCTTGTTTTTATATTTGCTGTTATAAAGAATTTAAACATTGCATCTTTTACTATCACACTCGTGATGTCTCTCCCATCAAGGACACTTCCATTGAATTTTTTAGGGGGTTTGTAAGCACATTTCTTTTGAAATTTAAAAACAATTTTTCTAATTTTGGGATCTTTTGCAATTATGGCAGCCTCTAAAGCAACTTTATTTGATATTAAAACTTTGTTATCTAAACTTTTGAGTTTTAACTTTTTTATTTCATTTTTAACAAGTGAATAATTAAATTTTTTTTTTTTTTGAATTTTTAAATAACCAATAAATCTATATATTTTACCTGTGTCTAAATATAACAAATTAAAATAATTTGCTATCATTTTTGCCTGTGTTCCAGCTCCTGCGGCAGCAGGAGAGTCTATTGCAACTTGAATAATCTTATTCATTTATTTTTGCTCCTAAATTTTTTAAAATTTTGATAAAAGCAGGAAAAGAAGTTTTGTATGAGTCTGAGTCGTGTATTTTCCAACTTCCTCCTAAGCTAAGAGCAGCTATAACTGATACCATAAATACTCTGTGATCTTTTAAATAATTTTTAATTATATACGTTTTATTTAAATTCAATTTAGGTTTTCCATAAATTTTAATTCCATGAGTATTTAACCTTTTTGTTTTAACACCAATAAGTTTTAAGATTTTAAATCCCCAATTTAATCTTTTAGATTCCTTTTTATTTAATTCAGATAAATTTTTAAATATACTTACTCCATTACACTTGGATGCCACTAAAAAAATTAATAAAAACTCATCAATAGCAGAGCTATTTAGTTTAGGACTCAAATTAATAGATTTTAACTTTTTTGCTGACCTCACAAAAATATCTGCAATATTTTCACCTTTATATTTTTTTTTATTTATAAATTTTATTTTTGCTCCCATTAAATTTAGAATTTTGATGATCCCTGTTCTTGAAGGATTTACATTAACATTTTTAATTAGTAGTGATTTATTCTTAGATAGTAAAGTTAGAACTATAAAAAAAGATGCTGAAGATATATCACCTGGAATTTTATAATTGAATGACTTAAATTCATTAAGACCTTTTATCTTAATTAATTCGTAATTTTTTTTCTTTTTTATAATAATTGGAACTTTTAAAACATGCCTAAACATTATTTCAGTATGATCTCTTGAGGGAAGACTTTTTATATTTGTAACCCCAAAAGTTTTTAGCGCTGCAATCATTACTGCAGATTTACACTGTGCAGAACCTAAATGTTCATAAAAATTTATTGGTCTTAATAATTTTGATCCACTTGTATATACTGGAAGTTTACCATTGTTACTTTTAAATTTAACACCAAATTTTTTTAGGGGTACTATTATTCTGTTCATGTCTCTCTTTTTTAAAGAGGAGTCACCCGTTATCTTAATTTTTTTTTTTGCGTCAACTAATACTGATAATAATAATCTTGCAGTAGTTCCAGAATTACCTGCATTTAAAATTAAATTTTTTTTGTAGGAATATCCAAAAAGACCTTTTCCATACACCTCACATTTGCTCTTTTTTATTATAATTTTAATTCCTAATTTTTTTATACTCTTAATAGCGCTAATTACATCTTCAGATTTGAGTATATTAGTAGCAATACATTTACCTTTACTAATAGATGACAGTATTATGAACCGAATACTTAGAGATTTATCTCCATCAACTTTTATATTTTTCTTTTTATAATTATTTAATTTGTGATTTATTGAGATTATATTTTTCACCGAAAAAGATTTTACTTAAATTTAAAATTACTTCCAAAATAATGTTTAGTAGCATTTTCATTTTGCATAAGTTGATTAGGTGTTCCTTCAGCAACGATTTTTGAGTTTGATAGTATTATAGCTCGATCACAAACAACGAGTAAATCTCTAGCCTGATGATCGGTAATGAGAATTGTTAGATTATATTCAGATTGTAATTTAATAATGATATTTTGAAGCATTTGTATTGTTTGAGGATCTAGTGCAGCCAAAGGTTCATCCATCAAAAGTATCTCTGGATCACCCAGTAATGACATACTAATTACAAGTCTTCGCTTCATACCACCACTTAAAAATTTCGCTTCAACTTTCCTTACTGCGTCTAATTCAAATTTTGAAATTAATTCTTCAATTTTTAATTTTCTACTTTTTAAGTCTTTTATTAATATTTCACCAATAGCATTCAAGTTATCTTCTGCTGTAAGATCTGAAAAGAATCCACCAATTTGAGGAACAAAAGAAATTTTAAATTTTTTTGTTCTTATATAAATTGGATACTGTGTTATATCTTCGTTATTAATAATTATTTTACCAAAATTAGGTTTTATAGCTCCAGTAATCAAATTCATCATACTTGATTTTCCAGCTCCATTTGGACCCAATAATCCAATAACTTGTCCTTTCGAGATATCTAGAGAGATATTATCTAAAATTAAATGATTTTTTTTAAAAGATAAAGAAATTTTGCTTAGGGAGATTAAAGGTTTACTATTTTTAATTTTTGTTATTCTAAACTTTTTGATTACACTCATTTACTTTAATACACTTGTTGCGGTTACTTTTTTTATACTATTTTCCATATAAATTTTTAAATTTTTAGTTATTAAATCTATTTCAACAATATCTGCTTTTAGAGTATACCCTGGTTTTTTAAATGATACATTCTGTGACATTCTAAGCAGATTTTTCTCTTTATTCAAATTTTCTTTAAGATCACTATTTTCTAAATCTAAAACTAAATATAGTTCATTTCCTGTTATAATTTCATCGTGTCTTGTAATTTTTACGTTTTTTATAAAAGTTGTCTCAAAAGTTTCTGTGTTAAAATTTGCAAAATTAGAAACTAACAATACATCTGATTTATTTTTTGATATTATTCTTCCTTTTACGTTTGTTAAAAACATTATATTTGGGTTATCTGGGTTAGCTTCTCCAAAATCTGCGAATAATTCATATTTATCTCCTCGAGTATTGTTAGAGGTATACTTCAAATTTTCAATTATATCATTATTGCTTGTTACGATATTTTTTTTTTTTAAATTATTTTCATTGATTTCAACTTGGCCTTTTTTAGAATTGGCCTGATAATAAAAATTAAAAACAACAAAGTTAATTAGTATTAAAACCAAAACTAGAGATATTTGAATTATGGTTTTTTTGTTTCTCATTAATTAAATAATATCAGAGCTTGTTAGGTTATGAATATGTAGTATTCCAATAGTTTTTTTTTTAAATTTATTTTTATGGACACATAAACTTGTAATTTTTTTTCTGTTCATTAATTCAACAGCTCTTACTGCCAACATATCTTTATTTATTGAAATTGGATTTTTAGACATAAAAGATTTTATTATTAAACCTTTTATTTGTTTATTTTTTTGTATTGTCCTTTTAATGTCTCCATCAGTAAATATTCCTGTTGTTTCCTTTTTTTTATTTCTAATAATTGCTACCCCGAGTTTCTTCAAATTAATAAATCTTATAGCTTTATCTAAAGTGGTATTTTCATCAATAAAAGGAATTTTTTCTTTTACCATCATAAGATCTTCAACAGTTCTGAGTTTATTACCTAAATTTCCAGAAGGATGAAATTTCTTAAAATCTAACTTCCCGAATTTTTTTTGTTGCATCAATGAAATAGCTATAGCATCTCCGATTGCTAATTGTGAAGTTGTACTAGAAGTTGGAACAATTCCATAACCAGACTCTTTTACTTCAGGTATTAATAATTTAACGTTAGAATTTTTATACAGAATAGAATTTTTTTTTGACATTATACCAATCAATTTGATTCTATTTCTATTAGCGTATTGTATAATATTTTTCAGCTCCACAGTATTACCAGAATAGCTTATGAGAATTAAAATATCTTTTTTAGAAATTGATCCTAGATCTCCATGTGAACTATCACTAGCTGAAATTGAAAATGACGGTGTCCCTACAGAAGACAAAGTAGCTGAAATTTTAGATGCGATTAATCCACTCTTACCAACACCACAAAGAATTACTTTAGATTGACATTTGCTTATTATTTCTACTGCATCATTAAATGATTTTCCCATAGAGTTTTTTGTTTTTTTTAAAGCCTCTATTTCAAGATCAATTACTTTTTTTCCAATTTTAACAAAATTTTTTTTCATTAATTATCTTTTAGTGTGCCCATATATCATCTTTAAAAAAAGCAAGATCCAGTTCAATCCTAGTTTTTAAAAATTTTAGACAATTTTTATATAATTCTAATCTATTTTCTCTATCTAAAATTTTATTTAATTCTGAGTGAATTTTATGTAAATAAATAACATCATTAGCACAATATTTTAACTGAGCAGGAGTAAGCTCACCTCCAAAATCTGAGTTTTGAAATTGTTTACTGATGTCTACGTTTATGAATTCTTTTATTAAAGTTTTTAGTGAATGATTATCTGAATATGATCTTGCAAGTTTTGAAGCTATTTTAGTATCTAAAATATTGTTTGTTTCAGTTTTTAAATAATATTTAATGTGAGCAAGATCAGCTCTACCATAATGAAATATTTTAGTTACTGATTTATCAGCTAAAATTTTGACTAAATTTGGAGCTTTGTAGCTGGATCTATCAAGCTGAACTATGTGTGCATCATTATTTCCAGATGAAATTTGAATTAAACAGAGTGGATCTCTACTTACATTAAGACCCATAAATTCACCATCAACAGCTATTACATTGCCTAAATTTAAATCATCTGGTAAATCACTTTTGTGGAGTTTAATATCAATATTCATTTTTTAAATATATATATATGAAAGTAAAAAATTGTCTAATTTTTGGCGGCAGCGGTCAAATTGGAAGAAATCTAATTAGAAAGTTGACCAAAAATAACTACAGAGTAACTGTGGTTACAAGAAATATTCATCAAAAAAGCTATAAAATTAAAACACAAGCAAATGCTGGGTTTATTGATATTGTTGAAGCAAATATTTATGATGAAGAAAAAATAAGAGAACTTTTAAAAAAAGCTGATATTTGCATAAATTTAATTGGAATTTTGTTCGAACAAAAAAAGGGAAACACCTTTCAAAATGTACATACAAAGTTTCCATCAATATTAGCAAAACTAGCTAAACAGTATAATTTAAAAAGTTTTATTCATTTATCAGCTTTGGGTGTTAATGATGCTGTAGACTCAAAATATGCTAAAAGTAAATTGGAAGGTGAAAGACTTATTTTTAAACATTTTCCATCTGCAACAATCTTAAGGCCTTCGGTTGTTTATTCTGTTGATGACAATTTTACCACAAATTTAATGACTTTGCTAAATCGTTTGCCCTTTTTCCCAATTTATTATTTTGGAAAAACAAAATTTATGCCAATTCATTGTTCTGATTTGTCTGAAATTATTACATTTATTTTATCAAAAAATATAAATTCAAAAATAATTGAATGTATTGGACCAGAAATTATAACGTTCAAAGAAATTTTGATAAAACTTTTAAATTTATTAAATAAAAAAAGAATTCTATTACCTTTTCCCTTATCAATCGCTAAATTTAGTGCGAGATTTTTTCAATTATTTCCAAAACCTTTATTGACAGTTGACCAATTGAAACTTCTTAAATATGACAATATTAGCTCAGGAAATTATCAAACAAATTTTGACATAGGTTCTCCGAGTACGAGAAAATTTGATGAAGAGGTAAAAAAGTATTGTTATATGTGGAAAGATGGAGGTCAGTATTCAACTGATAAATATAATTCTTTAGAGAACGATTAGATTACTTTTATAAATTTATCCTATCCAGTTTTAATTTTTTTTTCTATGAAATCTGGTACTTCTTCTTTTTCTGAACTATCATCTTTTTTACCCTTAGGTTGATAAGCATAAAGCAGGTGTAATTTGCAGTATGAAAAATCTTTCAAAGAAGATCTGCCACAAAAATAAAAATCACTTTCATTCGGATGACCTATGGGCCACTTACACGAATTTTCATCCAATTCTTCTAATTGTTTTGGATTTTCAGGCTCAAAATCTTTTTCAATAATTAAGGATTTAAATCTACTTCTTCTTCCTCTCTTAATTTTCGCGTTTTTATTTAATATTGAGTTTTCAAAACTTTCATTTGATGTTGCGGTTCTGGTTTTAATTTTTGCAGATAAATTTAATCTATGCGCTTTTCCAATTACTGCATTTCTACTTATACCACCTATAATTTCTGCAATTTGGCTTGCTGTATTGCCTTTTCCCCAAAGTTCTTTTAACTTTGCTACTTTTTCTTCTGTCCAACTCATTCTATAACTATATAATGTGTTAAAGATTAAATTAAATACAATATACTGACATTAGTAAGAGAAAAACAAGATATAAATTGATGTTATTAACAATGAGTAAAATATAAAGATATACAATCCTAACTTGTATTTAATTATTTTACTAATAAAAAGTTTTTAAAAATGAGTTACTTATTAAAAAATTATAATCGAAAAAAAATTTCCTTTAAAAGAGGAATGGGAGCTTATCTCTATTCAACCAATGGTTCAAAATATTTAGATTTTTGCTCTGGAATTGCTGTGAATAGTTTGGGTCATGCAAATCCTAAATTAATAAAAGCTTTAAACACTCAGGCTAAGAAAATATGGCATGTGTCTAACGCTTTTACTATACCTGAGGGGGAAGAGTTGGCTAAAAAGATAGTAAGGAAAACATTCGCAGATTATGTAATGTTCCAAAACTCAGGTGCCGAGGCAACTGAGGCTGCTATCAAAGTTGCTAGAAGATATTTCTATTCAAAAGGAAAACCTAAAAAAAATCGAATTTTATGTATTAAAAATTCATTTCATGGAAGAACAATAGCAGCTATTTTTGCGAGTGGATCGAAAAAAATGACAGAGGGTTTTGGACCTAAAGTCCCAGGATTTGATCACATTAAATTTAGAAATTCCAAACCAAGATTTCCAAATATAAGAAATAAAATTAATAAAAGCACAGCAGCAATTATGGTTGAAACTATAATGGGTGAGGGGGGAATTAAAACTATACCTGACAAATGTCTTAGATATTTGAGAAAAATTTGCAACGAAAAAAAAATATTACTGATTTTAGATGAAGTTCAGTGTGGAGTTGGGCGAAGTGGTGATTTTTTTGCATTTGAAAGATCTAAAGTAAAACCAGATATAGTTCCTATAGCCAAGGGTATTGGAGGGGGATTTCCATTAGGTGCTGTTTTAATGAATAAAAAAGTTGCCTCTGGAATGACACCTGGAACTCACGGATCAACTTTTGGAGGAAATCCTTTAGCAATGAAAATTGGTTCAACTGTAATGGACATAATAGGAAAAAAAAGTTTTTTGAAAAATGTTAAAAAAAATTCTCTATATTTTCATGAAAAACTTAATCAGCTTAAAGAAGATTTTCCTAATATAATTAAAGAGGTAAGAGGCAGAGGTTTTTTAATTGGTTTGCAATTATACAAAGATCAAACAAATTTCATTAAGAAACTCATGGAAAACAAATTGCTTACAATAAGAGCAGCTGAAAACGTAATTAGAGTTCTTCCACCATTAAATGTTAAAAAAAATGAAATTGATCAAGCAATTGAGATTTTTTATAAAGTATGCAAGACATATAAATAATGAAACATTTTATTGATCTTAAGGACATCTCAATAAAAGATTTACGAAAAATTTTGGTAGATGCAAAAAGAAGAAAAAACCTAAGAAAAAAATTAAATCCTTTAGAAGTCGACAATGGTTATCCACTGAAAGGCAAATTATTAATACAAATGTTTGAAAAATCTAGTCTTAGAACAAGATTGAGTTTTTATTTGGCAATTAAACAACTTGGTGGAAGTACATTAACTCTTAGACCGGATGAATTGCATTTGTCGAAAGGTGCAGAAAGTATTGAGGATACTGCAAAAATATTATCTAATTTCGGCAATGCTTTTATGTTAAGAACTAATGATGATAAAAAATTAGAAGAGTTCAGAAAATATCTATCGATACCAATTATAAATGGTTTGAGCCCATCATCTCATCCTACTCAAATTTTATCTGACATTTTTACAGTTGAAGAGATAAAAAAAAAACCAATTTCAAAACTTAATATTACTTGGATTGGAGATTGCAATAATGTTTTAAATTCTTTGGTTTCAGCTTCTATTAAGTTTTCTTTTAAACTTAATATTGGTTGTCCAAAAAATTATCAACCCAAAAAAAAAGTCCTAAATTACATTAAAAGAAACAATAATAAAATTTCTATTTATGAAGATCCAAGAAAAGCCACAGCTAATGCTGACGTAATTTTTTCAGACAAAGTAATATCGATGAATGACAAAGTTAATAAAGCTAAAAAATTAAAGTATTTTAAAAAATTTAAAATTGATAAAAAATTGATGGGTTTTGCAAAAAAAGATTGTATTTTTCTCCATTGCTTACCTAGAGGTAAAGAGGTAGATGATAAAATTTTTTCTAGTAAAAAATCTAAAGTATGGCAACAGGCTCTAAATAGAGTTCATGTACAAAAATCTATACTTTTATATATTTTTGGAAAATTAAGGTAATGGTAATGGGTTATCAGAATTTTGATTTAAATATAAGATAACAGAGGCTCTATCTTTCTCTTTTCTTAGTCCGGCAAAAGCCATTTTGGTTCCTTTGATCCATTTTGCAGGCTTTATTAAGTACCCATTTAATTCTTCAAAAGTCCATTCTTTTTTATATTCAGAAAGTGCTTTAGAATATTTATAATCAGTTATGGATCCAACTTGTCTTCCAACAACATTATATAACGCAGGACCAATATTATTTTTTCCTCCTTTATTAATCGAGTGACAAGCTGCACATTTTTTAAAAACTTTTTCTCCTGTAGAAATATCTCCCATTGCCATTAAAGCAACTAAATCAATTTTCTCTTCTAGTGTTTCTGAGCTCGATTGTGAACTACTCACAACTGCTTGCTCCACATCTATAGAATAACTTGGAGTTTTAGGTTTTTCGACATGAAATATCACATTAGAAAGCTTACTAATACCAATTATTATAAGTGCCACCATCAATATTGCAGCAACTATTTTATTTATTTCAAAAGAATCCATTTTATAAAAAATTGTTTTGAACGTATAACATTATAAATTAAAAATTGCTTATATATTTAATGTATAATTTTGCCTCTATCTATATCTATGCTGTAGTAAACTATAAAAAAGACCAATGAAAACATTAGTAATAATTCCCTCAAGATTAGCAGCTACCAGGTTGCCAGGTAAGCCATTGTTAAAAATTAATGGATTATCTATTATTTCTCATGTTTATAGAAGAGCAGAGGAGGCAAATATTGGAGAGGTTATAGTTGCAACTGAAGATCTAGAGATTATTGAAGACGTTAAAAAAAATGGTGGTCAAGCAATTTTGACAAAAAATTCTCACAAAACTGGTACAGATAGAATTTATGAAGCCTTAGAAAAATTTAGTAATTCAAATATTGATTTAGTAATGAACTTACAAGGTGATGAACCTCTCATGAATATAGATGATATTAAAAATTTAAATAATCAAATGACAAGAAATGACTCACAATTAGGAACTTTAGCATCCAAAATTGATAATAAGGCAAAATTAGAAAATAAAAATGTAGTTAAAGTAAAAACAAAAAATGAATTAAACAAATCAAATTTTCCTGAAGCAATCAATTTCGTAAGAAAAATTAACAAAAAAGATAAAAATATTTATCATCATTTAGGGATATACTGTTATAAAAAAGAAACCTTAAAAGAGTTCATCAACTATAAACAAACAATCAATGAAATTAAATATAAGCTAGAGCAACTTAGAGCAATAGATAATAAGATAAAAATTAACGTAGCCCTTGCTAAATCTTCTCCTATCGGAGTTGATACAGAAGAGGATTTTGTAGCTATAAAAAAAATAATGGAATATAAATCCTGATGAATAAAATTTATTTTCAGGGAACTTTTGGAGCATACTCACATTTGGCAGCTTTATCAATAAGTCCAAAAGCTAAAATAATTCCATGTAAAACTTTTGATGAATGTTTTTTGAACGCTTCAAAAGATCCAAATTCTAAGATAATAATACCTGAGTCGAACAGAATTACAGGCAATATAGGAATAGAATATCTTATTTTTCAATATAGGTTGAATATTTATTCAGAATATTTCCAAAAAATTGAACACAATTTATTGGGAATTCCTGGGACAAAAATATCAGACATCAAGGATGTTTACTCACATGGACAAGCATTATCACAATGTTCTAATTTTATAAAATCAAATAATCTAATTGAACATGTAAGAGCTGATACCGCAGGTTCTGCACAGATGATATCTAAAGCAAATGATAAAACAAAAGCTGCTATTGCATCATCTTTAAGTGCTAAAACTTATAATTTAGATATAATTCAAAAAAGTATCGAGAATGAAAGTGGTAACCTTACTAGATTTTTAATAATGGGAAAAAATGTTTCTCAACCAGAGTTTGGAAAAAAAAAATATATTACTTCTTTTCTTTTTAAACTCAAAAGTAAACCAGCTGCCCTATATCAATCTCTTGCTGGTTTTGCTCTAAATTCAGTTAATTTAACTAAACTGCAAAGTTATCCAGAAAAAAATTCATTCGATTCTTTCTTTTTTTTATGTGATCTTGATGGACATATAGAAGATTTAAAAGTCCAAAAATCTTTAGAAGAATTAGGATTACATTGTGAAGATTTTCACGTTCTAGGTGTTTTTGAAGCAGACAAAATAAGAGAAAAATAAGATTTAATCTTTACTTGTAGATTAGAAATTAATACTGCTATAATAGTTTTGGAGGCTAGGGCGTTTGCTGCATGAACCCGATCAGATCCTAACGGAAGCAATCGTAATGACAGTTTGACGGGTCTAGTCTCCTAAAGAAAAATTTATGAGCATAAATTCAAAAGTTTTAGCATTAAAATACAGACCACAAAAATTTAAGGATTTAATTGGTCAAGATGTTGTTGCTGAAACTATAATAAATTCTATTAAATCTGACAAAGTTCCAAATGCTTATCTTTTTACTGGTATCCGAGGAGTCGGAAAAACCACAATAGCAAGAATTGTTGCAAAATCTCTTAATTGTAAAAACGACATAGAAAATTTATGTGAAACCAATTTATGTGAGAACTGTGAAGGAATTGTAAATTCTAGTCATATAGATGTTTTAGAAATGGATGCAGCTAGTAAAACAGGAGTGGATGATGTAAGAGACTTGATTGAGTTTTCTAGGTATGGACCAACCTCATCGAATTATAAAATATTTATAATTGATGAAGTCCATATGTTGAGCAAGCAAGCATTCAATGCTTTATTAAAAACTTTAGAGGAGCCACCTAAATATCTAAAATTTATTTTTGCAACCACAGAAATAAAGAAAATTCCAATAACAGTTGTCTCTCGATGTCAAAGATTTGATCTATCTAGGATAAAATCATCTGAGTTATTTAGTTTTATAAAAAAGATTAAAGATAAAGAAAAAGGCAATGTATCTGATGATGCTTTAAAATTAATTGTAAAAATTTCCGAAGGGTCTGTTAGAGATGCTTTATCATTGCTTGATAGGGGTTTGTTGACTTTAGATGAAAAAAAAGAATTAGATTTAAATGAAGCCCAAAAAATTTTTGGTTATTTTGATAAATCTCAGTTAATTGATTTATTTGAATTTATCTTAAAGGGTGAAGAAAAAAAAGTCATTGAAATTTACCGAAAAATTTATGACCAAGGTATAGATTCTAAAGTATTTATAAATGATTTTTTAGAACTTGTTTATTATTTTAAGAATATAAATTCATTGACTTTAGAGAGTACAAATTTTTTATTAAATGATGAAGAATTTTTAAAAATCAAAGAACTTTCAAAAAAAGTAGATAATCAAACTTTAATATTATTTTGGCAATTTACCATCAAAACTCTTGAGGAATTAGATATAGTTTCAAATCAAAATTTATCAATAGAAATGTTCTTAATAAGATTAATGCACCTAGTTAGTTTAAAGCCAAGGGATGATCACAAAAAGAGAGATGAGATCACCAAAATAAGAGAGACAAATGATGATAAAAAAATATTATCAGAATTCAAAAATGATACTGTAAATCAAATTAAAAATATCACACAAGAAAAAAAAATTACTTTAGAAACAAAGTTTAAAACTGAATTAGATCAAAAATTATCTATCCATTCATTTGAAGAACTCTTAAAGATTTGTGCAAAAAAAAAGGAGATAAAATTAAAATATGAATTAGAAAAAAATGTAAATTTAGTAAGTTTTGAGAATAATATAATGGAAATATCTTTTAATGACAACTTGGATAAAAATTTTGTAAAAGAACTTTCATCTAAACTTTTTGAATGGACCCAAAAAAGATGGATTATTACTTTAAGTAAAACAAAAGGAGATATTTCAATAAAGGAAAAAGAAAAAAATAATAAAGATAGATTGATTGATGAAACAAAAAAAACAAAGATATATAAAGATGTTACAAAAATATTTTCAGATGCTAAATTAATCGAGGTAAAACCAAATCAACGGGATAATGATTAAATGACTGACTTTTCAAAAATCTTGAATAAAGCAAAAGAACTTGAGGCAAAAATGAAGCAGAGTCAAGAAAACATAAAAAAGATTAGAGTCGAGGGAATCTCTGGATCAAATTCAGTCAAAGTGGTTCTAGACGGCGAGGGTGAAATGCAACAAATTTTTATTTCTGATGAAATATTAAAAGAAGATAAATCTATAGTTGAAGATTTAATTGTTGCGGCTCACAATAATGCCAAATCTCAACTTAAAGCAAAAACAAATGAAGAAATATCAAAAGCTACAGGTGGACTTGGTATACCAGGGTTCAAATGGCCTCTGTAAAAAATGCAGAATATAAAAGAGATTGAAGATTTAATTAGATTAATTTCAAAGTTACCAGGACTTGGACCAGTAAGTGCAAAAAGAATTGTACTTAAACTAATTAATAACAAAGAAGAATTGGTAAAACCACTGGCTAGCACATTAGCACAAGTTTATAAAAATGTGATGAGATGTAATTCTTGCGGCTCTTTAAAATCTAACTCTAATGGATGTTCTAATTGTGAAAGTTCTAAAGAAAAATTTAATAAAATTTGTGTGGTTGAAGATATAGCAGATCAATGGACAATTGAAAATTCAAATATATTTAAAGGATATTTTCATATATTAGGAGGCACAATTTCTTCTGCAGGGCAAAGAAAAGAAGATTTGTTAATCAACTCTTTAGTAGAGAGAGTTAAGCGAGATAAAATTGATGAAGTTATTTTAGCTTTATCTGAAACAGTAGAGGGCCAAACTACTGGGTTTTATATTCGAGATAGTTTAAGAAATCAGGATATTAATGTAACGAAACTTGCTCGAGGTATGCCGATCGGATATTCACCAGAAAACTTAGATGATGGAACTTTATTTTCTGCATTTAAAAATAGATCAAAATTAAATCCTAATTCTGACTAGCCTTTTTTTCAATTCTATTAAGGTGTAGAAGAGGTTCTGTATAACCGGAGGGCTGATCTTTACCTTTAAAAATTAAATCACATGCTGCTTTAAAGGCAAAAGATTTTTCAAAGTCATCACTCATTTTGGTATAATTTTTATCATCGATGTTTTGTTTATCGACTATCTTGGCCATTTCTTTCATTATTTCAATAACTTGAATTTTTGTAGTAATTCCATGATGTATCCAGTTGGCTATGTGTTGAGATGAAATTCTAAGTGTTGCCCTATCTTCCATTAGTCCAATATTGTTTATATCTGGTACTTTTGAACAACCAATACCTTGATCTACCCATCGAACTACATAGCCTAGAATTGTCTGAGCAGAATTTGATATCTCTGAATTTATTTCATCCACTGACCAATTAGGTCTGTTAGCAACTGGTATAGTTAAAAGGTCATCTATATCAGCTTTTTTTCTATTTAAAATTTTTTTTTGCTCATCAAATATATTTATTTTATGGTAGTGGAGAGCGTGTAATGATGCTGCTGTAGGTGAGGGTACCCATGCGCAATTAGCACCAGCTTTAAGTTGTGAAATTTTTTCACTCATCATTTGTTTCATCATGTCAGGAGCTGCCCACATGCCCTTACCAATTTGAGCTTTGCCAGAAAAACCACATGCTAAACCAATATCAACATTGTTATTTTCATATGCAGTAATCCATTTTGAGGTTTTCATATCACCTTTTTTAATCATAGGACCTGCTTCCATTGATGTATGCATTTCATCACCTGTTCGATCAAGGAAGCCAGTGTTTATGAAGAAAACTCTGTTCTTAAGTGATCTTATACATTCTTTTAAATTTGCCGAGGTTCGTCTTTCCTCATCCATAATTCCTATTTTACAGGTATATTTTTCCAAACCTAGCGTCTCTTCAACTTTAGAGAAAATTAAATCTGTAAAAGCAGTCTCCTCTGGTCCATGCATTTTTGGTTTTACTATATAAATAGAGCCAGTTCTTGAATTTTTTCTTTTTTTTAAATCGTGTAATGCAGCAGTTGTTGTAATAAATGCATCCAATATACCTTCAGGTACTTCATTTCCATCTTTTAAAATTATAGATGAGTTAGTCATTAAATGACCAACGTTTCTTATTAAAAGAAGACTTCTACCATGTAGTTTTAATCCTTTGCCCTCTTTTGAAATATAACTCCTATCAGGGTTTAATTTTCTCTCTAAAGTTTTACCTTTTTTTTCAAATTCAACTTTAAGAGTACCTTTCATTAAACCAAGCCAATTTCTATAGCAGGCTACTTTATCCTCTGCGTCAACTGCAGCTACACTATCTTCATTATCACAAATCGTTGATATAGCAGACTCAGCTATTACATCACTAATTCCCGCAATATCATGAGCTGCACTAAAAGCTCTAGGATTAATTATAATTTCAAAATGAAGACCATTATTTTTTAATATTACTGCCGAAGGCTTGTTTGCGTCACCTCTATGTCCAATAAATTTATTTGTATCTTTAAGTTTATACTCGTAATCATCTTTTAAGATTAATAAGTTATTATTTTTTATTTTAAGACCTGCTATATTTTTCCAACTTGTACCATCAATAGGAATATATTTATCAAAAAATTCTCTAACATACCTAATTACCTCTTGTCCACGATTAGGGTCATATCTCTCACTTCCACCTTCTTCAGATTCGATAATATCTGTTCCGTATAAACTATCATACAAACTTACCCAACGAGCATTAGCTGCGTTTAAAGTATATCTTGCGTTCATAATTGGAACCACTAACTGAGGTCCAGCAATTTTTGTAATTTCTTCATCTACATTATGAGTTTCAATTTTAAAATCTGGACCTTCATCATGTATATAACTAATTTTTTTTAAAAATTTTTTGTACTCATTTATATCTATTTTCTCTCCTTTTTTTTGAATATGCCATTCATCAATTTTTTTTTGTAAAATTTCTCTCTTCTTTAATAGTTCTTTATTTTTTGGCTCCAACTCATGCACTGTATTATCAAATTCCGACCAAAATTTTTCAGCTTTTATACCAGTATCTATTAGAAGTTCCTCATTGACGAATTTCATTAATTCGCTAGAAACTTTTAGGTTATTTATATTAATATACTTATTACTCATTTATCTTTTCTAAAACCCCTGAAAAATGAAGTCAAATAATTTAGTGAAGCATTGACATTTTATCGTCATTTTTCATAATTAATTAAATAAAATTTAAAAAATGAAAAATTACCTTAATTTTGAGTCTGATATAAAAGATTTAGAGAATGAGCTAGAAAAACTTAAAGATCCATATAATCAAAGTGGACTTTCCGAAGTTGATACAAAAAAAATTTCTGAAACTCAGAGTCAATTAGATGAAAAATTAAAATCTATTTATTCAAATCTAGATCCTTGGCAAACTACTATGGTAGCTAGACATGAGGATAGGCCTAAATCAAAATATTTTATCGACAATCTTTTTCAAGACTTCATTTCTTTATCAGGTGATAGATATTATGGTGAAGACAAATCTGTCCTAACTGGTTTTGCAAAATTTAATGGCAAATCTATTTTAGTTATTGGTCAAGAAAAAGGTGATGATCTAGACAGTAGAATTGAAAGAAATTTTGGAATGATGAGACCTGAGGGATATCGAAAAACTATTCGTCTAATGGAATTGGCTGATAGATTCAATATTCCAATCATATCATTCATTGATACACCTGGAGCATATCCAGGTGTTGGTGCCGAGGAAAGAGGTCAGGCAGAAGCAATAGCTAGGTCGATAGAGTGTTGTATGAAATTAAAAGTTCCAACAATAGCAATAATAATTGGTGAAGGTGGTTCTGGGGGTGCTATAGCTCTCGCATCATCTAATAAAGTTATAATGTTAGAGAATGCAATTTACTCAGTTATATCCCCAGAGGGCTGTGCAACAATATTATGGAGAGATCCAAAAAAAATGCTTGATGCGGCAAAGGCTATGAAACTTTCAGCAAAAGATTTATTAAAACTAGAAATTATAGACGAAATAATAGATGAACCAGCCGGAGGAGCACATCGTGATAAAAGTTTGATATTAGAAAATATAAAAAAATCAATTGATAAAAATTTGAGATATTTTGATCAAATGTCAAAAGATGAAATTTTCAATGAAAGAAAAAATAAATTTTTACGAATTGGGAGAAGTGGTGGTTTTATTAGTAATTTAGATGAGCTAAGTTCGCTTCAATTTAAATCTAATAAATTTGATCAGATTTTAAATTTGAATAAAAAAACAGTTTTTATAATTATAGTTTTGTCTATTTTTTTTAGTTCTTTATTTTTCTTTTTATAATGCGCCACAGCAATATTTGTATTTTTTCCCCGAGCCACAAAAACAGGGTTCGTTTCTTCTCATTTTTTTTCCACTATATTTTTTGTCAATTTTAATATCTTTTAATCTTTCAGTTTGTTTTTCGACAATCTTTAAATTCATTATAATAGTAACAAAGTCTAATTTTAATTTAGTTAGTAAATTTTCAAATAATTCAAATGCTTCTTTTTTATATTCTACAAGAGGGTCTCTTTGGCCATAAGATCTTAAACCAATTACTTGTCTTAATTGTTCTAGATATTGAATGTGTGATTTCCAGTTTAAATCAATTGATTGTAATAAAATTCTTTTTTCTATCTCCTCAGTCCTCTCTTTTCCCAAAATTTTAATTCTATCCTCCCTTGTTTTTGAAAATATTTTTAATATTTGCTCTTTAAATTGATTATCACTTAATGACGTGAGATTAACAAATTCAGTTTCATTATAATCTTTTCCTAAAATAAGTCGTAATTTGTTCTCAAATTCATTTCTTTTTGGATTTGCAATTTTTTGTATCTTAAGTTGAATTAAATCATTTATTATTTCTTCTAAAAATTCATTTGAATATTCAAATATTCTTTTACTATTCATTACATCATTTCTTTGTGAGAAAATAACATGTCTTTGATCATTAAGAACATTGTCAAATTTAATTAATGTTTTTCTTATATCAAAATTTCTCGCTTCGACTTTTTGCTGTGCTCTCTCTAATGCTTTATTTATCCAGGGATGGTCAATACTTTCACCATCTTTTAGTCCCAGTTTTTCTAAAATGTTGTTCATTGATTCTGAACCAAAGATTCTCATTAAATCATCTTCAAGACTTACATAAAAAATAGAACTACCTTCATCACCTTGACGCCCAGATCTTCCTCTGGCTTGATTGTCAACTCTTCTAGACTCCATTCTTTCAGTTCCAATAACAAATAATCCACCAAGAGATTTAATTGCTTCTTTATTCTTTTCTATTTCACCATTAACTTCTAAATCTTTCTTTCCACCTAATTGAATATCAACACCCCTACCAGATATACTTGTTGTAATTATTACTGATCCTTTTTTTCCAGCATTAGCTATTATTTCTGCCTCATTTTCATGATTTTTTGCATTTAAAACTACATGATTAATATTTTCCTTTTTTAAAAATTTTGAATAAATTTCAGACTTATTAATACTTGAAGTAAAAATGAGTAGAGGCTGTCCTTTTTTATTAAGATCTTTTATTTTGTAAATTATCGCATTGTTTTTTTCTTTTTCAGTTCGAAAAATTTGATCATTAAAGTCTTTTCTTATCATTTTTTTATTGGTCGGAACAATAACAACATTTAAATTATATATTTCGAAGAACTCTTCAGACTCAGTTGCAGCGGTTCCTGTACAACCAGAAATTTTCTCATAAAGCTTAAAATAATTTTGATAAGTTATTGATGCCAATGTTTGATTTTCAGCCTGTATTTCTATTCCTTCTTTAGCCTCCAAGGCTTGATGCAAGCCATCCCCGAACCTTCTTCCCTCTAAAATTCTACCTGTAAGTTCATCAATAATTTTTAGGTTATTGTTTTGAACAATGTAATCTTTACCTTTCTCAAACAAATGATTGGCACGAAGAGCTTGATTTACATGGTGAACTAAATGCAAATTTTCTGGATCATAAAAATTATGATTTTTAAGTATACCCGCATTTGAAAAAATTTTTTCAACATTATTAATTCCTTCGTTTGTTAAAAGAATATTTTTATCTTTTTCATCAATTTCATAATCTTTTTCATTTAAATTTTTAATTAATCTGTTTATCGCAACATATTGATTTGTTTTATCTTCAGCTGCTCCAGAAATTACTAGAGGCGTTCTTGCTTCATCAATTAGACAAGAATCTATTTCATCTACTATTGAAAAAAAATGGTCTCTCTGAACCATTTCTTCTTTGGAAAATTTCATATTATCTCTAAGATAATCAAATCCAAGTTCACTATTAGTTGCATAGGTGATATCGCAATTATAATTTTTCTTTCTTTCAAAATCGACTTGGTCATTATTTATAAATCCAGAACTTAAACCTAAAAAATTGTAAATTTTTCCCATTTCGAGCGAATCCCTTTTTGCTAAGTAATCATTAACAGTTACCACATGGACTCCTTTTTCGTGAAGTGCGTTTAGATATGCAGCAAGAACAATGGTCAAAGTTTTACCTTCACCCGTTCTCATTTCAGCAATTTTACCTTCATTCAAAACTATTCCACCAATTAATTGAACATCAAAGTGACGTTCATTTCTTGTTCTACTTGAGGCTTCTCTAACTAGTGCAAATGCTTCTGGCAGTAAATCATTTAGAGTTTTACCCTCTTTTAGTTTTTCCTTTAATTCTATTGTTTTTTTTGGAAAATCTGTGTCATTTAGATTTTTTATTGTTTTTTCTAAATCGTTAATTTTTGTAACTATTTTAGATATTCTATCTAATTCTCTTTGATTGCTAGATTTTATGAATTTTGAGATGAAGCTTAATGGATTTAGCATTAGTTTTTGATTTATTATTTACTTATAACCTTTAATATAATTATTAAATAATTATTTTAAATACTATGGGTATTAATTTAACAAATTTTTTATCATCTAAATCAAAAAACAAGCGATTGATGGAATTTCAGGATCTAGACCATATAGATGGGGTATCTATTTCAACTGTTAGTGCCGACCTATATAACAATAAGAGAGATGACTTGGTAATGTTTTATTTTAGAGACGGGGCAAATCATGCGTCTGTTTATACCCAGTCAAAAATTATATCTGAAAATATAAAATGGAATTTAAATCAAAAAGCTAAAAAAATTTTTTCACTTATAGTTAACACAAGGAATGCAAATTGTTTTACTGGAAAATTAGGATATAGAGGTTTAGAAAAAATAGCTGAAATTGTATCAGAACAATTATCAGAAAAACAAAAAATAGACGACGATCAACCTAAACGAATTAGAAATAAGGAAATTATTTTTGGTTGTACGGGTACGATCGGTGAAACTTTTCCAGAGGAAAAAATTAAAAATAAAATTCCCGAATTGATTGAGAAAATAAAGTATACTCAAAACAAATATATTTGGATGAAAGCAGCTCTTGGTATTATGACAACTGATACTCAGCCTAAAATGTCAATGAAAGAATGTACAATTGGAAATAGTAGAATTAAAATTTATGGAATAGCCAAAGGATCAGGAATGATACAACCTAATATGGCAACAACTTTAGGTTATATCTTTACTGATGCTGAGATTCCAAACGAGATACTAAAAAAACTATTAAGAAAAAATATTGAGACAACATTTAACGCAATAAGCTGTGATGGAGACACGAGTACTAATGATATGGTTTCTATTTTTTCAACAGGTAAAGCAAAGCATCCAAAAATAAATAATATAAATGACGAAAAAATTAAATTTTTTGAAGAGTCATTAAATGAGGTTTTACTTAATTTGGCGAAAAGAGTAGTAGCAGATGGTGAAGGAGCGTCAAAGTTTATTACTATAAATGTTCAAAATTGCAAAACTGAAAATGACGCAAAAAAAATTGCCTTTTCAATAGCCAACTCGCCTTTAGTTAAAACAGCTATTGCAGGACAAGATCCAAACTGGGGAAGAATAGTTATGGCAATAGGAAAAGCAGGTGTAGCTCTAAATTATGATAAATTATCTATTAAATTTGGTGATTTAAGTATTGTTCAAAATGGAAAGTTTAATAGCAATTATGATGAAATTAAAACTGCTGATTATATGAAAAACGATAATATAGAAATATTTGTAGATATATTTAATGGGTCAAAAAAATTTGTAGCTTATACAATGGATCTTACCAAGAAGTATATTGAAATAAATGCTGATTATCGAAGCTAAACATATTGAAATATCACAATCAGACACTAATTAACACTTATGATTAAATATAGACTCATTTGTAAAAATTGTGACTTATCATTTGACAGTTGGTTTGCTTCTTCATTAGAATATGACAAATTAAAAAAAAAAAATTTTCTAATTTGTCATAATTGTAATTCAAAAAAAATCGAAAAAAATTTAATGGCACCAGTATTACTTAATAAGTCTAAAAATGAAAAAAATTTAAAATTTAAGGACGTGGAAAAAAAAATTAAAGAATATCAAAAATTTATCAAAAATAACTTTGATTATGTAGGAAAAAATTTTGCTTATGAGGCAAGATCTATACATTATGATAAAAAAAAAAAAGAAAAAGGTATTTATGGGACCGCATCGAAAGAGGAAATAAAAGAGCTTAAAGAAGAAGGTATAAATGTAGAAAATATACCATGGATTGAAGATAAGAATAATTAATCTTTAATAAATTTCGTAATATAATTTACCGATTTATCTTCATTAAAATTCCACTCATTTTTAAGAATATCAAATTTTAAACCATCGATAGCACTTAGTTTAAGATTATATTTTTTAAGAATATTTATTAAATCATCAGGTTTAACAAATTTTTCCCATTCGTGAGTACCTATTGGTAACCATCTTAAAATATATTCAGCTCCAATTATCGCAAATATATATGATTTTAGTGTTTTGTTTATGGTAGCAACAAACATAATTCCATTATTTTTTAAAAGTTTTGAACAAGATTTTAAAAAAAAATCTACATCTTTTACATGTTCAACTATTTCCATATTAAGTATAACATCGAATTTAAGTTCGGTTTTAAAATTTTCTGGAGAATTACAAAAATATTTAATATTTAAATTATTTTTTTGAGCATGTAATTTGGCAATTTTGATGTTCTTATCTGACGCATCTATTCCGACAACATCTGCACCCAATCTGCTCATTGGTTCTGAAAGCAAACCTCCACCACACCCAATATCTAGTATCTTTAGTTTTTCTAGTGGTCTCTCTGTTTTTTTCAGATTTAAAGAGTTTATAATGTTATCTCTAATATAAGAAATTCTTATAGGATTAAACTTGTGTAATGGTTTAAATTTACCCTCAGGATTCCACCATTCTTCTGCAATTTTCGAAAATTTTTCTATTTCTTCTTTATTAATTGTGCTATTTTTCATTGGTAGTTGACTTTATAACGAAGATGAATTTTATCAATATATTTTAATTTAAAATTTTTTTATCATGAAAACTGTAGTTTTAAAATTTGGAGGTACTTCAGTCGGTACGATCAAAAAGATTAAAAGAGTTGCCGAAATAATTGCTAGATATAAAAAAAAAAAATATAAAGTAATTGTTGTTTCATCAGCAATGAGTGGTGTGACAAATGAGTTGATAAAAAAATCTTTTGAAATAAGTGATAATTTTTCAAAATCAGAGCATGATGTTTTAGTTTCTTCAGGAGAACAAGTTGCTTGTTCCTTGATAGCAGGAAGATTAATTCATAAAGGGTATAAATCCAGATCTTGGTTGTCTTGGCAAATTCCAATAATTACATTGGGAGCTTATAAACATTCGAGGATTAATCAAATTAATAAAAATAAAATAACTAAATATCTAAAAGAGGGCGGCATCCCTATTATTACAGGATTTCAAGGAATCAATAATGAAAATAGAATTACTACTCTTGGAAGAGGAGGATCTGATGCAAGCGCAATAATGGTTGCAAAATTTTTTAAAGCTGAGAGATGTATAATTTATACTGATGTTGAGGGTGTATACACTACAGATCCAAATAAATTAAAAAGCGCAAAAAAAATAAAGGTAATTTCATATGAGGAGATGTTGGAAATGGCATCATTAGGTGCTAAGGTTATGCAGCCAGTCTCAATACAGGATGCAAGATTAAATAGAATTGATATAGAGGTAAAATCATCTTTTATTAAAAAATCAGGAACACTAATTACAAAAAGATCAAATATAATTAATAATAAGATTGTAACGGGAATTTCATCTACTCAAAATGATTCAAAAGTATCACTTATTGGTGTGAAAGATAAACCTGGTGTTGCAGCATCAATTTTTAAACCACTATCAAAGAATTTAATTAATGTTGATATGGTTGTTCAAAATATTTCTGCCAATGGTAAAGAGACTGATTTAACATTCACAATAAAGACAGAAGATCTAAATAAAACAAAAAAAATAATTCAAGAAAATAAAACTATCAGTTATAGAAAACTATTATTTAAAAAAGGTGTTTCAAAAATTTCAGTAATTGGAGTTGGTATGATTACAACTCCGGGGGTCACTTTTAGAATGTTCCAAACACTTGCAAAAAAAAGAATTAACATTCAGGTAATCTCTACCTCTGAGATAAAAATTTCAGTTTTAATTGATAAAAAAAGTACTAAAAATGCATTAATTGCATTACATAAAGAATTTAAATTAGATAATTAAAAATGAGCATAAGACCATTTAGAGATATCAAGAGAAAAAAAACAAGAGAAATTAATGTAGGTAAAGTCAAGGTTGGAGGAAACAATCCTATTTCAGTCCAATCGATGACCAATACTCTTACAACAGATATTAAAGCTACTATAAAACAAATAAATGAAATTCAAAGTGAAGGCGCTGATATCGTAAGAGTTTCTTGTCCAGATGAGGAGTCATCTAGAGCATTAAAAGAAATTATCAGACATGTTGATATTCCTATAGTTGCCGATATTCATTTTCATTTTAAAAGAGCAATCGAAGCTGCAGAGAGTGGTGCCAGTTGTTTAAGAATAAACCCTGGAAATATTGGTAATATAAATAAAATTAAAGAAGTTATAAAAGCAGCACGTGATAATAATTGTTCCATTAGGGTTGGGGTTAATGCAGGGTCATTAGAAAAAGATATTTTAGATAAATATAAAGAACCTTGTCCAGAGGCATTAGTTGAAAGTGCTTTAAGAAATATCAAAATTTTGGAGGATGAAGATTTTAGTAATTTAAAAATAAGTGTAAAATCCTCAGATGTTTTTTTATCAATAGAGGCTTATCGTCAGCTATCTAAGGCCACTGATTATCCTCTTCATTTGGGAATTACAGAAGCAGGAGGGTTTGTGCCGGGGAGTATAAAATCCTCCATTGGACTAGGAACTTTACTTTTAGATGGTATAGGTGACACAATAAGAATTTCTTTATCAGATAACCCTGTCGAAGAAGTTAAAATAGGTAATGAAATATTAAAATCTCTTAATTTAAGAGAAAGAGGTGTAAAGATAATTTCTTGCCCTTCGTGTGCAAGACAAGGATTTCAGGTAATTGAAACTGTGAAAATTTTAGAGAGAAAGCTTTCACATATAAAAACACCTATCACTTTATCTATTATAGGATGTGTAGTTAATGGACCTGGTGAGGCAGCCATGACAGATGTGGGAATAACAGGAGGCAATAAGGGAAGCAATATGCTTTATTTATCAGGTATTCAGTCAGAGAAAGTTTTGACAAATGATATGATTGAAAAAGTTGTGAGTGCAGTCGAGAAAAAAGTCCTAGATTTAAAAAAAAATTAAAAATGATACCACAAAAAACAATTGAAGAATTGATCAGTAAACACTCTTTATTAGAAAAAGACTTATCTTCTGGAAAAATAGATAAAAAATTTTTCGCAGAAAAGTCAAAAGAATACTCAGATTTAAATGAAATAATAGAGAATGCAAAAAAATACATTTCATTTGAAAAAGATAAAGCAGATCTGGAAAAAATTTTAGAAGATAAAAATTCTGATGAAGAATTATCAAAAATGGCTGAAATCGAACTCAAAGATTTACAAAATGAATATGAAAAAAATGAAAAAAAATTAAAACTATTTTTATTACCTAAAGATGAAGCTGATAAAAAGAATGCTATCATAGAAATCAGAGCAGGCACTGGCGGTCTTGAGGCAAGTTTATTTGCTGCAGACCTTTTTAAAATGTATGAAAAAATTAGTCATAAAAAAAAATGGTCACTTGAATTAATTTCTATCTCGAGAAGTGAAGCAGGTGGTCTTAAAGAAGTTATTGCTTCAATTAAAGGAACAAATATTTATTCAACCTTGAAATATGAAAGTGGAGTTCATCGAGTTCAAAGAGTTCCAGATACTGAAACTCAAGGAAGAGTTCATACATCTGCTGCTACAGTTGCGGTTTTGCCTGAGGCTGAAGAAGTAGATTTAAAAATAAATGAAACTGATTTAAGAATAGATGTGTTTAGAGCTGGTGGTCCTGGAGGACAGTCTGTTAACACGACAGATAGTGCAGTAAGAATAACACATATACCTACAGGTCTTACAGTGTCTCAACAAGACGAAAAATCTCAGCATAAAAATAAAGCCAAGGGTATGAAAATACTTAGAGCTAGATTATACGAACTTGAAAGATCTAGAATTGAAAAAGAGAGATCACAAGATAGAAAAAGTAAAATTGGAACAGGGGATAGATCAGAAAGAATTAGAACATATAATTTTCCTCAAGGAAGAATTACAGATCATAGAATTAATTTAACTTTACATAAATTAGATGAATTTTTAGAGGGCATTGCATTTGATGAAATGATTGAGTCATTAACTTTACAAGCTCAAGAAGAAAGCCTTAAAAATATCTAATTTATGAAACTGCAAACAGCTCTTTATGAAGCATCACGCTTACTAGCAAAAAAAAAAGTTATATCTGCAAATTTAGATAGCGAAATTTTACTTTCTCATGTTATAAAAAAAGACAGAAAATATGTACTCCTTAATTTATCGGAAAGTTTAAAAAAAAGATATATTTGTGAATATAGAAATTTAATTAAAAAAAGATCTCTTCTTAAACCAGTCTCATACATAACTGGAAAGAAAGAATTTTGGAAATACGAATTTAACATATCCGAAGATGTTTTAATTCCTAGACCAGATACGGAACTAATAGTTGATCAAGTATTAAAATTTACAAAGTTTAAATCCAAACAAAAGATACTAGATATTGGTATCGGATCAGGATGTATTCTTTTATCAATATTAAAAGAAAGATTAGATTTTAGTGGAATTGGTATCGATATTAGCAAAAAATCAATAGATTTATGCAAAACAAATGTTACTAAATTTGGTTTAAAAAATAGAGTAAAATTGTTTAATTCTGATATTGACAATTTTAAATATGGCAAATATGATTTAATTATATCAAATCCTCCTTATATTAAAAATTTAGATTTCAAATATTTGGATAAAGATGTAATAGGTTTTGAGCCAAAACTTGCTTTAGACGGCGGATTAAATGGAATATCAGTTGTAGAGAAAGTGATAAATAAATCATCTGAACTGATTAAAAAAAAAGGTAAATTTTTTTTGGAAATAGCTTTTGATCAAAGAAAAATAATTAGGGAATTATTAAAAAAAAAAGGTTTTTATATTAATAAAGTTGTGAAGGATTTAGCGGGAAATGACAGATGTATTATTAGTACAAAATTATAATTAAGTTAAAGATGGTTACTTTTAGAAACAAAAACAATCAAAGAAGAAATAACTTTAGAAGAGGTGACAGATCTTTTAAATCGAATGGGGAACGATCAAAATTTGTAAATAATTTTACAAATAGTGAAAACTTTCAAAGAAAGATACCAGGAAGAAATAATCATAATGCCCCAAAATTAATTGAAAAATATAATAACTTAGCAAGGGAAGCACTATCAAGTGGTGATAAAATTTTATCAGAAAACTATTTTCAACATGCAGATCATTTTACTAGAATTTTAAATGAAAAAGAAAATTTTAAAAAAACAAATAATTTTACTGAAAGTTCAGTTAATTCAGACATTTCCTCTGATAAAGAAAAAAAGGATAAAGATTTAACAGAAAATGAAAATTCTGAAAAAATCAAATCAGAAGTTCAAGCAAACTAATTTAAACCTATTATTTTCTCTGATTTTAAAACATCCAACTTTATTTTCTTAGTTTCAAATAATACTCTTTCATTATTTTTTAATATTTTTCCAGATGGTAACTTTAAAGTTTGTGAGTTAATTTTTTTCCCATTAACAATTACTTCATAATGTAAATGTGGCCCTGTTGATTTTCCAGTGGATCCGACATAACCAATTGTTTGACCTTGTTTTACTCTAACTCCACTTTTAATACCAACGGCAAATTTTGACATGTGTGCATAAACAGTTTGATAAGTTGAGTTATGTTTGATGACAACACAATTTCCTCCACCACCACACCAACCAGCTTTTTTTACGATACCGTCACCTGAGGCCATTATTGGTGTACCCATAGGTGCAGCAAAATCTGTTCCTTTGTGCATTTTATTAAAACCATCAATTGGATGTTTTCTCATTCCAAACGGTGATGAAAGTCTAGCTCCATTTATCGGAGTTTTCATTAGGGCTTTTTTTACACTTTTTCCATTTTTATCATAGTGACCTTCACTTCCCTTTTTATCAAAATAATATAAAGCATTATTTTGACCACTTAATTTAAGATTGGCAAATAAGATATTTCCTGTTTCAACAATTTTTCCTTTTTCATCACTAAAAGATTCATACATTATTTGAAAAGTATCTTGTTTTCTAATGTCTCGTTGAAAATCAACCTGAAAACCATAAATCCTTGCAAATTCGATTATCACACTAACAGGTATCTTTTTACTAACTGCTGATCTATAAAGACTTTGTTGGATTATATTCTCTGCATAAATAATATCTTTATCTAATTTAGTAGCCACAATTTTTTGATTAAATTCTTTAGCCTCTACACTTTTAGTTAAAAATATTTTTTTTGTGTTTGAAATTTGAAAAATAAATTCTTTAATTTGATTATTTGTTTGATCTATTGTGAAACTAATTTTTTGATCAGGAGTAAGTTTATTGAGGTTAGTCTTTTTTTTCAATTTTTTTTTGATTTCTTCTATTTCTGATGGTGCTACTGAATATGTTTCTAGAACACTTTGAAAAGTTTCTCCAGGAGAGATTCTATGTTCAATTTTTTTAAATTTTGGCTCTAAACTATTAAATAAATGATTAACAGTTTTTTTTAAATAAACGTTATTAAGAATATTTTGATAGTTTTTATAAATTTTTTTTTTGCTATAATTGTAATATGTGGTTGAAACAATAGTAACAAAAATTAAAAATCCTAGAGCTATTAATTCAGTATTTTTTTTTAACTTTGATTTTAGTTTATTAATCATTTAAATAAAATTTAGTAAAAAGTTATATAATTTTAAGCTCACAATTATTAGTTCAGCATTTCTAAAAAATCAAAAAAAACCCTTTAAAAACCAGACTTTTTTAAGCTTTTTTTAATCATAAAAGCTTGATTTCCTATTATTTTAGCCTATAAGCATCAAACTTTCTCAGAAATTATTGCATAAATAATAAATTAATTGAGAATCATTGAGCTTTTGGCTCAATTAGCTATATAAAAAGTTAATATTTAAGAAGAGAAGTGTGGACGGTTAAGGTTACCAAAAATTTGTCGTACACACTTCAACATTTATATAAATTTTATTCTTAGAATTTATATAGAAGCTAGTGTGCGCCGTTTTTAAACTTGAGAGTTTGATCATGGCTCAGAACGTACGCTGGCGGCACGCCTAACACATGCAAGTCGAACGAAGTAGCAATACTTAGTGGCAGACGGGTGAGTAACATGTGGGTATCTTCCCTTTGGCCTGGAATAACACGAGGAAACTTGTGCTAATACCGGATAAGTCTTTACGGAGAAAGCTTTATGCACCATTGGATGAGCCCGCACTTGATTAGTTTGTTGGTGGGGTAAAAGCCTACCAAGACTGTGATCAATAGCTGATTTGAGAGGATGATCAGCCACATTGGGACTGAGACACGGCCCAAACTCCTACGGGAGGCAGCAGTGGGGAATCTTGCACAATGGAGGAAACTCTGATGCAGCGATGCCGCGTGAGTGAAGAAGGCCCTTGGGTTGTAAAGCTCTTTCGTCGGGGAAGAAAATGACTGTACCCGAATAAGAAGGTCCGGCTAACTTCGTGCCAGCAGCCGCGGTAATACGAAGGGACCTAGCGTAGTTCGGAATTACTGGGCTTAAAGAGTTCGTAGGTGGTTGAAAAAGTTGGTGGTGAAATCCCAGAGCTTAACTCTGGAACTGCCATCAAAACTTTTCAGCTAGAGTTTGATAGAGGAAAGCAGAATTTCTAGTGTAGAGGTGAAATTCGTAGATATTAGAAAGAATACCAATTGCGAAGGCAGCTTTCTGGATCATTACTGACACTGAGGAACGAAAGCATGGGTAGCGAAGAGGATTAGATACCCTCGTAGTCCATGCCGTAAACGATGTGTGTTAGACGTTGGAAATTTATTTTCAGTGTCGCAGCGAAAGCAATAAACACACCGCCTGGGGAGTACGACCGCAAGGTTAAAACTCAAATGAATTGACGGGGACCCGCACAAGTAGTGGAGCATGTGGTTTAATTCGAAGATACGCGCAGAACCTTACCAACACTTGACATGTTCGTCGCGACTTTAAGAGATTAAAGTTTTCGGTTCGGCCGGACGAAACACAGGTGCTGCATGGCTGTCGTCAGCTCGTGTCGTGAGATGTTGGGTTAAGTCCCGCAACGAGCGCAACCCTCACTTTTAGTTGCCATCATTTAGTTGGGCACTCTGAAAGAACTGCCAGTGATAAGCTGGAGGAAGGTGGGGATGACGTCAAGTCCTCATGGCCCTTACGTGTTGGGCTACACACGTGCTACAATGGTATTTACAACAGGAAGCAAGACGGCGACGTTAAGCAAATCCTTAAAAAATACCTCAGTTCGGATTGCACTCTGCAACTCGAGTGCATGAAGCTGGAATTACTAGTAATCGTGGATCAGCGTGCCACGGTGAATGCGTTCCCGGGTCTTGTACACACCGCCCGTCACACCATGGGAGTTGGTTCTACCTTAAGGCAAGGTTTTAAACCCTTGACCACGGTATAGTCAGCGACTGGGGTGAAGTCGTAACAAGGTAGCCGTAGGGGAACCTGCGGCTGGATTACCTCCTTTCTAAGGATGAATAAAAGTAAAATTTTATTCTAAATAATATACACGGTTAATGTTGACCGTCCTCATTTCTCTTCTTAAAGTTAGTGTTTCTCTTGCATGGGGGCCGGTAGCTCAGTTGGTTAGAGCACACCCTTGATAAGGGTGGGGTCGAAAGTTCGAGTCTTTCTCGGCCCACCAAAAGATCATGGGGGATTAGCTCAGCTGGGAGAGCGCCTGATTTGCATTCAGGAGGTCAGCGGTTCGATCCCGCTATCCTCCACCAGAACACTTAGTTATAAAAATTGTAAATAAAAATAATAATTAATATCAATATCTATATCCGAACATTAGAAATGTTATTAGCTAATGTTCAAATAAAAATTTGATTCAACACAGAATTTTTTTCTGTGCATAAATCAAGCGTTTAAGGGCGTGTGGCGGATGCCTTGGCACTGAAAGCCGATGAAGGACGTGATATACTGCGATAAGTTTCGGGGAGCTGTATGTAAGTTTTGATCCGAAAATTTCCGAATGGGGAAACCCACCACTTTATGTGGTACTTTAAACTGAATAAATAGGTTTAAAGAGACAACCTGGAGAACTGAAACATCTAAGTAACCAGAGGAAAAGAAATCAATTGAGATTCCGTTAGTAGTGGCGAGCGAAAGCGGACTAGGCCAGTAGTTTTATTGAAAAAATTTGAATAGTTTGGAAAAGCTAACCATAGAGG
>CACNWC010000005.1:0-5000 GCA_902624075.1 uncultured Pelagibacteraceae bacterium | reverse complement strand
TTAGCTTTCTCAGAGTTTAATACTATCTCGGGATTTTTAAATGATAAATTAAAATCAGCTTTCAAATTATCTTTGAAATTTATATTCATTTTTTTTAAGATTTGTTTAGCTCTATTAAAATAACTCATTTTTTTAGTCCCCACATTATAAACTCCATATTGTGTATTCTTTAAACATTTAATAAGACATTTATTAAAATCATCTTGATATAAGAATGATCTATATAAATTCTTGTATAAATAATTTTTTTGATAATTTTTAATTTTTAAAATTGATTTATCTATTATTGAACTACTTTTTAAATTTCCTTTTCCGTGAATAATAGGAATTCTAAAAATATGATGTTTTTTAAATTTTTTAATTATTAATTTTTCTGATTTAATTTTATTTTTTGCATATTCAAATTTTGATGAAACTAAATTATTTTCTCTAAATGTTGTTTTTATATTTTTATAAACTTTGTCTGTAGATGAAAAAATTATATGGCAGTCACTTTTTATATTTTGACATAAATTTTTTGTAGCTAAAAAATTTAATTTTTTTGACTTATCTTTATAAATTTGATTTTTAGCTGGGTTAACATAACCAGCAAAATGAAATACTATGTCTGGATTAATTTTATTTATTATTTTTTTTAGTTTTACAAGATTTAATAGATTTACTTTAAAACATTTTATATTTTTCAAATTTATTTTTCTTTTATTTACTATACAAAAAATATCGTAATTTTTTAAAAGTATTAATTTTTTTAAAAATTCATATCCAATAAATCCAGAGCCGCCTGTTAGTAAAATCTTTTTTTTCATAGAAGATAAATTATAAATTAATTAGAATTTGATCTTGTTTTTTTGATATAAAAATTTATATAAATTTTCCATTAATACAAAAAAATTATCAGAGTTGATATTAAACTGCACCTAAAAAAAGTATTGTAAACACCCAATTTTTAGGTAATTTGGTATTAATTGATATTATTTAAATACCTTGTAACATTTTTTAATTAAAAAGATTATGCTTTCAAAAAAAAAAATTATAGATTTCTACATCTCAGTATCCAAAATTAGAAAATCTGAGGAAAAATTAATTGAGCTTAACCCTGAGCAAGAAATGAGATGTCCTCATCATTATGCAATAGGACAGGAAGTTGTTGCAGCAGGAGTGTGCGTTAATTTAAATGATAAGGATCAAATTTTTAGCAGCCACAGATGTCATGGACATTATATTGCTAAGGGTGGTTGTTTGAAATCATTCATGGCTGAATTATACAACAAAGTAACTGGTTGTACCGAGGGAAAAGGTGGGTCTATGCATTTAATAGATACAAAGAAGGGCATGATGGGTAGTCATGGCGTAGTTGGAACAAATATCCCAATTGCTCTAGGAGCTTCATTTTATTTAAAATACAAAAAAAAAAAAAATTTATCTGTAGTTTTTTTTGGTGATGGAGGTGCTGATCAAGGTGTATTGTACGAAAGTCTTAATTTTGCTGCATTAAAAAAATTACCAATACTTTTTGTATGTGAAAATAATGGATTTGCATCCTTTTCTCATATTAGCTCTAGACATGCGCAAAAAGATATTAGTTTAAGGGTAAGTAATTTTGGATTAAAAAGTTTTAAACTAGACGGAAACAATCCAGTTTTATTTTTAAACAAAATCGAAAAAATCATCAGTTATATAAAAAAAAATAATAAACCAGTTTTTGTAGAAGCTAAAGTTAATAGGTTTATGGCACACTGTGGTCAAGGAGAGGATATAGGCCCTGGCTTGAGATCAAAAAATGATTTGAACAAAATGCGTAATTCAGATCCTTTAGTATCATTGCAGAAATATTTAATTACTAAAAAATTATTAAATAAAGAAAATATTAAATTAATTGATGAAAAAATTGACTTCGAGATACAAGCAGCAGTGAGCTATGCAAAAAAATCTAAATTACCAGGCAAAAAAGATCTTTTTAAAAATGTATTAGCATGAGAAAATTATCATATTTGGATGCAATTAGGGAAGGTATTCAGCAATCAATGCAAAAAGACGATAGTGTTTTTGTATATGGTGAAGGTATAGAAATAGCCTCTGGGCCATTTGGAGTACCACTAAATTTAGAAAAAGAATTTGGATCAAAAAGAATATTTGATGTTCCTTTGTCAGAAGCCAGTATGACTGGACTAGGTATTGGTGCTGCTATTAATAATTTGAGACCAATAATGATTCATTTTCGATTAGATTTTACATTATTAACTTTGGATCAAGTATTCAACGCAGCATCAAAAATTCATTATATGTTTGGCGGTAAATTAAAATGCCCAATAGTAATTAGAGCAACCGTTGGACAAGGGTGGGGTCAAGGACCAAATCACTCACAGGCATTTCATTCAATATATTCTCATTTTCCAGGCATGAAAGTTGTATTACCCTCAAGCCCATATGATGCAAAAGGTTTAATGATTGCATCTGTTTTTGATAATAATCCAGTTTTATTTTTAGAACATAAATCTTTATATAACTCAGTTGGTTTAGTGCCAAAAAAATTTTACAAGGTAAAAATCGGTAATGCTAATGTGCTTGAAACTGGCAATGATTTAAGTCTTCTTGGATTTTCATCGATGCTACCATTAATGAAAAAAGTTTCTCGGGAGTTAAAAAAAAAAAAAATTAATTGTGATGTAATTGATTTGAGATCATCATATCCTTTAGATAAAATAACAATATTGAACTCAGTTAAAAAAACTGGCAAACTTGTTGTTTTTGATATCGATTGGAGTTTTTGTGGAGTAAGTGCTGAAGTTAGTGCGTTTGTTTCTGAAAAAATTGGAAGCAAGCTTAAGTCAAATATAATTAGAATTACACCACCACATGTTTCACATCCAGTAAGCTATGCTCTTGAAAAATATTTTTATCCAAATGAAAATGATGTATTAAAAAAGATATACAAAATTCTTTAATATAGATTTAGTATTTTAAAGTCAGCTCCACGATTGTGATAAGTAAACTTCTTAAGTTTTTTTTATACCAGTTTCAATCATTTTTTGCTTAGTTTGGCTGATTTTTCATGTAATAATCATTTAAAGAAATGTAAATTCTAAGCTTATATGGCTAAACTGAAAAAAAAAATATTAATTACTGGTGGAAGCAAAGGAATTGGACTTGAGTTGGTTAAATATTTTATTAAAAAAAATTTTTCCGTAACTGTTCTATCAAGATCTTTTGAACAAGAGAAAATAAGAAAAAAGATTAATTTTTTAAAATGTGATGTTCTTACAAAGAATGAATTTAAAAAAATTCATAAAAAATTAAAAAGTATCAATCCAGATATAATTATTCATTGCATAGGTGGAGGATTAGGAGTAAGAAAAACCATGTCCCCAATTAAAGACTGGAACAAAGTTTTTGATTTCAATGTTGGATCAAGTATTGAAATAAATAATAATATTTTATCAGAAATGATTAAAAGAAAAAAAAAATGTCAAGTAATTCATATATCATCAAGTAGCACTTTAGATGGTGGACCGGATGTAGAAAAATATGGAGGTGCAGCACCATATGTATGTTCAAAATCTTTTTTGAATATTTATATAAAATTAGCAGCTAGAGAATTAAAGCAATTTAATATCTCTATAACCGGGTTTCTCCCAGGTCCAATATTATTAAAACACAAACATTGGTTTAAATTAAAAACTGAAAAACCAAAAATATTTAATGAATTTAAATCAGATTATCTTAAGGGAAGAAATTTTTTAAGCCCAAAAAAAGTAGCAAAAAAAATTATAAGTTGTTATGAAAAAGGTCTTGAAAATTTTAATGGTTTATTAGTTGAAATAAAAAATTGAATAAATGAAAAATAAAATTGTTTTAAACATAAACAAACAGAGATTAAAAAATAATTCAATTGATGACAGCATTATAGATGCATCTAAAATTTTAAAAGGAGATTTTTTTTAATTATGTTTTATTTTTTATTAGCTTTCCTATTTTACCCTAATAATGCTCATGCCTATATTGACCCTGGGGGAATTGGAGCAATTTTTAATATTATTTTAGCTGGTCTTGCTACTTTAATTTTTTATTTAAGATCTTATTTTTACAAAATTTTATTTAATTTAAAAATTTTTTTTCAAGATATAAAAAGCTTCTTAAAATTTAATCATAATAAAAAAATTGTAATTTATATAGAGAGTCTCCAATATAAAAAATATTTTGGACATATTATTGATTATCTAGAAAAGTCTAATTTAAAAGTAACATTGATATCTGATAAATTAGATGATCAGTTAAAAAAATTAAAGAATATTGAAATGATCAGTATTCAGTCTGATTTTTTAAGAAATCTACTATTAAGCAATATTAATTGTGGAATATTAATTTTAACAACACCGGATATAGGTAATTTACATGTAAAAAAATCGAAATTTTGTAAGCATTACTTATATATTTTTCACTCAGTAGTTAGCACACGTATGGTATACGGAAAAAACGCATTTAAAAATTATGACACCATATGTTGTAACGGAGCTTATCAATTTGAGGAACTTAAAGAATTAAACACCCAACTTGATAATAGTAATCAAAAACTATTACAAACTGGATATCCATATTTTGATATTTTAAGCGTTAATCAAAATGTTGAAAGATCTGAAAACAATATGATTAAAAAAATATTAATCGCCCCCTCATGGGATCCAAAAATTAATGATTTATATGACAAGTATTATAAAGATCTTATTAGTATGCTTTTAATAGAAGATTATAAAATAATATTTAGACCACATCCAGAATACGTTAAGCGTTTTAAAAGTAGATTTGAAAGTTTTAAAGATAATTTTTTATCAAATTTAAACTTTCAAATAGATATCTTTGAGTCTCTTACAAAAAGCTTTGAAGAATCAGATGTTTTAATTACAGATTGGTCTGGAATATCATTTGAATATAATTATTCAACTTCAAAACCTGTTTTATTTTTTGATATTCCTGTAAAAAAATTAAATGATGATCAGATTAAT
>CACNWC010000004.1 GCA_902624075.1 uncultured Pelagibacteraceae bacterium | reverse complement strand
ACCAATCCAATACATTATTTAACAGAATTTCAATCTATAAATGCTGGAGGAGTCATAGACATAAAATTTATTTTGGATACTATTTTAATAGTTTTTAGAAATTATGACCAAAGTTTTCTAGAATTATTTTTATTGTTAATTTTAATTTTTTTAATAATCAAAGATCATTTAATAAAAAAAAGATCAAACATACTTTTAATATTTTCTTTATTAATAACTTTATTATTTATTACATTTGTAAATGGTTTAAGATCTTCTGTTTATTATCACCTATATTATACTGTTTGTTATTTATTAGTATTTGGTGTTTCTTTAAATCAACTCAATAATAAACATTATAAGATTATCTCATTTATGGTTGTATTTATTTTTTTATTTAATAATAGTTTTTTTAAGTCCTATCTTATGCCATCTGAACAAGATAATTTAAAAAAATTCGAAAAAAAATACGCTAAAGTCTTTGAGAGAAAAAATTTAATGAGTGATGTATGTAAAGAATTTAGATTTAATGTAGTCTCAGAGCAATATGATGCTACTTTGTACTATTTAAAATATTGGCATAGTAGAATTGATAACAAAACTATTAATTTATTGTGTAATGAATTAGATATTTGACATTAGGATATTTTCGATATTAAAGAGGAATGTGAAAAATCTAACACTTATAATCCCTGCTAAATATGAGTCAGAGTCATTACCTAAGGTCATAAGTGAGATCAATAACTTAGATTGTGAAATTTTGGTAGTTTTAGAAAAAACGGATGTAGACACGATTGATGCAATTAAAGATTTCGATATTGAATTAATTTATCAATCTGGAAAGGGTTATGGAAATGCAATCATAGAAGGAATAAAAAATACTAAAACTGAATATATGTGTATTTTTAATGCAGATGGATCTTTTGATCCGAAGTATTTAAATGAAATGCTTAAACTATGTGAAAATAAAGATTTTATTTTTTCATCGAGATATTTAAAAGATGGTAAAAGTGATGATGACACGATTATTACTAGAATAGGTAATTTTATTTTTTCATTGTTAGGAAAAATTTTATTTTCTCTGAAGATATCAGATATCTTGTATACATATATTTTAGGTAAGACAAAATCTTTCCTCTCTTTAAACTTACAAAGTAATGATTTTTGTTTATGCGTAGAAATTCCGATTAAAGCAAAAAGAATAAAAGCCCAATATATAGACACACCAAGTCACGAAAGAAAAAGAATTGCAGGATTTAAAAAAGTAAATGAATTTAAGGATGGTTTCAAAATTCTTTTAGGAATGTTAACTTTTTTCTTTAAGATAAGATAAGTTGTGAAAACAAGTTTTAAAATTTTAATTGCTAAAATTATTTCTAAAATTTTATTTTTTTTTGGGTTTAAAAAAAAATTTGCAATAATTAGAAATTCAATAAAATGGAAACTAGATATTTCAGAGGGGATTGATCTATCTATTTTTTTATTTGGTTCATTTCAAAAAAAATTGGTTCAATCTGTGAATAAGTATATTCTTAAGCATAAGAATCCCCATGATTATTTCTTTAATATAATTGATGTAGGTTCTAATATAGGTGACAAATCTCTATTTTTAGCTAGCAGCCTATTGAATAAAAATTTTTTTAATTTTAAAATATTTTCAATTGAACCTACAGATTATGCTTTTAAAAAACAAATAAACAATATTGGTCTAAATCCTGAATTAAAAAAAAAAATTGTATCTTTTAAGTATTTTATTTCAAACAATAAGATAAAACCTAAAAATATTTATTCAAGCTGGAGCCTTATCTCTAACAAAAAAGCCCACAAAGTCCATAAAGGAATTTTAAAAAAAGTTGATAAATCTACAAAAATTATTTCTTTGGATTCTTTTGTGGAAAAAAATAAAATTAGAGATCAAATTATTTTAAAAATTGATGTGGATGGTTTTGAGCTTGATGTATTAAAAAGTGCAGTACAAACTTTAAATATAATGAAGCCTATAATATTTATGGAGTATGCCCCATATTTATTTTATGAAAATGGCTCAAGCACTAAGGAATTTCATAATTTTTTAGAAAAACATAATTATTCAGTCTATGATTTAAATTTTAATAAGTTAAAAAAGATTAAAATAATTGATGGTTCCAGTATTGATATTGTTTTAATGAGTAAAAATTAATTTTACAAATATTTAAAAATAATTTTTATTTGTATAGATATATTCAAAAGATTTTCTAAAGGGCATTTTAAATTTTGAGTTTTGAGTAAAATTTTTACTTTTAAGATACTCATGGATATCAGAGAAAGTATAATTTTTTATTATCATTTGATCATAATGATGCTCAAAAAAAATAACTTTAATTTTAGAAATATTTTCTTGAAATCCTTTTAATACAAAATATTCGTGTCCTTCAGTATCTATCTTTAATAAATCAATTATACCTATTTTTTTTTCTTTAGTTATTTTTAAGCCATCAAGAATATTAATATCGATTTCCTCAAATATTTCAGAACTTAATCCTAAATTTAAAATAAAATTTTTTCTTTTAAAATATTTTGAATTTTTATTGATTTCACTTAAAGTTGATGATGAAGTTTCTCTCATTATTTTAAATTTTTTTCTTTCTTCTTTCTCACCCAAAGCATAGTTATTAATATTTATTCTTTTGTTATCAATTTTATTTTTTAAATATTTAAAGCTATCAGGATTTGGTTCAAAAAGTTCCAAACTGTTTATAGAAAAATTTTGTAGTATTAAATTTGTAAATTCTCCTTTATGTGCACCTACATCAAAAAACATATCTATTTTTCTATCTAATAATTCTCTTAATTTTTTAATAATTTTTTTTTGATAGATTTTGTCAAATATACTAAGTGCCCAGTTGACAACTAAAAGATTTGTATTAATAAAAAAGTCAACAATTTTCTTCATATGATTAATTGTTTGTTTTTAAATAATTTCTACTTTAAATAAAATAATTTAATTTTATCTGCAAAATTTGAAAATATTTTAGAAATTTGATGTTCGGGATTGTCTTCAACAATTGGCTTCCCTTTATCACCACATTTTCCAACCTCTGGATTTAATGGTATTTCTCCTAAAAATTTTTTTTCAAATTCTTTAGCAGTTGTCTTAACTCCACCTTCACCAAAAATATTATATTTTTTTCCATCATCTCCAGTAAAAAAACTCATATTGTCAACTAGTCCTAAAATTTGTACCCCAAGTTTATCAAACATTTTAATACCTCTTTTCACATCAAGTAGAGCAACCTCTTGAGGGGTAGAAACTATTATTGCTCCATCCATTTTAATATCTTGTGCAAAAGTTAATTGAGTGTCTCCAGTTCCCGGTGGCATATCAACAATTATAAAATCTAAATCATTCCAATTTACTTTTTGAGTAAAAGTTTTAATTGCACTAGTTACCATAGGGCCACGCCAAATCATTGGTGTTTTTTGATCAGTTAAGAAACCAATTGACATACATTGAATGTCATATTTTATTATTGGTTCCAATTTTTGACCATCACTTTTAGGTTTTTCATTAATGTTAAACATTTTTGGAATAGATGGACCATAAATATCAGCATCAAGTAAACCAACTTTGCAACCACTTTTTTTTAGAGCTAGTGCTAGATTTGTTGCAAAAGTGGATTTTCCAACTCCTCCCTTAGCACTTGAAATTGCAATCGTAAATTTTGTTCCTAAAATTGGATTTTTCGTAAATTTCTTAGGCTTCAGCTTCTTTTTCATTGCGGCACTTAGTTCAGGCTTTTTATCAGTCATAAATTGATCTTAACTTGTTTTTAATAAATTAGACACTATATAGATAAGATATGTCTGATGATTTTCAACAAAGAGGTGGAAGTCCCTGGGGTTCGCCCGGAGGAGATGGAAATGGATCTGGTAGAGGACCAACACCACCAGATGTTGATAAAATTATAAGAGAATTTCAAGAGAAGATAAAAAAATTTTTACCGGGTGGGAGTTCTTCGGGAGGAAAACAGGCTATTTTAGTTTTGATTATTCTAGGTTTTGTTTGGCTTGCAAGTGGACTTTATAGGGTTTTACCAGATGAACAGGGTGTAGTTTTGAGATTTGGTAAATTTGTAAAAACAACACAACCCGGATTGAATTATCACATTCCATTTCCAGTCGAGAATGTATTAACCCCAAAGGTAACAAAAGTTAATAGAATTGATATTGGTTTTAGATCTGAGAGAGACAGTGGTTTCTCTTCATCGGGAGGTGTTGCTGATGTGCCTCAAGAAAGTCTGATGTTAACCGGAGATGAAAATATCGTTAATATAGATTTCTCAGTTTTTTGGGTTATTAAAGATGCGGGAAATTTTTTATTCAAAATCCAAGATCCAGAAGGAACTGTAAAAGCTGCAGCAGAAACTGCAATGAGAGAAGTTATAGCGAGATCTAATATTCAGCCAATTCTTACTGAAGGAAGGTCAGTAATAGAAACTGATACACAAGAAATTATTCAAGAAATTTTAGATGAATACACTAGCGGTATTCAAATTACACAAGTACAAACTCAAAAAGCAGACCCGCCAGATCAAGTCATCGATGCGTTCAGAGATGTACAGGCTGCTAGAGCTGATATGGAAAGATCAAAAAATGAAGCTGAAGCTTATGCTAATGATGTTATACCGAGAGCTCGAGGAGAAGCGCAAAAGATTTTACAGGCCGCAGAAGCTTATAAGAAAGAAGTTGTTGCAAAAGCTGAGGGTGAGGCTAGCAGATTTTTGGCAATATATAATGAATATAAAAATGCAAAATCAGTAACACAAGAGAGAATGTATCTTGAGACAATGGAAAAAGTTTTAGCTGATATTGACAAAGTGATAATTGAAAAAAATGCAGGTTCTGGAGTAGTTCCATATTTACCATTACCTGAATTACAAAAAAAGAAAGTGACAAACTAAAATGAATGTAGGAAAAATCATTGCTGGCATAATTGTTGCAATAGCTGTAACTGCTTTTTTCTCAATATTTATTGTGAAAGAAGTTAATCAAGCAATCGTGCTTCAGTTTGGTGATCCAAAAAGAATTATTTTAAAGCCTGGGTTAAATTTTAAGATTCCATTTATTCAAAACGTTGTTTTTTTAGACAAAAGAATTTTAAATCTTGATACTCCACCGGAAGAAGTTATTGCATCTGATCAAAAAAGATTAATAGTGGATGCATTTGCAAGATTTCAAATTGTTGACCCTCTTAAATTCTATATTTCAGTTGGAAATGAAAGAGTTGCAAGATCAAGATTAGCAACAATTATTAATTCAAGAATAAGAAATGTTTTAGGTCAACAAGAATTACAAACATTATTATCTGAAGATAGAACTAAACAAATGGCTTTGATTCAAGAGGGTGTAAATAATGAAGCTGAAAACTTTGGGATTAAAATTAATGATGTAAGGATCAAAAGAGCTGACCTTCCTCAAGCAAACAGTGATGCAATTTTTAGGAGAATGCAAACTGAAAGGGAGAGAGAAGCAAAAGAGTTTAGAGCGAGAGGTGCAGAGATGGCAGTTACTATTACTTCAACTGCAGATAAAGAGGTAACAGTGATTTTAGCTGATGCACAGAAGAAATCAGAAATCATGAAAGGTGAAGGGGATGGTAAAAGAAACAATATCTTCGCTAACGCTTTCGGACAAGACCCAGAGTTCTTTGCTTTTTATAGAGCAATGCAAGCTTATGAAAAAGCATTAATTGGTGGTGAGACTTCATTAATATTATCACCTGATAGTGAGTTCTTTAAATTTTTTGGAAATATAAAACCTAAATCAGAGTAAATTTTTATGAAAGAATTGATCATTGCTTTTGGTCTTTTCTTATTTATTGAAGGTATTCTATATGCCATATTTCCATCAAAAATGAAAAGTATGTTGAAAAAACTTGAAATAATTCATGTTAGTCAACTAAGAACTGGCGGACTATTTTTTGCAATTATTGGATTTATTATTGTTTATTTGATGAAAAATTAAAATGAAAAAAATTAAATTTATTATTGGTGTTATTTTAATTACTTTTGGAGTTTTCCAAAACTCAAATTCTCAAACTATTCCAGGGTCATTTGCTGATTTAGCAGAGAAATTAATGCCCTCTGTTGTAAATATTTCTACAACTCAAACAGTAGTCACGAAAAGTAATCCCTTTCCAGGTTTTGAATTTCCTCCAGGATCTCCTTTTGAGGACATGTTTAAGGAATTTGGAACACCCCAAGAAAGGCAATCTTCAGCACTTGGTTCAGGATTTATTATTGATGAAGATGGAATCGTGATAACAAATAATCATGTCATTCAGGGAGCAGATGATATTATTGTTCGTGTTGATGGCGACAAGGAATTTAAAGCCAAAGTTTTAGGTGCAGATCCATTATCTGATATTGCTGTATTACAATTGAACACAAAAGAAAAATTTAAACCTGTTAAATTCGGCGACTCTGACAAAGCAAGAATCGGTGATTGGGTAATAGCTATTGGAAACCCTTTTGGTTTAGGTGGAACTGTAACATCAGGGATTATCTCAGCAAGAAATCGTTCAATTGGTTTAACTAGATATGAAGATTACATTCAAACAGACGCATCAATCAATCAAGGTAATTCTGGCGGACCATTGTTTAATATGGATGGAGATGTAATTGGGATTAATACTGCAATTTTAGGAAGGAGCGGATCTATAGGAATTGGTTTTTCTATTCCATCTAATAGTGCAAAAATAGTTATTAAGCAACTTATAGAGTTTGGTGAAACAAAAAGAGGATGGCTAGGTGTAAGAATTCAAGATGTCACAAAAGAAATAGCCGACGTTGAAGATTTGGGGAAACCAAGAGGTGCACTAGTAGCTAGTGTAGCTGAAAACAGTCCATCTGATAAAGCTGGAGTGAAAGCAGGAGATATTATTCTAGAATTTGATGGTGAAAAAATTAGTGAAATGAAAGAGCTACCCATAATAGTTGCAAGAACAGAAGTAGGAAAAAAAGTTAAAGTTAAAATTTGGAGAAATAAAAAAGAGATCATTAAAGATATTACTTTAGGAAGATTGGAAACTTCAGAAGATTTCAAAGTAGCAGAAGAAGAGGCTAAGCAAAAGGAATCACAAATAGACAATTTAAAGATAACAGTAAGAAAGCTTACCAAAGAGGATATAAAGTCTAGAAATTTACCTAATCAAACCAATGGTCTTGTTATAACAAATATTGAATCAACAAGCCCATTATTAAACTCAGTAGAAGTTGACAGCATTATTTTGGAAGCACAAAAGAAAAAAATTAAATCTGTTGATGATTTAAATAAAGTTGTAAAAGAAGTTTTAAAAAGTAATCAAAAAACAATTCTTCTAGTAATATACAACAGTCAAAATAAAAGAAGATATATTGGTATAAAATTAGATTAATATATGGATTTAAAATCCAAAATTATTTTAATTTATGGACCAACAGCATCAGGAAAATCTAAATTTGCAATTAAACTGGCTAAAAAAATAAATGGAGAAATAATTAATGCTGATAGTATGCAAGTTTACAAAGAGTTAAAAATATTATCTGCCAGACCATTAAAAGTAGATTACAAAAAAATAAAACATCATTTATATGGTTTTCAAAGTGCAAAAAAAAATTTTTCATCAGGTGATTGGCTTAAATTAGTAAAACAAAAAATTTTTTATTTAAAAAAAAGAAAAAAAACTCCTATTCTTGTTGGAGGTACAGGATTATATTTTAAAATCCTTACCGAAGGATTAGTTCAAATTCCAAATATACCAATCAAATTTAGACAAAAGGTAAGAAATTTACATATTAAACTTGGTACAAAAAAATTTTTTTTAAAGTTAAATAAATTAGACCCAAAGACAATAGATCATATTAATCCTTCAGATACTCAAAGAGCTATCCGTGCTTATGAAATAAAATCATACACAAAAAAATCTATGTATGATTGGTTTAAAAATACTAAATCAGATTTTGAAAAGGGGGATTTTTTCAAAATTTACATAGATTATCCAAGAGAAAAATTAATTGGACAAATAAATACTCGTGCAGCAAACATGATAAAAGTTGGCGCAATATTAGAGGCAAAAAAGTTTATAAAACTAAAAATTCCAAGAATTAAGACTGCATATAAGGCTATAGGAGTTAAAGATATAAAAGATTATTTAGAAAAAGGTATCCAAAAACATGAGCTTATTGAAAAAATATCAATAAAGACAAGACAATATGCCAAAAGACAGACTACTTGGGCTAGAGGTAATATGTCGGATTGGAATAAGATCAAGTCAAGTGATCTAAATAAATTTTTAAAAAAAGTTTAGATATTTCGTAGTTAGTCTTGACCAATCAGCACAACTTCAGCTAGATTGCATTTATGTCTAAATTATATACAGGTGCCGAAATTGTTTTTAAATGTCTTGAAGATCAAGATGTAGAGTTTATTTTTGGATATCCTGGTGGCGCAGTTTTACCAATCTATGATGAATTAAAAAATCATTCTTCAATAAAACATATTTTAGTAAGACATGAACAAGGAGCAGGACATGCCGCAGAAGGTTATGCAAGATCATCAGGTAAACCAGGAATCGTCTTAGTAACTTCAGGACCTGGTGCAACTAATGTTGTGACTGCATTAACTGATGCATATATGGACTCTGTTCCATTAGTTTGTATTTCAGGACAAGTTCCAACTCACTTAATAGGTACTGATGCTTTTCAAGAATGTGATACAACAGGTATTACTAGACCTTGTACAAAACATAATTGGTTAATAAAAGATATCAAAGATTTGTCAAAAACTCTGCATGAAGCTTTTAGAGTTGCAACAACTGGTAGGCCTGGTCCAGTTTTAGTTGATATTCCAAAAGATATTCAATTTGCAAAAATTGGATACTCAAAACCAAAAATTCAAAAAAAGTTAAATGGAAAATCATTGAATCATTTTTCACAAAAAGAAATTGATGAGCTTATTGATTTAATGAATAAATCAAAAAAACCAATTATTTATTCTGGTGGTGGTGTTATTAACTCAGGCCCAGAGGCAAGTGAAGCTTTAAGAGAGCTAGTTCAATTGACAGGCTTCCCAATTACATCAACTCTACAAGGTTTAGGTGCGTATCCGGGTGACGATAATCAATTTTTAGGTATGCTTGGTATGCATGGAACTTATGAAGCAAATAATGCAATGCATGATTGTGATTTATTGATTAATATTGGAGCAAGATTTGACGATAGGATTACAGGTAAGATTGATGAGTTTTCACCAAAATCAAAAAAAGTTCATATTGATATCGATCCATCATCTATAAATAAAATTATCAAAGTTGATCTAGCATTGGTTGGAGATGTAAAAATTGTCCTCGAGAACGTTACTAAAACTTTGAAAAAAAATAGTATAGATCTTAAACAATCTAATAAACAAAAAATTTCTCAGTGGTGGGAACAAATTCAAAAATGGAGAACAAAAAATTCGCTTCATTTTAAAAATAGTGATGAAACAATTAAACCACAACATGCAGTTCAGAGACTTTATGAACTTACGAAAGATAAAGATACTTTTATTACTACAGAAGTTGGTCAGCATCAAATGTGGGCTGCTCAACATTATAAATTCAATAAACCTAATCGTTGGATGACTTCTGGTGGTTTAGGAACTATGGGGTATGGATTACCAGCTGCAGTTGGAGTTCAAATCGCACATCCAAAAAAATTAGTAATTGATATAGCTGGAGAGGCCTCAGTTTTGATGACAATGCAAGAGATGTCGACTGCAGTTCAATACAATCTACCAATTAAAATTTTTATTTTGAATAATCAGTACATGGGAATGGTGAGACAATGGCAAGAATTATTACATGAGAAAAATTATTCAGAGAGTTATTCTGAGGCGTTACCTGATTTTATTAAATTAGCCGAAGCGTACGGTTGCAAAGGAATTATAGCTGAAAAACCTAATGATCTCGATGAAAAAATTACAGAGATGCTTCAATTTGATGGTCCAGTTATTTTTGATTGCCGAGTAGATCCAAATGAAAATTGTTTTCCAATGATACCATCAGGTAAAGCTCACAATCAAATGATATTAGGACCTGATGAAAAAGAAGAAAATAAAATTACTGGTAAAGGAAAATCTTTGGTATAGCTATGACAAATCCAAAATCGGCTTACAGCGTTTCTACTAAAAAAGAAAAATCAGACACTCATATAATTGTTGTATGGGTTGATAATGAGACCGGTGTTTTAGCCAGAGTTGTAGGTTTATTTTCTGGAAGAGGATATAATATTGAGTCGTTAGCTGTAGCTGAAGTTGACGCAAAAAAAAATATTTCAAGAATTACTATCGTCACAACAGGAACTCCACAAGTTGTAGATCAGATAAAACTTCAATTAAAAAAACTTGTTCCAGTCCATAAAGTAGCCGATTTTAAAAGAAATGATAAAAGTGTAATATTTAAGGAAATGGCCTTATTTAAAATTGTTGGAAATGAAAATAAGATCAAACAAGCTATTAAAGCTTGTAAAAAATATAATGCTGTATTATTGGATAAGACAAAAAAATCTAAAGTAATCCAAGTTACTGCATTAAGAAGAGAAATAGACAAAATGACAAAAAATTTGAAAAAATTTGGACTTGTCAGCGTTTCTAGAACAGGAGCTGTTGCAATGACAAGAGGAGAAAAGATATTTAATTAATTATTAGGAGGAAATATGAAGATGTTTTATGAAAAGGATACAAATGTAAATCTTATTAAAGGTAAAAAAGTTGCAATTTTTGGTTATGGAAGTCAAGGTCATGCGCATGCATTAAATCTTAAAGATAGTGGCGTTAAAGAAGTAGTAGTAGCTTTAAGAGAGGGCTCATCGAGCATCTCTAAAGCTGAATCTAAAGGATTAAAAGTTATGAATTTATCTGATGCTGCTGAATGGGCAGATGTTGTAATGATTTTAACACCTGACGAATTGCAAGCATCAATTTATAAAAATCATATTGAACAGAGAGTAAAAGAAGGTTCATCAATCGCTTTTGCTCATGGGTTAAATATTCATTATGATTTAATTAAAGCAAGAAAAGATTTAGATGTATTTATGGTTGCGCCAAAAGGACCTGGGCATTTGGTAAGAAGTGAGTATCAAAAAGGTGGAGGAGTACCATGTTTGTTTGCTGTTCATCAAAATGGATCTGGAAAAGCAAGAGATCTTGCTATGTCATATGCATCTGCTGTTGGCGGTGGTAGATCAGGAATTATAGAAACTACTTTTAAAGATGAAGTTGAAACTGATTTATTCGGAGAACAAACTGTTCTTTGCGGTGGACTAGTAGAGCTAATTAAAAATGGTTATGAAACATTAGTCGAAGCTGGCTATGAACCTGAAATGGCTTATTTTGAAACTGTTCATGAAGTAAAATTAATTGTAGATTTAATTTATGAAGGTGGAATAGCAAACATGAACTATTCAATCTCTAATACCGCTGAGTATGGTGAATATGAGTCTGGCCCAAGAGTTATAAATAAAGAAGAAACAAAAAAAAGAATGAAAGAAGTATTGGCTGATATTCAATCTGGTAAATTTACTAAACAATGGATGGATGAGTGTAAAAATGGTCAAAAGAACTTTTTAGCAACTAGATCAAAATTAGCTGAACATCCAGTTGAAAAAGTAGGAGCTGAACTAAGAGCTATGATGCCTTGGATTGGTAAGAAAAAACTAGTTGATAGTGATAAAAGCTAATTTTTAAATAAACCCAAAAAGATCATTTAAAAATACTTAAATTTGACATTTATTTTGCAATATCACTTATAGATTGTAATATGGTTTTTCAAAAAAAATTTATTAATGAGTAAAAAAGAAAAAGTTTATATTTTTGATACTACGATGAGAGATGGTGAGCAATCACCAGGTGCCTCTATGAGTGTTGAGGAAAAAATCCAAATTTCCAGAGTATTTGATGAAATGGGAATAGATATTATCGAGGCAGGATTTCCAATATCTTCACCGGGAGATTTTGAAGCAGTGAGTGCAATAAGTAAAAGTATTAAAAATTCAATTCCATGTGGATTAGCGAGAGCTACAAAAAAAGATATAGATGCTTGTCACGAATCTTTAAAATTTGCAAAAAGATTTAGAATTCACACATTTATTTCAACAAGTCCAGTTCACATGAAGCATAAGTTAAACATGACAAATGAACAAGTTCTGGGAGCTATAAAAGAAAGTGTAACATATGCGAGAAAATTTACAGATGACGTAGAGTGGTCCTGTGAAGATGGTACAAGAACTGATTTAGATTTTATGTATAAAACTATCGAACTTGCAATAAATTGTGGTGCAAAAACAATAAATATTCCTGACACCGTAGGTTATTCAATTCCAGAGGAATTTGCTAAAACAATTACATCAATAAAAAACAATGTACCAAATATTGATAAGGCGATTATTTCTGCTCACTGTCATAATGATCTTGGTCTTGCCGTTGCAAATGCTTTATCAGGATTATCTGCAGGTGTAAGACAAATTGAGTGTACTATAAACGGAATTGGTGAAAGAGCTGGAAACGCAGCTTTAGAGGAAATTGTTATGGCAATCAAAACCAGAGATGATTTACTTCCATATGAAACTGGTATTAAAACAGAATTGATAAGTAAAGCTTCTAAAATAGTTTCAAATGCAACAGGTTTTCCAGTTCAATTTAATAAAGCGATAGTTGGAAAAAATGCTTTTGCTCATGAGTCAGGTATTCATCAAGATGGAATGTTAAAAAACAGAGAAACTTATGAGATAATGACTCCAGAAAGTGTTGGAGTTAAAAAAACATCTTTAGTAATGGGAAAACATTCAGGAAGACACGCATTTAAGGATAAATTAAATGATTTAGGTTATACAGATGTCACAGACGATGTAGTTCAAGCTGCTTTTGGAAAATTTAAAATTTTGGCTGATAAAAAAAAACATATTTATGACGAAGATATTGTTGCATTAGTAGATGATAGTTTAATAATTGATAATAAGATCAATGCGATAAACCTTAAATCTCTGAAAGTATTTGCTGGGACTGGTGAACCACAAAGAGCTGATATGACATTAGATGTTTTTGGGGATATAAAAAAAACCTCTCAGACAGGAGATGGGCCAGTGGATGCAATTTTTAAATGTATTAAAGACCTATATCCACACGATGTTAAGTTGTCTTTATATCAAGTTCATGCTGTTACAGAGGGTACTGATGCTCAAGCTACAGTTAGTGTAAAAATTGAGGAAAACGAGAGAACAACTGTTGGACAATCGGCAGATACAGATACTTTAGTTGCATCAGCAAATGCATATCTAAATGCATTAAATAAAATGTTAATTAAAAGAGAGAAAAAATCTCTATACAAAAATCTAGAACCTAAAAAAGTAAAAGGAGTATTTTAATGGGTATATTTGATAAAATAAAAAAAGTATGGAGCCAAGATATGGCAATAGACTTAGGTACTGCTAACACTCTAGTTGTAGTAAAAGGACAGGGTGTTGTTTTAAATGAGCCTTCAGTTGTAGCTATAGTTGATCAGGGCGGAAAAAAACAAGTTTTAGCTGTTGGTGATGAAGCAAAAACGATGTTAGGCAGAACTCCAGGTAATATACAGGCGATTAGACCTTTGAGAGATGGGGTTATTGCAGATTTTATCGTTACTGAAGAAATGATAAAGCATTTTATAAAAAAAGTTCATAAAGGACGTTCATTTGCAAATCCTAGAATTTTAATTTGTGTCCCAACTGGATCAACACCAGTTGAAAGAAAAGCTATTCAAGATAGTGCATTAGCAGCAGGCGCAAGAAGAGTTCAATTAATAGAGGAACCTATTGCAGCTGCGATTGGAGCCAATCTTCCAATTTCTGAGGCCACAGGTTCAATGGTAGTTGATATTGGAGGTGGTACAAGTGAAATAGCCGTTATGTCTTTAGGTGGATTAGTTTACTCAAAATCTCTAAGAGTTGCTGGAGATGCAATGGATGGAGCAATGGTTAATTATATGCGAAAAGAATATAATTTAATGATTGGTGATAGTACTGCAGAAAAAATTAAAAAAGAAATTGGAACAGCCATTCCAAGTAATAATAACACTTATGCAGTGAAAGGAAGAGATCTAAGGTCTGGAACTCCAAAAGAGGTAAATATTACAGAAGAGGATACTGCTGAGGCTTTAAACGATATTTTAAAACAAATGGTAAATGGAATTAAGGATGCATTAGAAAGCACACCACCAGAACTTTCAGCTGACTTGGTAGATATGGGACTTGTTTTGACTGGAGGAGGAGCTTTACTAAAAAATATTGATAAACGTTTTTCTAAAGAAACAGGTTTACCAGTTCACATTGCAGATGATCCATTATCTTGTGTAGCAGTTGGAACAGGATTGGCTTTAGATCAAGAGCAAACTTTCTCGACCATGTTGACTGAATATTAACAGAAATGGCCACTAGCAGAGATGATTTTATAATAGCAATTCGTTCTGCTTTTTTAAAAAAAAGTACACAACAAAAGTTTTCATTACTAACGTTAGTTGTTATTTCAATATCTATTATTATTTTATCAAATTTAGATTTTAAAGTAGTAAGATATATGAAAAATGGAATTAATGAGCTTGTTTATAGATCTTCATTTATTATTTCTGTTCCTGAAAACTTCATTAAAAATTCATTTTTTGAAATAAGGGAATACTCAACTTATTTCAAAGAATTTAAAAATATCAAAGAAGATCTAAGTCAATTGAAATCAAAAAATGTTTCAAGTGAAATTTTACAATACGAAAATAAAGAATTAAAAGAATTAATAAATGATTATGTGTCGAGTTCAGACAAAGTATTAGCCAAAATTATAGTTGATCATGATAGTCCATTTTTAAAAAGTATTATCATTAATAAGGGTAGTAAAGATAATATTAAAATTGGCACAAATGTTTATGATCAATCTTATTTGGTTGGAAGAGTGATTGAGGTAAACTTTAAAACTTCTAGAGTCTTATTGTTATCTGATTTAAATTCCAATGTACCTGTAACTATAGCGCCTCAAAATATTCAAGCGATTATTACTGGTAGTGGGAATAATAATGCACAGATAAAATACATAAAAAAAGGTTTCTCTGATGAATTCACTAATGAAAGTATAGTTTACACATCAGGATCGGGTGCAATTTTTAAAAGTGGCATACCTATTGGAAGAGTGATAAGTGCAAATGACACTGAGGCTAAAAAATTCAATGTTGAATTTTATAGTGATTTTTCTCAACTCAAATATGTTTTTGCTGAAGTCGTCACAAAAATTGATATTAAAAGAAATAATGAAGAAGCCGAAGCTAGTGTGACCAATCAAAATCCAATGGAAGCTAAATTAAAGATATTAGAAGATGAACTTGAAATTATTGAAGAAAGTAATGCAAGATTTAAAGAGGAAAATGAAAGTTTAAAAAATGAAATTAATACTTTGGGTGAAAAAATTACCGGTTTTCAAACAAAAATTTCTGAGCAAAATGAAACTATAAGTCAATTTAATATAGAAACAGATGAATTAATATTTCTTAGATTAAATTTACAATATGGTCACAAATGCAGAAAATCTTTATTCAATCATAAAGGTTATACAGTTGGTACATCAGAATATAAAGAGTGCGTATTAAAAAGAGGCAAGATTAATGACTAGTTTAAATTCAAGAGGATTTTACTTTAAATTTTACTCACTTTTACCAATAATAATTCTTTTTATTTCAGTTTTAAATGAATTTGATTTTAATTATCTAAATCTTAAATATTTTTCTTTTAATTTCCCTTTTATATTGATTTTCTTTTTTACTTTAAAAGATATTAAAAATTTTGACTATTTGTTAGTTTTTCTTGCAGGATTAATCAATGATACAGTGGTTGGGTTACCTTTAGGTATTAGCAGTTTATCATTTATGTTTATTTGTATTGCTACTTCATATTTTAGAAATATTACTATAAGACCAAACCCAGTTAAAGATTGGTTTTATTTCTTATTTATAATTAGTCTTATTAATTCGATGAATTATTCTATATTAACTTTATTTTTTTCTTACAATCTTATTTTAATGAGCTATCTGGTTAATACTTTTTTCACATTCTTATTTTATATTATTTTTGCAAATTTATTTAAATATTACATGAAGGGTTTAGATGATTAATTCCTCGAGTGACAATGTAAAAAAACTGAATTCTATAAATAGACGTATGTTTATAACAGGGTCTTTAAAATTTTTCATAATGGTAGGTATTGTTAGCAGATTGTTTTTTTTACAAGTTAAAGAAAATAAAAAATATTTAACTCTTTCTGATAAAAATAGAATTAGAGAATGGAAATTAGCTCCTGTTAGAGGTGAATTTCATGATTATTTTGGTAATGTAATTGCAGGTAATTTTGAAGCTTATCAACTTCATATTATCCCAGAAGAAGTAGAAGATTTTAGGTATGTAATTAATAGAGTAAAAGATTTATTAGAATTATCAGATAAAGAATTCAACAAAATACTAAAAAAAAAGAATGAAATAAAATCTTGGGAAACATTGATTGTAGCAGATAATTTAGATTGGCAAAAATTTTCAAAAATCAACAATCACTTATATGATTTAAATGGAGTAAAACCTGTAATATCTATTTCAAGAAACTATCCATATAAAGAAAATTTTACTCATTTAATTGGATATGTTAGTCAAGCAAATCAAAATGATATTGAGAATACAGAAGCCATAAAGAAAAATTTTGTACCAGGCCTTAAAGTTGGAAAAGTTGGCTTAGAAAAATCATTAGAGACAAAGTTATTAGGCACAAATGATATTGAGCGATATGAGGTGAATGCTTATGGTAGAAGAATTAGTCAACTAGAGTTTCAAAAAGGAGAAAAAGGCAAAACTTTAAAACTTACAATTGATACAGAAATACAAAAATTATCTAATGAGTTATTGAAGGATAAAGCAGGATCGATTTGTGTGATGGATATTTATACAGGTGATGTGGTTGCAATGCACTCATCTCCTTCATTTGATCCAAATTTATTTGTTTTTGGTATTAGTCAAGATGATTGGCAATTAATTCGTAATAATCCTATGAAACCTTTAGTAAATAAAACTTTACAGGGTAATTATTCTCCAGGTTCAACTATTAAACCTATCGTTGCCCTATCAGCTTTGGAAAATGGAATAATCAATACTAACTTTACAGTAAAGTGCACAGGTAAAACAGAAATGTATGGTCAAACTTATCATTGCTGGAAGAAAAAAGGTCATGGTTTTGTAAGTTTAAGAAATGCTATGAAACAATCTTGTGACACTTATTTTTATGAAATTGCTCGTAGACTTGGAGTAGATAAATTAAGTGAAACAGCAAAAAAATTTGGTCTCGGAGAGACAGCTTTTGGTGATTTATTTAGTATTGAAAAAAAGGGACTTGTTCCTAACACTCAATGGAAAAAAAATGCATTGGGTAAAGGATGGTTGTTAGGAGAGACAATGATCACTGGAATTGGTCAAGGTTATATTCAAACAACTCCAATTCAGCTTTGCTTAATGACTGCACAAATTGCTAATGGTGGTTATAAAATTTATCCTCAAATTTTAGCAGATAAAGAAAATAAAATAAATCCATCTGATAAATTTGAACAGTTGTTTGAAAAATCAAAAAATATCAAGATTATTCAAGACGCAATGTTTGGTTCAACAAATGAAGTGATGGGCACATCTTATCGTTCAAGAATTGATAATCCAAAATATCAATTTGCTGGTAAAACAGGAACATCGCAGGTAAAAAAAATAACTGAACGAGAAAGAGAATTAGATCTTAAAACATTTGAGATACCTTACGAACAAAGAGATCATGCTCTTTACATAGCTTTTGGCCCTTATAAAAATCCAAGATATGCATTAAGTATTATAGTTGAGCATGGAGGTAACGGTAGCACTACAGCAGCACCAATGGCAAAAAAATTATTTAAATTGATTATTGATAGGCATAAAATTAGAGAAACAATGAATAAAAATAAATATTTAGAGATTTAAATGTATCAACATAGAAGATTATCGACTAGTAGTTTTAATTTTTTTCAAAAATTTAAAAATTTTGATTATATTTTATTAGCATGTATTTTGTTATTAGGCTTCATAAGCCTTGCTACGATGTATTCTACAGATGGAGGAAAGGTTTTATTTCATACAAAAAGTCATTTTACTAAATTAGTAATATTTACTTTTATGATGTTGATAATCTCTTTTATTAACATCAAATATTGGTTTGCATTAGGATATTTATCGTATGTGGTTGTAATCGGTCTTTTGGTTTGGACCTATTTATTTGGAATAACTTCTTCAGGATCACAAAGGTGGATAAATCTTTATTTTATTAATTTACAACCATCAGAATTAATGAAGATTTTTATAATTTTATGTTTAGCAAAATATTTTCATAGAATGAAGTTGGAAAATGTTAATTCCATATACACAATTTTAACTTCATTAATCATTATTATTTTACCAATGGGTCTTGTTATAGTTCAACCTGATCTGGGTACCTCACTTTTGATTGCAATAAGCGGTGTAGCAGTAATATGGTTTGCCGGAATAAATTACAAATATTTTATTTATACAATTTTAGGTTTTGTAATTTCGTTACCTTTTATTATTGCTTTTTTGAAACCTTATCAAAAATTGAGAGTTTTAACTTTTTTAAATCCAGACAAGGATCCTTTGGGTGCTGGGTATCAAATTATACAATCTAAAATAGCAGTTGGATCAGGTGGTATTTTTGGCAAAGGTTTTTTGAAAGGAACACAAAGTTATCTAGAGTTTTTACCCGAGAAACACACTGATTTTATTTTTACACTTTTTTCTGAGGAGTTTGGATTTGTTGGATCCGCTTTTTTACTCATAATTTATGCAATTATTATTTATAGAATTGTAGCTATTGGAGCTACTTCAAGAAGTTATTTTGCAAAGATTTTTTGTTACAGTTTTGGAGCTGCAATTTTTGTTTTTATAACTATAAATATGAGTATGGTCCTTGGTTTACTACCTATAGTTGGTTCTCCTTTACCAATCATGTCTTATGGAGGTTCATCAATGCTTGCGACAATGATTGGCTTTGGAATAGTGATGAGTGCCAAAGTTCATAGTCAACAATTAATTGCTTAAGTATAATTTGTCGCCTAAGTTATTTTTGATTTTGGTTGTATAAAGTTTTATGACTAATTCTTTAAATGTTGGTATTATTGGAGCTGGCATCCAAGGAATATCAAATGCTCTATTTCTTCAAAAAAAAGGTTTCAATGTAACAATTTTTGATAGAGATAATCCTGGGAGTCCAGCAGCATCTTATGGGAATGCAGGTCATTTTTCACCTTACGCTTCTTTATCATTAAATAGAACTGATGTTCTTGCTGATGTACCTGCGATGTTATTGAGCTCAACAGGCCCATTAGCTTTAAAATGGAACTATGTACCAAAGATGATACCGTGGTTTCTAAAATTTATATCAAATACTTCAAAAAAAAAAATGATGCATACAGCTAGAAATATGCATCAAATTTTAGACTTAGCATTGCCTGCATACGACGAATTATTTGATGAAATAAATTTAGATGGTTTAGTAGAGAAAAAAGGAATTTTATATATCTGGAATAATCAAGATCTTAAAAGTCGTGAATTAGAGATAAATGTTAGAAAAGAACTAGGTGTAGAACAACAACTTGTAAATAAATCTGAAATTCATGATTTAGAACCTAATATAAAACCCTTTTATCATGCTGGTGTGTATTATCCTTATGCAAGACATGCAAGAAATCCAAAAAAAATTTTATTAAAATTCTTTGAGTTATTCATTAAGAAGGGTGGAAAATTTGAGAGAAGAAATATTAATGATATTCAATTCGATACTGAAAAACCAATTATTATTTCAGATGATAAAAGATACCATTTTGATAAAATTGTAATTGCATGTGGAGCTTTTTCTAAAATTTTGACCGATAATTTAGATGAAAGAATACCATTAGATACTGAGAGAGGTTACCACGTTCATTTTAAAAATTGTGATCATTTATTAAATAGACCAGTCATTTTTTCAAATAGAGGTTTTGGAATAACTCCAATGGAGCAAGGATTGAGGGTTGTAGGCACAGTCGAGTTTGGTGGTTTAAGAAACCCTTTATCAAAATCTAGAATTAAAAATTTAATCAATAATGCTAAATATATGTTGGGAGATTTACCAGAACATGAAGATGAATGGTTAGGTTTTAGACCAACACTTCCAGATTTTCTTCCAGTCATGGGACCATCTAAAAATCATAAAAACGTATTTTATTGCTTTGGTCATCATCATTTAGGATGGACTTTAGGTCCAATTTCTGGAAAGATTGTTTCAGGAATGATAGCTAAAGAAAATACAAATCTTAATTTAGATCCTTATAGCTCAAAAAGATTTAATTAATTTATGCAAAATATCAAGGCATACATAATGCTGGTATGTGCATCGTTATTTTGGGCTGGTAATTTTATGATAGGAAAATATGCATTTTTGACAGAAATTCCTCCTTTGTCTCTAGTATTTTATCGTTGGTCACTTGTTTGGGTATTATTGTTACCCTTTACCTTAAAAGAAATAATCAAATACAAAGATACCATTTTAAATAATATGCCACTATTATTTTTTTTGGGATTAACAAGTGTTGGTTTATTCAATTCATTTACATACTTATCCCTTATTCATACACAGGTAATTAATGCATCCCTTTTTAACACTGCTATCCCTGCTGTAATAATTTTACTTTGTTTTTTATTCAAAATTGAAAGAACTAATAGATTTCAAATTTTAGGTCTTATAATTTCAGCATGTGGAATTTTAGCAATTATCACTAAACTTAAGCTAGATATTTTACTATCATTTAATTTTAACAAAGGAGATTTAATAATGATAGGAGGTGTAGTAACTTGGGGCATTTACTCAACTCTTTTAAAAAAAAAGAAATTTACACTGCCGTTATTAACTTTGGTTCATGTTATTTGTACATTTGGTTTAATTAGTGTTTTTCCTCAATTTTTGTATGAAATCTCAAATGGTCAAGTAATTAAGTTTGATCTTAATCTAGTTTATACTTTAATATTTTTGGCTCTTTTTCCAAGTATAGGTTCTTACTATTGCTGGGCTGGTGCTGTATCAATCATTGGTGCAAATAGAGCTGGAATTTCATTATCTTTAATACCTTTGTTTAGTTCATTAATGGCTATAGCAATTTATAATGAAGTATTCCAATTTTTTCATTTGATTGGAGCAATTTTAATTATATTGGGTTTATTTTTATCAAATAAGGAAATTAAAAATGCTTAAAGTTGCAATATTAGACGACTATCAGAATGTTTCTGAACAATTTGTTGATTTGGAAAAATTATCTGGAAAGTATGAATTTAAAATATTTAGTGAACCATTTATTGATGAAGCTGATACTTTAGAACAATTAGCAGATTTTGAAGCTCTTCTTATAATGCGAGAAAGAACACCAATGACTAAGAATATTATAGATAATTTAACTAAATTAAAATTTATAATAACTAGTGGAACTAGAAATAAATCAATTGATTTAGAAGCTGCAAAAAAAAGAAAAATTATAGTATGTGGGACAGAGATAAATATTCACTCTACTCCAGAATTGACATGGGCTTTGATATTAGGATTAGCTAGAAATTTAAAAGAGGAAATTGATAATATGTATCAAGGATATTGGCAAACAACCTTAGGTGTTGAACTTAAAGGAAAGATTTTAGGATTAATTGGTCTTGGTCGAGTTGGTTCACAGGTTGCGAAGATAGGAAAAGTATTTGGAATGCAAGTTATGGCTTGGAGTGAAAATTTAGATTTAAATAAATGTAAAGAACTAGATGTTTTGCCAAGTAGTAAGGATGATTTAATTACAAATTCAGATTTTTTATCTATCCATGTTCAAGGGGGGGAAAGATATAAAAATTGCATTACTATTAAAGAATTAGACAAAATGAAAAAAACGGCGTATTTAATAAATACCTCAAGAGGACCAATAGTTAATGAAGATGATCTAATAATAGCTTTATCTACAAATGAAATAGCTGGAGCAGGTCTTGATGTTTATGATAAAGAGCCTCTTCCAGAAAATAATAAATTAAGATTTCTACCCAACGCTTTACTTACTCCACATATTGGTTATGTCACAGCAGAAAACTATAGTATTTTTTATAATCAAATGATCGAAGCATTAGAATCCTGTGTTAATGGTAAGCCTATTCGTGTAATAGAATAAAGATGGATTTGCCTGTCGTAAACCACAAGGATTATTTTGCCAAAATTGGTGATGATCATAAATTTCCAATCAATAAATTTGGTGAACTTGCTAATTATTTAATTAAAGAAAAAATTGTAAAAAAATTTTATACTCCATATCCTTGTTCAGAGGAGACATTAAAACGAGCTCATTCTGAAAATTATATAAAAGACGTAAAAAATAAAACTTTAGATGAAAATGCGATAAAAAAAATCGGTTTCCCATTAGTTGATAGTGTAGTTAAAAGATCTTTTGTGGCCACAGGAGGCACTGTGCTAGCATCTAAACTTGCAATTAAAAATGGTGTTGCTTGTAATACAGCGGGTGGAAGTCATCATGCAAATTTTGATAGTGGAGCAGGTTATTGTGTATTCAATGATGTAGCTGTAGCTGCCCATTATTTATTGGATAGAGGATTAGCGGGCAGAATTTTAATAGTTGATTTAGATGTTCATCAAGGAAATGGGAGCGCAGATATATTTAAAGATAATAAAAACGTATTTACTTTTAGTATGCATTCAAAATCGAATTATCCAGCAAAAAAATCCATTAGTAATCTTGATATTGAACTAGATGATAATTTGGAGGATGAACAATATATAAAAGTATTAAAATTTTATTTAAATCAATTAAATGAGGAAAATTTTGACTTTGTTTTTTACATAGCTGGTGTTGATATTCATTTCAATGATCGTTTAGGCAAATTAAAAATTTCAGATGATGGAATCAGAGAAAGAGACGAAATTGTAACAGAAAACTTTTTTTCAAGAGGAGTTCCACTTTGTGGAGTTTTGGGTGGTGGTTATAATAATGATTTTAATAAACTTGTTGAATTACATTCTATTTTACATCAATCATGTTCTAAATTATTATAAATAATGACTAAAAAAAATCCAAACCTTACATATGAACAAAAATTAGTAATGTTTGAAGATGGTACTGAACCCCCAGGAACTAGTGAATTAAACAATGAAAAAAGAAATGGAAGTTATCACTGTGCAAATTGTGGAGTAAAACTATTTGAATCTGAAACAAAATATGAAAGCGGTTCTGGTTGGCCATCTTTTTTTAAATCATTACCAGATGTTTTCGTAACAAAAACAGATCATTTATTAGGATATGCTCGCACAGAATATCATTGTAAAAATTGTGATGCTCATCATGGACATATTTTTGATGATGGTCCTCAACCTACAGGTAAAAGATATTGTAACAATGGTGTTTGTTTAATCTTTAAACCAAAAAAATTATGATAATTAAGTATTTAAGTTTTTTAATTGGAGTTATTTGGTCATATTCAATCATAAAAACACAATCGGTTTTTAGCAAAAAAGCTGGATTAATCTTTAAAATTTTTATTACAAAAGTTTCTTGGTTTACTTTAATTGCAGCTTGTTACTTTGGTTATAAAAATTTTTCTGTCAAATTTACCATTATTGGTATTATTATTGCTATTTTGTTAGTGAATATTGGATTTTATTTATCAAAAAAATTTATTAATCAAAGATTTGATGAAAAAAAAATTACAATTTTCAAAAGTTTTTTTGAATATACTTTAATTTTTTGGGTTATTTATTACGTTTTATTTTAAAAGATCTTGTAATTTATTTTCTTTTTCTAGTGCTCTAACTTCGTCATAACCACCAATGTGTTTATCATCAAAAAATATTTGTGGTATTGTTCTTTTACCATTGGCTTTCTTAATCATTTCATCCATTGCACCATTAACAGTTGCAATATTTATTTCATTATAAGTTGCGTTATTCCTTGTTAATAATCTTTTTGCTGCTTCACAGTAATTACACATTGGACCTGTATAAATTGTAATTTTTTTCATTAACTACAGATAATCACCTTTTTTAATTTTACTAGTTATTTGTTTTCGAGAATACTCAAACTTTTTTCTATGTTTTATACTTTTTTCATGAACTCTTTTTCTCCACAATCTAAATGACGAAGGTTTTAAAGATCTTCTCATAATTTTAATAACATCAGATTCCTTATAACCAGTTTTTTTTTTCAATTTCTTCAAAAGTGATCCTGTCGGCCCAGGCTGCCCAGATGACCCAATCTGGATCTTCAATTTTGGGCTCAGGATTTTTGACCCGGGTAACAGGCCTGTGACCTTTTTTTTTCATAAATCCTTTATATTTGAAAAAAATGAATAATGCATTTTTTTTAGGATCTGTTATATTGGCTTGGATAGTCCTTCTTAGCCATCTTTAGCTCCCGGTTTTTAAGGACTATCTTTTTTTTTATATGCTCATTATAAAGTATCCATTCTATGAATTTAGGATTTATTGGAACTGGAAAAATTGCATCATCAGTAATTACTGGTATATGCAAATCATCTATTAAATATAACAAGATATTTATTTCATTAAGAAATAAGAAAACTTCAAAACACTTAAAAAAAAAGTTTAAAAGAATTACAATAGAAAAAGATAATCAAAAAATTGTAAATAATTGTAACTGGATTTTTTTAGCTATTACACCAAATGTTGGTGAAAAAATAATTAAAAATCTAAAATTTAAATCAAATCAAACAATTATAAGTTTTATTTCCACAATAACTATTCCAAGATTAAAAAAAATGATCAAAGTAAGAGCAAATATTGTTAGAGCTATACCTCTACCACCAATATCTTTAAAGAAAGGACCTGTTCCAATTTGTCCCCCTAACAAAAAAGTAAAAAATTTTTTTGACAAAATAGGATCTACAGTTGAAATTAAAAATGAAAAATTATCTATCAATTTTTGGTCAACATCAGGAATGATGGCTTCTTATTATGAAATGTTAAAGATAATGAGTGATTGGTTAGTTAAAAAAGGTATTCAAAGAAGAGACTCTCAAAAATATATTACTTCTTTATTTTTAGCTTTATCTGAAGACGCTGTTGTAAATAATAAAAAAGAATTGAAATATTTAGTAAAAGAATCTCAAACTCCTAAAGGTTTAAATGAACAAGGTTTAAAAGAAATGAGTAAAAAAGGTGTTTATAAATCTGTTATTAATACTTTAAATAGTATTCATAAAAGATTAAATAAGTAATTAATGTCTGAAAACATCTTAGAAATAAACCAATTATCAAAATATTTTGGTGGATTAGCTGCAGTTTCTAACTGTTCTTTAAAAGTCAAAAAAGGAACTATAACAGGTATAATTGGTCCTAATGGTTCAGGAAAAACTACTCTTTTTAATTTGATTGCTGGAAATTTAAAATCATCAAAAGGTAATGTTATGTTTAATAATGAAGATATTACCGATGTACCTTCTTATGAATTATTCTCAAAAGGATTACTTAGAACATTCCAAATTGCACATGAATTTACTAATTTGTCTGTACTTGAGAATTTAATGATGGTGCCAGGCAATCAATCTGGAGAAAAATTAATGAATGCTCTTTTAAAGCCCTCACTGGTTGCAAAAGAAGAAACTCAAATCAAAGAAAAAGCTATGGAAGTTGTAGATTTTTTAAATTTAAGTCATTTAAAAAATGAGTTAGCTGGCAATTTATCTGGAGGACAAAAAAAATTATTAGAATTAGGTCGAACAATGATGGTTGATGCTAAATTAGTTTTATTAGATGAAGTTGGTGCAGGAGTTAATAGAACTTTACTAAAAGATCTAGGAACAGCTATTGAAAAGCTAAATAAAGAAAAAGGCTATACTTTTTGTATGATTGAACATGATATGGATTTTATAGGAAGATTGTGTGATCCAGTGATTGTTATGGCAGAAGGTTCAGTTCTTTTTGAAGGTTCAGTTGAAGATGCAAAAAAAAACGAAAAAGTTATAGAAAGTTATTTAGGCAGAGGTTCAAAATTAAAAGATAATTAAGTATGGCATTTTTTGAAGGTAATAAAATGACTGGTGGTTATGGAAATGGACCGGATATAATTAATTCTTGTTCCGTAAATGTTGAAAGGGGAGAAATAGTGTCAATTCTTGGACCTAATGGGGCTGGAAAATCTACTGCAATGAGAGCAATGTTAGGTTTACTTAATCTAAAGTCTGGTTCTGTAATAATTGATGGAAAAGATATTTCTAAATTATCTCCACAGGATAGAGTTAAAGAAGGTATCTCATTTGTACCTCAAACAAAAAATGTTTTTGCAGGCATGACTGTTGAAGAAAATTTAGAAATGGGTGCTTTTTTAATTAACAGTGATCATAAGTCAGTCATAGATGAGATATACGATTTATTTCCTGTACTCAAAGAAAAAAGAAGTCAATTAGTTGGAGAATTATCTGGTGGACAAAGACAACAAGTAGCTCTTGGAAGAGCACTAATGATTAAGCCATCAGTTTTAATGCTTGATGAACCAACGGCGGGAGTTTCACCAATTGTAATGGATGAATTATTTGATCATATTATTAAAGTTAAAAGAACCAATGTAGCAATTTTGATGGTTGAGCAAAATGCAAAACAAGCATTGAATATTTCTGATAGAGGATATGTTTTGGTAACGGGTGAGAACCGGCATTCTGGCACTGGGAAAGAATTACTAGAGGATCCAAGAGTAAGAAGCTCTTTTCTAGGTGGTTAATATGGACTTTGTAAACGCAATAATACTTATATTAAACTACATTTTTGTTCCAGCTTTAGCATATGGATCCCAATTAGCACTTGGTGCAATTTTTGTAACTTTAATCTATGGAATTTTACGATTTGCGAACTTTGCTACAGGAGACATGATGTCTTTTGGAACAATGTTTGTAATCTTATTCACTTGGTATTTTCAGTCTGTTGGAATTAGTCTTGGAATTTTTCCCACAGCTCTTTTAGCAATTCCTTTTGCAATTATTTTCATGGTTGGTTACATGTTAATAATAGATAAATTTGTCTTTAAATATTACCGAACAAAAAAAAGCCCCCCTGTACAATTAGCAATGGTAAGCATTGGAGTAATGTTTGTTACTCAAGCAGTGGTTCGTATAATTATTGGACCCTCTGATAGAAGATTTTTTGATGGAGAAAAATTTTTGATTAAAGCAGGTGAATTTAAAGAAATGACAGGATTAAACGAAGGTCTTGCGATAAAATCTACTCAAGTTATTACAATTATTGTTACATTGATTTTAGTTTCAACTCTGTTTTGGTTTTTAAATAAAACTAAGACAGGAAAAAGTATGAGAGCGTATTCTGATAATGAGGATTTAGCATTATTATCAGGTATTGATCCAAAAAAAATTGTTATGACAACTTGGATCATAGCAGGTATCCTTGCTACTATTGGTGGTGCTTTATATGGTTTAGACAAAAGCTTCAAACCATTTACCTACTTTAATAATATGCTGCCAATATTTGCAGCAGCTATAGTGGGTGGTATTGGTAATCCATTTGGAGCCTTTCTAGGAGGATATGTAATTGCTTTTTCAGAAATATTATTAACTTACGCTTATAGAAAATTTTTTATGTATGTTTTACCTGAAAGTATGGAGCCAGATGGCTTAATTCAATTGCTTTCCACGGATTATAAATTTGCAGTATCTTTTTCAATACTGGTCATTGTCTTGCTCTATCGTCCATCAGGTATATTTAAAGGGAAGGTGTTGTGAGAAAAAATTTAAACGTAATTGCTGCATATAGTATTATGATGGGATTAATTATCCTTGTGGGTATATTTCAGTCTTGGAACATTGCTCTATCAATATTTAATCTTTGTCTTATTTCAGCAGTGATGACAATGGGTGCTAATATTCAATGGGGATATGCTGGTCTTATTAACTTTGGAATAATGGGTTTTACAGCTTTAGGTGGTTTGGCAGCTGTTTTAATTTCAGTAGATCCAGTTCAAGAAGCTTGGAGCGCAGGTGGATCTAATATTTTATTTAGTCTTTTTCTAATAATAGCAATGGTATTGGCTGTTAGATATATATTAAAAAATTATAAGAAATCAAAAAACAGAACTTACATTGTAGCTGCTATCATAGTTTTGGGAATTGTTATCATAAGATTTATTTCAGAGCCTGGAATTGAGGCTATTGAAAATGTAGAGCCAGCAAAAACTGGTTTTCTTGGCGGATTAGGTCTTCCAATTATTTTTTCTTGGGTTGTTGGAGCTTTTTTTGCAGGTGGATTAGCTTTTGTTATAGGAAAAGTAGCCTTAGGACTAAGAGCTGATTATTTAGCTATAGCAACTTTATTAATATCAGAAATTGTTATTGCAATTATAAAACATGAGGATTGGCTTACAAGAGGTGTTAAGAATGTAATTGGATTAAAAAGACCTGCACCTTATGAGGTAAACTTACAACAAACAGATTGGTTTATAAATCTTGTTGAAAAATTTAACTCAAGTAAATTAAATTTAATTACTGATTTAACAGAAAGACAAGCAGCCTTAAATCAATTAGTAATCGAAGGATCATCAGTTTTCGTAAAACTTTGTTACTCCGGATTATTTTTAGTTGTAGTAATTATTTTATTAATCTTAACTCAAAAAGCTCTTTATTCTCCTTGGGGAAGAATGATGAGAGCTATTAGAGATAATGAGGAAGCGGCTAATGCAATGGGTAAAAATGTAGTCAAACAACACTTATTAATTTTTGTTTTAGGCTCAGCCATCGTCGGTATTGCAGGTGCAATGTTAGTTACACAAGATGGACTGTTTACTCCTGGAAGTTATAGGCCCTTGAGATATACTTTTTTAATTTGGGTAATGGTTATTGTAGGTGGAAGTGGAAATAATTTTGGTGCTATTCTTGGAGGTTTTGTTGTTTGGTTCTTATGGATTGAGGCGGCTCCGATTGGTCTTTATTTGGTCAATTTAACTACAGCAGGTCTAGAGGATACACACTTTTTAAAAGTACACTTAATTGAAAGTGTTCCTTACTTTAGATTTTTAATGATGGGAGTAGGTCTTTTGATAATAATGAGATATAGACCAAAAGGTATACTTCCTGAAAAAATAGAAATAAAATAATTATTATGAAATATATTATTACAGGTGCCGCAATAGCTTGGGCTTTGTATATGGCAGATAAATATTTATTTTTTTAAAAAAAAACCCCCAACGAATTAATGCTGGGGGTTTTAATTTTAAGATAAATTATCTTTGTTTTTTAGTTTTGAATTTTCCGCCTTTAACTTCTTGTTCTAAGAAAGAACCTTCAGCTTCACCGACGCTAGTAAAAGTAACTCCAGTTGCACCTTCATAGTCAACTTTTTTACCTTTAGCTAATAAATCTAAACCTTTTTTTAATTCACCTGGGTAAATTTTTGTTCCAGGGCCGTTAGCAACATCCATTACATTTTTTGCAATTGATGCTCTATCAGCTGACCCACCTGCTTGCATTGCTAAAACAATCAAAGCAGCTGCATCATAAGATTCTCCAGTGTAAGGTCCTGAACTATCAATACCAGCAGCTTTTGCTACATTACCGAATACGCCCGCACCTTTACCAGTTGAACCTGGCATTGAACCAAAAGATTTTCTTAAGTCTTTTCCAAACGCATCAACTAAAGACTGACCGATCATACCATCAGATAAAATAAATTTATCAAATGCACCAGAGTCTAAAGAAGCTTGGATAATTCCTTTACCACCTTGGTCTAGGTATCCAATTACAGCTACCGCATCACCACCAGCTGAAGCAAGAGTTGCTACTTCAGAAGAGTAATCTGCTTTTCCATCTTCATGAGCTGTTACTGTAGTTACTTTAATACCATGAGCTTCAACAGCTGCTTTGTAAACATCTGCTAAACCTTTTCCGTAGTCATTATTTGTATAAGTGATTGCAACACTTTTAACTTTTCTGTCTTTAGTAATATCAGCTAAAATTTGACCACCTCTAGCATCAGATGGAGCAGTTCTAAAGAAATACCCTTTGTCATCTAATGTAGTTAACCCTGGTGATGTAGCTGATGGTGAGATCATTACCACACCATTTGGTACAGCAACGTTTGAAGCTATTGCTCCAGTTACACCTGAACAGTCAGCACCCATAATAGCCGCAACACCTTGTGAAATGACACCTTCAGCTGCTGCAGTTGCTGCTGCTGAGTCAACACAAGTTGAATCTGCTCTTATTACTGAAATAGTTTCTCCACCTAATAGTGAACCTGAGTCAGATGCTTCTTTAAAAGCAAGTTCTGCAGATGCAGCCATAGCTGGTGTTAGGGATTCAATAGGACCAGTAAATCCTAAAATTATCCCCATTTTAACTTCTGCAAAAACATTTGTTGTAAAAGTAGAAACAAATATAAATGCAGCAATAAATAGTTTTTTCATTATTTTCCTCTATTTGTTAACAATTTATAAAAGCAAATTAAATCTTATTTAAAAAGATTTTCAATAAGCAAATTATTCAATTTTGTGAAGAAAAAACACAGAAGATATAACAATTATACCACCCAATATGAACAATAAAGTTGGTATCTCTCCAAATACTAGAAAGGTCAAGATGATACCAAAAATTGGAAACAAGGAATAGAAAGGAAAAATTTTTCCAACTGTATAAAATTTATATAAGTAAAACATTAACAAATGGGCTCCTAACGAAACTACTATTGCCTGATATGAAATTAGCATCCAAGAATCTACATTGATTGAAATAATATTTAAAATTGTATCTCCCTCAATAAAATAAGAAATAATTAATAAAATTAAAAATCCCACCAAACCAACAAAGGCATTAAGTAAGCTTATATCTAAATTTCTTAACTCTCTTGAGTAAACTTGAGATAACCCAAAAGATAAAGCCATTAAACTCGCAAAAAATAATCCCAAAAAATTATTAGCTAACTTAGGGTCAAAAAATATAATTAATATTCCTATAAATGCGCTAAATATTAACAACCATTTCTTTAAACTTATATTTTCACCTAGCATTATAGCACTTGCAAGAATTCCAAAAGGAATAGCAAGTTGAGAACCAAGAATAATTGGAGATATAATTGATGAATAATAAAGAGATAAATTCATAAAAACATAAACTAAAACACCCATCGAAATAGAAAATGCTATCAAAGATTTGAAATATTTTTTTTCTGGAAGCTTAAATCTCCAGAGTGGAATCAATATCATAAATACAAGACCCATTCTTAATGAAGCCATTAATATAGGTGGTACAGAATTATTAAGTGCTAATTTTGCTACTGGAAAAGCACTTCCATGAGCTATCATTATAAAAATTAAAATTAATAAATGTTTAATTGGCAAAATTTATCCCATTGTAAATGGGTCAGTCATCGGTTTGTCTGATGAGTTATACCACGTGGTCTTTATTCTTGTGTACTCTTTTATAGACTCAATCCCTGCTTCTTTGCCATAGCCACTATCTTTGATGCCGCCAAAAGGAGCCATTGGAGAGATCAATCGGTAAGTGTTTATAAAAACTATACCTGCACGTATAGCTTTAGATACCCTTAAACCACGTGCAAAATTTGAAGTATAAACTCCAGAGGAAAGACCATATTTATTATCATTCATTTTATTTATTACTTCATCTTCTTTGTCAAACTTCATAACTGATAATATCGGACCAAATAATTCATTTTCTGCAACAGGTAGATTATGATTTTTACATTCTATAATAGTTGCTGGAAAGTAATAACCTTTGTTTGAAACAGAAGATCTTTTTCCTCCACATCTAATCTTTCCACCTTGTTCAATTGTTGCTTTAATATTTTTTTCTATGTTTTCTAATTGTTTAAAACTATTTAATGGTCCCATTTGTGTATCTTTTTCCATTGGACTACCTAATTTTATTTTTTCAGCTTTTGAAATTAATTTTTTTAAAAATTCATCATAAATACTTGATTGTAAATAAAGCCTAGATCCTGCAATACAACTTTGACCACTTGCTCCAAATATTCCTGCAGTTATTCCATTTAAAGCATTTTCTTGATCAGCATCATCAAATACAACAACTGGACTTTTACCACCAAGTTCCAAGCTTACTTGAGATAAATTTTCTGCAGAGTTTTTAATAATATGTTTCGCAGTCTCCGGCCCACCAGTGAATGCTATTCTTTCCACAAGATTGTGCGTAGTTAATGCTTTACCACATGGTTCACCTAAACCGGTAATTATATTAATTACTCCTTTTGGAAATCCAGCTTTATCAATTAATTTTGCAAACTCCAAAAGAGTTACAGGAGCAAGTTCAGAAGCTTTAATTACAACAGTATTTCCCATTGCAAGAGCTGGTGCGAGTTTGACAGCTGTTAATAACATTTGAGAATTCCAAGGAATAATTGCAGCCACAACACCTATAGGAATTCTTGTTGTTGTAACTTGCATATCTGGTTTGTCTATTGGGACAACAGTTCCTTCTACTTTGTCAGCTAAACCTGCAAAGTATTCATAATATTCTGCAATATAATTAGCTTGAGTTTTTGTTTCTCTATAAAGTTTACCAGTATCAATGGTTTCAATTTTTCCAAGATGTTCTGCATTAGCTCTTAGTTGATCAGCAATTAATTTTAAATATTTTGCTCTTTCTCTTGGATGAAGTGTAGACCAATTATTTTCAAAAGCTTTTTGAGCTGATTGAACAGCTTTATCCACATCCTTTTCATTTGCTTCAGGAACAGTTGCCCAAACTTCATTATTTTCAGGATTTAATGTTTCAATTTTTTTTCCAGAGGATGAATCTACCCATTCACCATTAATATACATTTTAAAATCTTGAATTTTTGGCATTTAATTATTAATAAAATTTTTAATTTTCATATTAACATCATCTGCACATTCTATACTACAAAGATGTTTTCCATTCTTAATTTCAATATAACTAGAATTAACAAGGTCTTTTACTAATTCTTTAGACATTGTTGGAGTAGAGCCAACATCATCTGAACCAGTCATTACTAAAGTTTTTCTGTCTATCATTTTAATGGCTTCTAAATCATCATAATGATAAGCAAATAATTCATAAGCTTTGAGAAAGTTTTTGTGATCCTTTGGTTTTTTATTTAAGATTTTCATAAAAGAATCATACGTTTTCGGATTATCCTCAAGGTATTTGTCGCTAAACCATCTTTTCAAAGCTTGTTTTGATATTTGTTTATTTAATTTTGCTTGATTATATCTATCTAGTACAAGCGATCTCTCTTTATCTGATCTTTTATAAGTAGTGCCAATTAATATAAGTTTTTCTACTTTTTTTTGAAAATGTGATGAAAAATCTAATGCAATTAAAGAGCCTAAAGAAAAACCAATAAGATTTATTTTCTCAACTCCCAAATAATCTAAAATTTCTAAAAGTTGATTAGAAAAATCTCTAAGACTAAGTTTGTCTTTATCACATGGTGTTTTTCCGTGTCCTAATAAATCATAAGTTAGAGTTGAATATTCATTGAAGTAATTGATTTGATAATCCCACATTTGATGATCAAGACCAACTCCATGGATAAATACCATAGGCACAGAATTTTTTTTATTAAAAGAAAAATAATTTTGATTTAGATCAAAATTTTGGGACATTAGATTATTTGGGATCTAATCCCATTTCTTTCATATCTTGATATCGATCTCCAGTTCTAGCATGAGCTCTTCCGCTTGATGCACCACCAATTGCAATTACAATTTCATCATCAAAAGGAGCATCATGAATAGTAAATTCATGAGTCAAATAATATGGTCTTAAACCAGAGTCTGTCTTGTGCATCATTGGAATTGATATTTTTGACCCAGCGGGACCTCTTGTATTAGTGAAGCTTAAATAAGAAGTTCCTCCAACAGCATCTCTAAATTTATTTCCAAATCTCAAAGTATGAATAAAAGCTGAAGCATGTTCTATTTCACCATTTAATCCTACAGTGCCAGCTTTTCCATAAGCTAAAATTTTTTCTGGTGATCCAATTTCTTTAATTAATTCTGGTACTAATATATCACCAAGTTTTGGAGCTAAATCTAAAATGATTGGTTTCAAGTCTTCAACAAAACCTTGTCCTGCCCAAGGGTTTTTAAAAACAGCTGCCACTGAAACCATCAAAACTGGTTCCTTGGCATCTTTCCCGCCCTCAATAAAAGTTTTATCTACGAATTTTGTAAACTTCCTTAATTCAAGTTTCACTAACTGGCTTTCTCTATATCGTCGTTATCAAAATTAATTTTAGGTATCACTTCATCATTAAACAGTTTTATACTTCTCATACAAGCTTTATGATCAATTCCTGGAAAATTTGACCAAACTTGTAAATTTTGTAAGTTTAATTCTGATTTTAATTCATTAATTTTATTAACAACATATTCAGGAGTACCAAATAATAAATTTCTTTTATGCAAGAAATCATAATTTAGAAGATCTAATTTGTGCTTTGTCTCTGGCAATTCTTCACCTGGGTCCATATGATTTCCTAATCCTCTCCAATGACAAACCCATCTCATATAATTTATTATGTGTTCCCCAGCTAATTTTTCTGCTTCTTCCATTGTTTCTGCAACAAACATGTCTCTAACTAATGAAATTCCTTCTCCTAATGGAACATCTCTATTTTCAGCTTTTGATTTTGCTTCTCTATATATCTCAAATCTTTTCTTTAAAGCTTTAACAGTTGGTATCCACATTATAGTATTTAGACCATTTTGCGCTGCCCATTCTATTGATCTTGCACCATCTACTACCTGCCAAATTGGAGGATGAGGTGCTTGTTTTGGTTTTGGAACAATACTTATTTTTTTAATCTCATTTGTTTTTGTGTCTAAAAATTTTTCACTTGGTGGACTCATGTCATGTTGCCAAACAAAATTTGGTGATGGATAAGTGTAAAATTCTCCTTTGTGACTAAAAAATTCTTCAGTCCAAGCTTTTTTCATTATTGTAAGAGTTTCATCAAATAATCTAAAGTTTTTAGCTTGATCTTTAAGGTCAGCCTCTTTATTCATATTTATAGCTTCTCTTCCATAAATGCCTCTGCCAATTCCAACTTCGACTCTTCCATTTGATAATTGATCTAATAAAGCGATGTCCTCTGCTAATCTTATTGGGTTATGGAAAGTGATAACATTACAAGCTTGACCTATTCTTATTTGTTTGGTTCTTGCTGCTGCATCCACACCCATCATTAAGGGGTTAGTGCAGGACTCCATTCCCTCATGATTGAAATGATGTTCAGTATACCAAATTGAATCCCAGTTATTTTCATCACAATAAGTTGTGATTTCTTTGGTTTCATCTAATAATTGTTTATAGGGTTTGTGATTCCAGTTTGTGGTATTGCAAAAATAACCAAATTTCATTCGAACCTCCTTAAATATTTAAATCTAAGACGATCGATCCCACTTTCGTATTTTGTAAATATCGACGAGTTATGTATCGCTTAGTTAAGACTGTAATTTAACTAGACTATTTAATCAATATATATTTAATCAAGCTTTAAATGAAATTAACCAAGATAGAACCAAAATATGTAAAAAAGCATAATCCAAGGGTAGGTCTAATTACGTTAGCTAGTGATTTTAGAATAGAAAAAGATTTCAATAATGTAATTTATGGCAAGGATATAGATTTATTCTGTAATAGGATTAAATCTTATAATCCTTTAACAAACGAAACATTAAAAAAAATGGCAGATGATATTCCAAAAGTTACTGAGGATATTTTGCCGGATCAAAAATTGGATTGTGTAGCTTATGGATGTACATCAGGAACAATAGCTGCTGGTTATCAATCAATTTATGATAAAGTAAATTTAGCAAAACCAAATACTAAAGTTACCACACCAATAACATCAGCAGTGAACGCGCTTAAAAGTTTAAAAATAAAAAAATTATCGATTTTTACTCCATATACAGATGAGATAAATCAATCAGTAATAAATTATTTTAAAAAAGAAAAAATAGAAATTTGTGAACTTTCCTATTTTGACATAGCTTCAGATTTAGATATTGGTAAAGTTGATCCAGAATATGTTTTTGAAACCCTTGAAAAAATAGATTTAACCAATAGTGATGCTTTATTTGTTTCTTGCACAGCATTACCAATTCTATCTTTTATAAATGAGTTAGAAAAAAAAATAAGTAAAATTGTTTTATCTAGTAACCAAACTTTAATTTGGGATACTCTTAAACAAATAAATTATAATAATAAAGTTGAAGGTTTTGGTGAATTATTTAAAAATTAAATTATGAATTTTACCAATGAAGAATACAAAACGAGATTAAAAAAAGTTCAATCTTCAATGCAAGAAAAAGGTATTGAACTTTTAATATCACAAGATCCATCAAATATGAATTATTTGACTGGTTATGATGCGTGGTCATTCTATTATGCTCAATGCGTAATCATACATGTCAATGCCGATGAACCAATTTGTTTTGTTAGAGATCAAGATGCAGGTGGTGCATACATCAAAACTTATCTTAAAGATGAGAATATAATTAAGTATCATGAAAAATATATTCATACTTGGCCGCTACATCCTTATGATGCACTTGTAGATTTCATTAAAGAAAGAAAGTGGGATAAACTTTCTGTAGGATTAGAAATGGATAGTCATTATTTTACAGCTTATTGTTATGAAAAAATTAAACAAGGTTTACCTAATGCAAAAGTTTTAGACTGTGAAAGATTGGTCAATTGGGTGAGAGTTGTTAAATCAGATACTGAAATTAAGTTTATGAAAGCAGCGGCTCAAATCACTGAGTTAGGAATGAAAAAAGCTTTTGAGGCTATAAATCCCGGAGTAAGACAGTGCGATGCAGTATCAGAAATTTATACTACATTAATAAAAGGCACACCTGAATTTGGTGGAGATTATTCATCTATTGTTCCAATGATACCAACAGGAAAAGGCACATCAGCTTCGCATTTAACATGGTCAGAGGATAAGTTTGTAGAGGGAGAAGCTACAATAATTGAATTATCAGGTGTTAATAAGAAATATCATTGTCCTATGGCTCGAACAGTTTTGCTTGGACAACCAGATCAAAAGAAAATCGATACCATGAAAAAAACTATTGAAGCACTTCAAGCTGGAATCAATTTGGTTAAACCTGGAAATACTGCGGATGATGTGGCACAAGCGTTTTGGAAAATTTTAGATAAATATGGAATAGAAAAAAAATCAAGAACTGGATATTCAATTGGCATAGGATATCCTCCTGATTGGGGCGAACATACTCTTAATATATCAAAAGGTGATATGACAGTATTACAACCTAATATTACTTTTCACATGATTGCAGTAATGCAATTTGGAAATTGGGGAGTTGAAGCATCTGAAGCAATAAGAGTAACAGACAAAGGGGCCGAGTTATTCTGTAATTTTTCTAAAGAACTTCACGTTAAAAGCTAATTATTAAAGGTTGAAATTTATTCGTACAAATGTTTTAAAGTCATTTATTTTATGTCAAAACAAAAAGATTTCGTTAAGTTTGAAAATGTCGACAAAAGTTATGATGGCAAAGTTTTAGTTGTCAAAGACCTTCAATTAGACATTGAAGAAGGAGAGTTTGTTACAATGTTGGGACCATCTGGTTCTGGAAAAACAACTTGTCTCATGATGTTAGCGGGATTTGAAACTCCAACAAATGGAGAAATTTATTTAGGTGGCAAAGCAATTTCAAGTATTCCACCTCATAAAAGAGGAATTGGAATGGTGTTCCAAAACTATGCTTTATTTCCACACATGACTGTTTATGAAAATTTAGCATTTCCTTTAAGGGTTAGAAAAATTCCTAAAGATGAAGCTGATAAAAAAATTGATAAAGCGTTATCAATGGTTTCACTACAAGGTTTTGCATCAAGAATGCCAGGCCAGTTGTCTGGAGGTCAACAGCAAAGGGTAGCAGTTGCAAGATCATTGGTGTTTGATCCACAGTTAGTCTTAATGGATGAGCCTTTAGGAGCTTTAGATAAAAATTTAAGAGAAAGTATGCAATATGAGATTAAACATATTCATGAAAGTATCGGTGTAACAGTTGTTTATGTTACTCATGATCAAAGTGAGGCTTTAACCATGTCAAATAGAATTGCAGTATTTAATGATGGAAAGGTTCAACAACTCTCAAGTCCAGATGAGCTATATGAGAAACCGGTTAATTCTTTTGTAGCTGAATTTATTGGAGAGAATAATACATTTACAGGTGAAGTTTCAGAAATCTCGGGTGGAAAATGTAAAGTTAAACTTGGTAATTCTGAAATAATGGCAAACCCAATATCTGTTAAGTCAAAAGGCGAGAGCACCAAAGTATCATTAAGACCAGAAAGAGCTTTAATCAATCCAAAAGAAAAAATGGATAATATTCACAGCGGCAAAATAGAAGAGGTCATTTATCATGGTGACCATACTAGAGTGCGAATAAATTTATTAGGAAATCCAGAATTTATTCTTAAAGTCCCAAACAGCTCAGCTAACCTTGATATTAAACTTGGAAATGAGATTAAGATTGGCTGGAACAGTGAAGACGCTCGTGCACTAGACCCAAAATAAACATCATAAAATAACTACAGAATAGGTAAAAAAGGGCTGTTGACTCTCATGCCTGAAGTTGTTTTAATTAGCTTTTTAAACGTTTAAACGGAGGAAAAATGAAAAAACTAAGTAAAATATTACTAGCTATTTCTTTTGTACTTTCACTAACTACTTCAGCATTTGCAACAACGGTAACTGCAGTGTCTTGGGGTGGGGCTTATACTGAGTCTCAAAAGTTAGGTTATGGTGATCCTACTGCTAAAAAACTAGGCATTAACATTGCTTGGGTTGATTATTCAGGTGGTTTATCAGAAATTAAAGCACAAAAAGAAGCTGGAAAGATCACGTGGGATATAATCGACGTGTTTGCAATGGATACTATTACTGGATGTGATGAAGGGTTATTTGTTGAATTTGATTTCGACAAAGACTTTCCACCAGCACCAGATGGAACTCCAGCAAGTAAAGATTTCTTTACTGCAATGCCAAGTAAATGTGCTGTAGGAAATATTTTATATTCTTGGAACTACGCTTATAACACTAATAATGTTAAAGGTACTCCAAAGACTATCAAAGATTTCTTTAACACAAAGAAATTCCCTGGAAAAAGAGCTATCTACAAAAGCGCTCTAACTAATTTAGAGATCGCTTTAGCTGCAGATGGAATTAAGCCAGGAAAAGGCGGAGCAAAAATCTATAAAGCTTTAGAAACAGAAAAAGGTGTTCAAAGAGCAATGGACAAGATCAAAAAACTTTGCACAGACCCTAATGGTGGATGTGTATTTTGGTCTGCAGGTGCTCAACCACCAGAACTGTTAGTATCAGGTGAAGTAGTAATGGCTACTGGTTGGAATGGTAGATTCTTCAATGCTGAAATTGGAGAAGGTGCACCAATCAAACAAGTTTGGGACGGCCAAGGTCTTGACTACGAATATTTCGTACAAGTTAAAGGTGGACCGAACGATGCTAATGGTATGGCTAAAAAAGCTTTAGCTATGATGACTAGTTCTGAAATGTTAGCAGGAAGTGCTAAATACATTGCATATGCTCCTTGGAGAAAATCTTCAATTGGTATTATGGAAAAAGGTGAGCCTTGGTATAAAGATGGTAAGACTAACATGGTACCACAAATGCCAACTGCACCAGCTAACACTAAAAACTACTTCCTAGTAGATCCAATTTTCTGGGCTGATAACGGAACAGAGCTTGGTGAAAAATGGGAAGCTATGAAAGCTGGTCTATAATTTAAGTTTTATTAAACTTAATTATATATTATAATTTAAGGGCGGTTATTTATAACCGCCCTTTTTATTTATGAGCTCAGAAACAAAACAAATTTTAACTACAGACGGAATACCCTTAGAGGTTAGTCTAAAAAAAGCAGAAAGAAAAAATAAGATCAAAGCTTTCTTGCTAGTTGCGCCTTTATTATTTTTCTTGATTATTACCTATGTTTTCCCAATAGGAGACATGTTGTTCAGAAGTGTTGATGATAAAATGGTAACACAAATGCTTCCAAAAACTTTTAAAGCTATGGAAAGTTGGGATGGTCAAGAATTACCTGAAGAAGAAGTTTTTGCTGCTTTTCATGAAGATTTTATAAAATTAGTTGAAGATAAACGTGAGGGTAAATTATCTACTCAGTTAAATTACACAAAGAATGGATTTAAAAGTATTATTAAGAAACTTCGTAGAGCATCAAAAAAATTTGAAGAAGGAAACTACAAAGAACAAATAATGTCAGTGCATAAACGATGGGCTGACGTTGAGTACTGGAGAGCAATCCAAAGAAGAGCCCCTGAATTTACAGGTCAAAAATATCTAAAAGGAATGGATATGTATGTAAATGAGGAAGGGAAAATAGTAAGTGTTGAAGAAGATAGGAGAATTCACAGAGTATTATGGTTAAGAACTTTGGAGATTGCATTCTTTGTAACAGTCTTTTGTTTTTTGATGGCTTACCCAATTGCTCATTTATTAGCTACTCTGCCCATGAAGTATAGTAACTTATTAATGATCTGTGTGCTTTTACCGTTTTGGACTTCATTACTTGTAAGAACTGCCAGCTGGATGATTTTGTTACAACAACAAGGTATCGTAAATGATTTCTTTGTTGGAATAGGATTGGTGACTGATGATAACAGACCTGAAATGATGTATAATAAGACTGGAAGTTATGTAGCAATGACACAAATCTTGCTACCATTTATGGTACTACCATTATACAGTGTAATGAAAACTATCTCACCAAGCTTAATGAGAGCTGGAAAATCACTAGGCGGTACACCGTTTGTAGCATTTTGGAAAGTTTATTTTCCACTAACAATCCCTGGAATAGGTGCAGGTTGTCTACTAGTTTTTATTTTAGCGATTGGTTATTACATTACACCAGCCTTGGTTGGTGGTGCATCCGGAACTTTAATTAGTAACCAGATTGCCTTTCATATGAAAAGTACCCTTGATTGGAGTTTTGCGTCAGCAATGGGATTAATGTTGTTGAGTGGAGTATTGGTGATTTATTGGCTTTATAACAAAATAGTAGGAATAGATAATATTAAATTAGGATAATTAGAATGGCATTACCAAAATATACCGAACCACATTATAGAATTTGGCATTATTTTTATTTAACAATTTGTGGCGCTGTTTTCTTTTTTCTAATTGCTCCTTTATTTGTAATCTTCCCCTTATCATTTAATGCAGAAGAATTTTTAAGTTTCTCTGATGGTATGAAAAGTCTTGATCCAGATGCTTTTTCTTTGAGATGGTACAAAGATATGATCTATGGAACTAAAAATCCTTGGGGATTAGCTGCCAAGAATAGTTTTATAATTGCAATTTTTGCTACTATTGGTTCAGTGATACTAGGAACGGTAGCTGCTCTAGGGCTAAGTAGCAGACATATGCCTTACAAAGGTTTGATAATGGCTGTGTTAATTTCTCCAATGATCGTACCTTTAATTATTTCAGGTGTTGCAATATTTTTCTTTATGGCAAAAGCTGGTTTAGCAGCGACACACACTGGAATTGTTCTTGCTCATATTATCTTGGGAACACCTTTTGTGGTAATTACAGTGACAGCAACACTTTCAGGATTTGATCACAGTGTTACAAGAGCGGCTGCAAGTTTAGGAAGTGATCCTGTGAATACTTTTATGAAGATTACTTTACCATTAATTTTACCGGGAGTTATTTCTGGAGGTTTATTTGCATTTGTTACCTCATTTGATGAAGTTGTTGTAGTTTTATTCTTAGCTGGATTAGAAAATACTACTATCCCAATTCAAATGTGGACGGGTTTGAGAGAACAATTAAGTCCAACTATTCTAGCAGTAGCAACTTGTTTGATTATCTTATCAACATTAATATTAGTAACTGCTGAGCTTTTGAGAAGAAGATCTGAAAGACTTAGAGGAATAAATCAATAACAAAATCATATCATGAAAATTAAGAATGTAGTGGTGATTGGCTCAGGTACAATGGGGAGTGGTATTGCTGCACATCTTTGTAATGCAGATGTTCCAGTTACATTACTAGATTTAAAAACTGAAATAAGTGAAACTGCAAGAGAAAGAATTCATAAATCAAGACCGCCATTATTAATTGATAAATCGAAGATAAATAATATTAAAGTTGGAAATATTACTGATGATTTTTCTGTTGTTGAAAAAGCAGACTGGATAGTAGAAGCAGTTGTTGAAAGAATTGATATTAAACATCAAATTTATGAAAAAATTTTTAAAAGTCGGAAAGAAGGTGCAATAGTTTCATCAAATACTTCTTCAATTCCAATTAAAGTTTTGTCACAAAATTTGAATAAAGAACAAAAAAAAGATTTTTGTATTACCCACTTTTTTAATCCAGTTAGATACATGGGTCTTTTAGAAATTGTTAAGAATGAAGATAATGATTTGGTTAAGATTAATCAATTAAAAGAATTTTGTGAAATTGAATTAGGTAAGGGTGCTATTGTTTGTAACGACACTCCTGGATTTTTAGGAAATAGAGTAGGTGTTTACGCTATGCAAATAGCGATGACTGAGGCATTTAAGATGAAGCTTACTGTTGAAGAGGCAGATGCAATATTTGGAAGACCAATGGGTATTCCAAAAACAGGAGTTTTTGGTCTTTATGATCTGATAGGTATTGATTTGATGGCCGATGTTTTGAAAAGTTTTATTAAGGAATTACCAGAGTCTGATGAGTTTCATGAAGTTGCAAAAGAAATCCCATTAGTAAAAAAGTTAATTGAAACAGGCTACACAGGAAGAAAAGGGAAAGGTGGCTTTTATAGAATGAAGAAGACCGATAATGCAAAAATTATGGAAGCTATAAATCTTCAAACTGGAGATTATTCTCCAAGTGAAAAAATTGATATAAAATCAGATAAAGTTGATTTAAAGAGTCTAATTAACAGAGGTGATAAATATGGTGAATATGCCTGGTCTGTTTTAGAAAAAATTATTAAGTATGCATCTTCTTTAGTTCCTGCAATTACAAAAGAATTTAATGACATTGATGAAGCAATGAGACTTGGCTTTAATTGGGCTAAAGGACCTTTCGAAATGCTTGAAGAAATTGGAGTAAAAAACTTTTTTGAGAAAGTTGATAATTTTAAAGGTAATAAATTTTTAGAAAATTTAGCTGAAACAAAAAATGAAAATTTTTATGGAGTAAGACAGAAATATACTTCTATAGAAACTTTAGGTAAGGTTAAAAAAACAGCATCAAGTGTTGATGGAAATAGTTCGGCATCAATCTATAGATTTAATGATTACAATATAGTTGAGTTTACGACTAAAGCTAATGCTTTAGATTATGACTCAATGGATGCACTTAAGAAAGCTACTGATAAACCTTTAATAATAATTAACGAAAGCATGCAATTTTCTGCTGGAGTAAATTTAACTTATACAATGCAATTTGCTGACAAGAATGATTTTAAATCAATTGAAAAGTTCATCAAGTATTTTCAAGAAACATGCAAACATCTCAAATATTCTAAACATCCAGTTATATCTGCACCTTCTGGGTTGACATTGGGAGGTGGGTTTGAGGTTCTAGTTCAAAGTAATTTTGTGGCATCTCATACAAATATAGTAATTGGACTTGTTGAAACTATTGTTGGTTTAATTCCCGCGGGTGGAGGATGTAAAGAAATGTTAGCAAGATGGCTTAATACAGATGAAGCAAAAAAAGATCCTAATTATGCACCATTAAAAGTATTTGATATTATTGGCTATGGGAGAACAGCCACCTCTCCAGTTGAGGCGGAGCCATTGAAATATCTATTACCTGAAAATAAAAAAATTATGAATAGGAATAGTTTGTTGGAAGTTTCAAAGAAAATCTTAAATGATAACAAAAATTTTAAAGCTCCAAATGAACTTAAATTTAATTTGCCTGGAAAAGCAGTTATTGGAGAGATGACTAAAATTTTAGATAAACTTTACAATGAAAAAGTTATTCTAGACCATGGCATGACTGTTGCTAAAGAGTTAGCTCATGTTCTTAGTGGTGGAGATACAACTATGGATAAAAGTTTGTCAGAGGATGATTTATTTAAATTAGAACTTGATGCCTTTATGAAATTAATTGAAATGAAACAAACCCAAGATAGAATTAAACATACACTCGCGACAGGTAAGCCTTTAGTTAATTAAATAACCTTAATGAATTAATAAAATCAGGTCTAAGAACATATTCAGACTTATCTAAATGTTTTATTTTTTCTAAAACTTTAATTCCATAAATTACTTTTCCTATTGGAGTAAACTCACCCTCATATAATGGCTCATCCTGAAGTATAATAAAAAATTGACTATCCTCTGTATCATATTGTTGAGTTCTAGCTAAACCCACACTTCCTTTTGAATATTTAAATTCTTTTTCAATTTCAGACTTAATAGTTCCCAAGCCAGATTTTCCAGTTCCAATTTTTCCATAATCAATATTACCTTTTCTTCCAAACTCTAAGTCACCAGCCTGGACGAGCTTATCTTTAATTACCCTGTGAAAAGCAACATCATCATATGATTTTGATTTGATAAGAGTTTTAAATCTTTCAACTCCTTTTGGTGAGATTTCTGGATATAATTCTATGATTACATTTCCACAACCAACATTAAGAACTGCAATATTACTCGGATCTTTAAACCTAATCTTTTCAGGATCATAGTTTTTAACAAATAAACATTTATCTTTTATAAGAAAAAATGAAGTTAATGAAAATAAACCCAAAATTAAAATAAAAATAAATATAATTTTTTCTGATGTTGAGGCTTTAATTTTCTCAATCATAAAATAAAATTTTTATCAATTTTTAAAATACCTTTTTTAATAAACTCTATCTTTTTTTTTAAAATAGGGTCAATTTCATCTGGTAAATCTCCATACATTAAATGGGAGAATACTTCAGCCATATCCTCAGATGCAGTAGATCTTGAATATTCTGTAATAAAACCATTAGTCTTTAAATATGTATCCAAACCAATTTTTTTTGTACATGTAGAGCACTCAGCATAATTAAATCCTGAAGGATTAAATGATGACCAGATTTTTTCATTAAATATTTCTTTATAAGTGTCATTTATAATATGAAATACTTCATGATGAAGAACTCTTTCAAAATATTTCTCATTAAATTTAATATCTACAATTAGAGTTTTCATAACATTATCTGGAATACCTGCTGTTCCAATTCCTGAAATCGATAAATCTTCACAAAGAACAATATATTTTAGATTTATTTTTTTGAGAAAATCTTTTGGATATCTCCTTAGGTTTCTCTCTATAATTACGTATTTTTTTTCTAAATCTTTTTTTGGTGAATTAAAACAATTGATATTATTATCTACTCCAATTGTAAAAGGTTGTTTAGCGTATAAATATCTCAATTTATTTTCAGTTTTAATATTATAAATTTCAAGATGAGGTATTTTGATCAATTCATAAATCGTATTTGCATTAGCATTAGAAAATAAAAATAAATACAATAAAATAAACTTAAAAAATTTCATAATTAGCATTATTGAAGATATTCCAAATAGTAAGAATGTGATAGACTTTTTACAATGAAAAAAAAAAGTAGTAAAGAACCTATTCAGCCAGTAAGTGGAACTAAGGTGCCTAGGTTTGCTGGTCCATCTACTTTTGCAAGATTGCCAGAATTACGAGACGTTGAATACTGTGATGTAGCTATTGTAGGAATACCTTTTGATGCAGGTACAAGCTACAGACCAGGGGCAAGGTTTGGTCCGCAAAGTATTAGACAAGCCTCGAGACACTTAAGAACTAATTATCATCCAAGTTATGATGTTGAACCATTTAAAGTTCAACAAGTAGCTGATGCTGGAGATATTACTTGTAATCCTTTTAATATAAATGAAGCAATCAAGCAAATAGAAGTTGGTGCAACTGAATTATTAAAAAAAACTGGAGGTATTATAAGTTTAGGTGGGGATCATACAATTGCATTTCCTTTATTAAAGGCTGTAAATAAGATTAATAAAGGTCCGGTTGCTTTAGTTCATTTTGATGCACATTTAGATACTTGGGATACTTATTTTGGTGCACCTTACACACATGGAACTCCTTTTAGAAGAGCAAGAGAGGAAAATTTATTTTTAGATAATGCATCAATGCACGTTGGTATTAGAGGTCCTTTATACAGCAGAGATGATATTAAAAATGATGAAAGCTTTGGTTTTAAAATAATCCACTGTGATGAATTTCAAACAGAAGGTACTGATAAAATTGCTGAAAGGATAAAAAAAAGAGTAGGGGATAATCCTTTATATTTATCAATTGATATTGATGTTTTGGATCCAGCGTTCGCCCCTGGTACGGGCACACCAGAAATTGCAGGAATGACAACAAGAGAAATGGTCAATGTAATAAGAGGATTGTCAGGTATGAATTTAATTTCTGCAGATGTTGTTGAGGTATCACCAGCCTATGATCATGCAGAAGTAACTTCATTGGCTGCTGCAACTATAGTTTATGAATTAACTAATTTGTTTGCAAAAAAATAAAGAAAGGTTAGGAGTCTGCTATGGAAAATAAAAAAAATTTTTACATTAATGGAAAATGGGTAACCCCAAAAAGTAAAGAAGATATTAAAGTAATAAATCCTGCAACAGAGGAAGAATGTGCAGTTATATCTTTGGGAAATATTGAAGATGTAAACGATGCTGTAAGCGCTGCTAAGAAAGCATATAGTTCTTGGGCATTTTCTACTAAAGATGAAAGGATTAAACTACTAGAAAAACTTTATGAAAATTATAAAAAAAGATGGGCAGATATTGCAGCTGCAATCACAAAAGAAATGGGTGCTCCAAAAGATTTTGCAACGAAACTTCAAGCAGGAACAGGTGCAGCACATTTGAAATCTTTTATAAGATATTTAAAGAATTTTGAATTTGAAAAACCATTAGGAGATCATGCTCCTAATCAAAGACTTATATATGAACCCAAGGGTGTTTGTGCATTAATAACACCTTGGAACTGGCCTATGAATCAAGTTTGTTTAAAAGTGATGCCAGCAATAGCGTCTGGATGTACAATGGTTTTAAAACCTTCAGAACTTGCTCCATTATCATCAATGATACTTGCAGAATTGATTGATGAAACAAAATTTCCATCAGGGGTATTTAATTTAGTAAATGGAGATGGAGCAACAACCGGAGATGCACTAACAAGTCATCCAGATGTGAATATGATTTCATTCACAGGCTCAACACGAGCTGGTGCCTTAATTTCCCAAAATGCTGCTAAAGATTTTAAAAGAGTTAGTTTAGAGTTAGGTGGCAAAGGAGCTAATATTATATTTAAAGATGCTGATCCTGAAGCTATTGAAAGAGGTGCATTAAGATGTTTTAGAAATTCAGGTCAATCCTGCAACGCACCTACAAGAATGCTTGTTGAAAAATCAATGTATAATGAAGCTGTAAAAAGATTAAAAAAATACACAGAAAGTTTTGAAGTTGGCGATCCAAAGAAAGAAGGTGAACATATAGGCCCTGTTATCTCTGAGACACAATATAACAAGATTCAAACTTTAATTAAAAAGGGAATTGATGAAGGAGCAAAATTAGTAGCTGGAGGACCAGGTAAACCAGATGGGTTAGAGAAAGGATATTTTGTTAAGCCAACTGTATTTGCAGATGTAAACAACAAGATGGAAATAGCTAGAACAGAAATTTTTGGTCCTGTATTGTCTGTGATGTCATTTGAAACGGAGGAAGAAGCTATCGAGATAGCTAATGACACTCCATATGGTTTAACGAATTATATTCAAACTCAAGACAAAGAAAAAGTAAAGAGAGTTGCAAGAAAGCTAAGATCTGGAATGGTAGATGTTAATGGCGCAGGTATAGCAGTTGATGCTCCATTTGGAGGATTTAAACATTCAGGAATTGGCAGAGAGGCTGGAGAACATGGCCTCGAGGAATTTTTAGAAGTTAAATCTGTAGGTGGTTGGAATAATTAATTTATAAGAGATTTAGATTTTATCCCGTTTAAAAAATTTAAACATTTTTTAATTTCATTAAGTTCAATGAATTCATCTACTTTATGAGCTTGTTCAATTGATCCAGGGCCGCATACAACAGTGCTAATTCCTATTTCTTGAAATAAGCCTGCCTCAGTCCCAAAAGAAACTACTTCCCTTGAGTTGTCTCCTGTTAAACTCGAGACCAATTCACATGCCTCTGATTTGTCAACACGATCAAACCCTATAACTTCTCCAATAATTTCTTTTCTAATATTTGATTGAGGAAATACTTTTTTCATCTCAGGTAAAAGAACTTCATTGGAATATCTATCAATTTCATTATTTAAAAATATTCCATCTTCTTTAACCACAGGTCGAGTTTCCCAATTTACATGACATTTGTCTGCAATAACATTATGAGCAATACCACCAAATATTCCTCCAACTTGTAAAGTTGAAAAAGGTGGGTCAAAAATAGAATTTTTAGGTACTCTTTTTTTTAATTCCTCTCTAAGTTCAATTAACTTATTTGCATACCTTGAAGCAAATTCAACTGCACTAACACCTTTGTGTGGCATTGAGCTGTGTCCTGCCAAACCTTCAAAATAAGTAGTATATTCGTAGCAGCCTTTATGAGCATCAATAATCTTCATTTTTGTAGGCTCACCAACTATACAAATTCCGTCTTTGATATTTCTCTTTTCTAATTCTTTAATTAAAATTGGAGCACCTAAACAAGCGGTTTCTTCATCAAAGGTAAATGAAAAATGAATATCTCTATTTAAATCTATTTTGGAATAAATTGGGGCAAAAGCTAGAGCACATGCAATAAATCCTTTCATATCACATGATCCTCTGCCATAAAGTTTATCACCTTTAATAGTTGCTTTAAAAGGATCAGTGCTCCAACTTTTTGAAACAGGCACTGTATCAGTGTGACCAGATAAAATTATTGGTTTTACACCATTTGGTTTTTTTGCTTTAATTGTAGCAAACAGATTAACCCTTTTTTTTTCATCATCAAAAGTTTTGAAAGAAGTAGCACCTAGTTCGTGAAGATATTTCTCACAATAATTTATAAGATTACTATTATCCTCACCAGAGATAGTTCTAAACCCAATCAAATCAGTCAAAATTTTAATCGAATTTTTGTATAATTCCTCTAAATTAATTTCTGTACTCATGAATAATAAATAATATATATACTGACTTTATGAAAGAACAAATAACATACGATATATTTGAAAAAGTGGATATAAGGGTGGGAACTGTTATTTCAGTTAAGAAAAATGAAAAAGCCAGAAAACCGTCTCTTGTCATTGAAGTAGATTTTGGGGAAGAAATTGGAATTAAACAATCTTCTGCTCAAATAACTCATTATTATAATGAAGATAATTTAAAAGGAAAACAAGTTATAGGTATTTGTAATTTCCCTGAAAAAAATATTGCAGGCGTTGTTTCTCAAGTTTTAATTTTAGGTTCGATTGATAAAGAAGGAAAGGTAATTTTAGTTCACCCTTCTCAAAAATCAGAAAATGGTCTCCCAATAGCATAAATATGCATCCAGAAATATTGTCAATTTGTTTATTCTGGTTTGTTACAGCATTTACTCCAGGTCCAAATAATGTTGTTGCTTCATATTCAGGATTTAATTTTGGATTTACTAAAACTATTCCACACATACTTGGTGTAACACTTGGCTTTACATCATTAGTTATTTTTTTATCAATTGGTTTAGTAAATGTATTTAAACTTTTTCCAATTATACAGGTTGTAATAAAATATCTAGGAACTTTGTTTTTAATATATTTAGCTTACAAAATTGCTTTTTCTGGTGCATCTAAAGAAACAAGAAAAGAAAATCCTGTTAAATTTATTGAAACCTTTCTTTTTCAATATCTTAATCCCAAAGGTGTTTCTGTTACTATAATTGTCGTATCAAATTATGTTGAATTAGGTGAAAACTTTATTAGTTATGCGACTCAAATTATCTTATTAGCCTTTATATTTGCTTTAAGCAGCATTACATTATGGACTTTTATTGGCAAATTTTTGAGGAAATTTGCGACAAATGATAATTTTATTAAATATTTTAATTATGTTATGTCAGGGCTTCTTCTTTTGAGCATAATTACATTTTATATATAAGGTATGAAACCAGGGACAAAAAATTCATATAAATCTCTCTCAGAAATTACCATCGATGGTAAAAAATTTAAGTTCTATTCTTTAAAAAATGCTGAACAGAATGGATTAGAGGGTATTTCAAGATTACCGAAATCTTTAAAGGTACTTTTAGAAAACCTATTAAGATATGAGGATGATTTAACTGTAACAAAAAATCAGATAGAGGCATTAAAGCAATGGTTGAAGGATAAAAAATCTAAAATAGAAATTGCATACAGGCCAGCCAGAGTTTTACTACAAGACTATACTGGTATCCCAGCAGTTGCTGATTTAGCAGCAATGCGTGAAGCTGTAAAAGAAAAAAATAAAGATCCTAAAACAATCAATCCACTTTCATCAGTGGATTTAGTAATAGACCATTCGGTTCAAGTTGATCAATCAGCAAAATCAGACTCATTTGATAAAAATGTAGAAATTGAATTTAAAAGAAATGGTGAAAGATATTCTTTTTTAAAATGGGGTCAGCAAGCATTTGATAATTTCAGAATTGTTCCACCTGGAACAGGAATTTGTCATCAAGTAAATTTAGAATATTTATCAAAAGTAGTTTGGAAAGAAAAATTCAATGGTGATGATTATATATTTCCAGATACACTTGTTGGTACAGACAGTCATACAACTATGGTAAATGGATTATCAGTACTAGGCTGGGGTGTAGGCGGCATTGAAGCTGAAGCTGGTATGTTGGGTCAACCAATATCAATGTTGATACCAGAGGTAATTGGATTTGAGATTAAAAGCAAAATGCCTGAAGGTACTACTGCGACTGATTTAGTATTAACAGTGGTGAAAATGCTAAGGGACAAAGGTGTTGTAGGAAAATTTGTTGAATTTTTTGGAGATGGATTAAAAAATTTATCTCTCGCTGATCGTGCTACCATTGCAAATATGGCTCCTGAATATGGGGCAACTTGTGGCTTTTTTCCAATTGATGAAGAAACATTAAAATATTTAGAATTTTCAGGAAGAGATAAATCGACTATTAAAGTTGTCAAAGAATACGCAAAGATACAGGGTTTGTGGGCAAGTGATGATATGGAATTTTCAGATATTTTAACATTAGATATGTCTACAATTGTTCCAACAATCTCTGGTCCAAAGAGACCTCAAGATAAAGTTTTATTATCAGATGCTTCAGTTTCATTTAAAAAAAATTTTCATTCAATTACAAATAAAAAGAATTTTTCTTCATCTAAAGTTGATGAAACTGATTTTGAAATTAAAGATGGTTCAATTTTGATTGCAGCAATTACTTCTTGTACAAATACATCAAACCCCAATGTATTAATTGGTGCAGGCTTGGTAGCTAAAAAAGCAGTTGAGCTTGGCCTTAAAGTAAAACCTTGGGTAAAAACTTCATTAGCGCCTGGGTCTCAAGTTGTAACTGATTATCTAAGAAAAGCAGGTTTAAATACTTATTTAGACAAACTTGGCTTCAACTTAGTTGGTTATGGTTGTACAACCTGTATCGGAAATTCTGGACCGTTAGCAGACAATATTGTTGAGGCAATCAAAAAAGAAAATATTTATGCTGTTTCAGTTTTGTCAGGTAATAGAAATTTTGAAGGTAGAATTTCACCTCACATAAAAGCAAATTATCTTGCATCCCCACCACTTGTTGTTGCTTATGCTTTAGCGGGTAGAATGGATTTTGATTTATATAAAGACTCATTGGGCAAGGATAAAGATGGTAAAGAAGTTTATATGAAGGACATTTGGCCTTCTAATAAAGAAATTGAGGATGTTTTAAAAAATTCTTTAAGTGCTGATATGTTTATTAAAAGATATTCAAATGTTTCAGAAGGACCAAAACAATGGCAAGAAATTAAAACTAAAAAAAGTAGTATTTATGATTGGAAAGAAAATTCTACTTATGTAAAAAAGCCGCCTTTTTTTGACAATTTACCTGATGAACCTGAAGGATTTAAAGAAATTAAAGATGCAAGGCCTTTATTAATTCTAGGTGATATGGTTACAACTGATCATATTTCCCCTGCAGGCAATATACAAAAAGATAGCCCAACTGGTGAATATTTCATGAAACATCAAATTTTACCAAAAGATTACAATTCTTATGGATCTCGAAGAGGTAATCATGAAGTTATGATGAGAGGTACTTTTGCAAATATAAGAATAAGAAATGAAATGGCACCAGGAACAGAGGGGGGCTTTACTAAATTATACCCAGAGGAAAAAATCATGCCTGTTTATGATGCGGTTATGGAATATAAAAAGAGAAAGACCGATTTAGTTGTTATAGGTGGTAAAGAATATGGCACAGGTTCCTCAAGAGACTGGGCTGCAAAAGGTACAAAATTATTAGGTATAAAAGCTGTAATTGCAGAAAGTTTTGAAAGAATCCATAGATCAAATTTAATAGGAATGGGGATACTTCCCCTTCAATTTTTAAATAATATGAATAGTAAAAGCTTAAATTTGAAAGGATCAGAACTGATTAGTGTTATTGATCTAGAAAAAGGACTTAATCCATCTAATAAAGTTAAATTAGAAATAAAATATTTATCAGGAGAAATTAAAAAAATAGAAACATTATGTAGGATAGATACTAAAAATGAATTAGAGTATTATAAAAATGGGGGCATATTACAATATGTTCTAAGAAATATGATTTAGATATGGATGAGGATTTATCAATAATTAATCAAAGAACACAAAATGAAAAAATTAAAAACTTTTTTATTAATAATAAAAAATCAATAATTATATTCATATCAATTTTAATTATAAGTTTATTCAGTTTCTTTGGTTATATTGAATATAGTGATAAGAAAAAAAAACTAATTTCTGATCATTATAACTCTGCTGTAATTGACTTTACAAATGGTAATTCAGACCTGATAGCAGAAGAGTTAAAAAAAATAATAAGAGAGAAAGATCCCACGTACTCACCTTTAGCACTTTATTTTATTATTGATAATAGTTTAATAAAAAATCGTGAGGAAATTAATGATCTATTTAATATTTTAATAGACAAAACTTCTTTAGAGAATGAAATTAAAAACTTAATAATTTATAAAAAAGCCTTATATAATGTTGATTATATTGAAGAAAATGATTTGCTAAAAATTTTAAATCCAATAATAAATTCAGATTCTATTTGGAAATCACATGCTTTATATTTAATTGCAGAGTTTTTTTATTTTAAAAATGAAAAACAAAAATCAAAAGAATTTTTTAATAAAATTCTCACTTTAGAAAATTCAGATGAAGAATTAAGACAAAAAGCTCATAGAATTCTTAAAAGAGATTTAAGTGATTAATATTTTAAGATATATTTTTTTTATATTTTTTCTTTCATATTGTTCATTTCATGACAGTGGAGGTTTTTGGACAAAAGAAAAGGAAATAGAGCAGAATGAAATTCAATTCAAGAAAGTCTTTTTAGATAAAGAAATAATTACTAGAGAGTTTAATTCCAACTTCAAAATATCACTCAATAAATCAAATATAAAATTTAATGAAAATTCAATTAAAGATAACAATGATGGTTATACTGTATTTGATAACCAACTTAAAACAAAAATAAAATATAATTTTTCCAAAATTAAAAACTTTGAAAAACTAGATCCAAACTTAATAATCTTGGATAAAAATATAATTTTCTTTGATAATAAAGGTAATATTTTAAATTTTGATCAAGACTCCAAGCTAATTTGGAAAATCAATAATTATTCAAATGAAGAAAAAAAAATAGGACCATTGTTAACTATGGTTCAAAATGATAAAAAATTAATCATTGCTGATAATCTTGCTAAAACATACGCAATTGACTTAAAAAGTGGAAAAATATTATGGACAAAAAAAAATTTGGCATCTTTTAATTCTCAAATAAAAGTTAGCAAAAACAAATTTTTTATTAGTGATGTAAATAATAATTTACATTGTTTTTCTTTAAATTCAGGAGATCTAATTTGGACTCATTCTACAGAAAAACCATTTATTAGTTCATCAAAAAAATTATCTATAATTCTAAAAAAAGATTTGATAGTTTTTTCCAACTCTTTTGGTGATATTACCGCTGTAGATCTTAATAAAGGTACACTTGTATGGCAAATCTCAACTTTGAATTCTGATATGTATGAAGAGATAATGAAACTTAAAACCTCAAATATAGTTGAAAATGAAAATTCAATTTATTTTTCAAATAATAAAGGAAAATTTTACTCTATTGATCTTAAAACAGGTGCTGTAAATTGGATACAAAATTTTTCATCGGAATTAAGACCAACAATAATAAATAATTTAATTTTCTCAATTTCTGAAGATGGTTATCTTTATGTTTTAGAAAAAAAAAGTGGGAATATATTAAGAATTACAAATATTCTTAAACAATATAAATTTAATAAAAAAGAAAAAAATTTTTCAACTGGATTTATTTTAAATTCAAAAAAAATTTTTGTTTCTACCAATAACGGAAGTCTTATAGTAATTAATATAGAAACGGGAAAGATAATTAATGCAATTAAAGTTGATAAAGATAAAATTTCTAGACCATTTGCAAATAAAAAAAATATATTCTTAATTAGAGCAGACTCAATTATAAAATTAAATTAGAATGTTTTTAAAAATTTTAGATAAACTTGGAAGAAAAAAAGTTGTTCTAGATAGAGGACCTTCACACCCAAGATTTGATTTAGCGAAACCTTGGATGAATAGATACTATCTAATATTTAGACATCGACCAAAATGGTTTCCGTTTAATATACTTATTCATGAAATGTTGGCTGATGATCATGGTGAAGGAGTACATAATCATCTTTTTCCATACATTACAATTGTCATAAGAGGTGGTTATTGGGAAACAACGAAGAAAGGAAAATTTTGGAGAAGACCTGGCTATATTGGATTTAGATCTGCCAATGCGCATCACAGAGTTGATTTGAAGCCTGGAACAAAACCAATGACTATTTTTATTTCTGGTCCATTTGGTTTGAGGAAAGGTCCAAGGTCAGAATATGGGATTGATTTTAAATCCAAAAAAATTGATGTCTAAAACTCTTGAGGAAAAATTTAGATTATTTTGTAATTTAAAAAATTTAGAGATAAATCAAAATCAAATAACAACAATTCAAATACTTGAAGATTTTTATTATGAAAATTTTCATTCATCAATTCTCAATTTTTTCAAAAAAAAAGATCAAAAAAAAGGTTTCTATCTTCATGGAGACGTTGGTGTTGGAAAAACAATGATCTTAGATTTTTTTTATGATCTTATCTCTAAAAAAAAACTTAGACTACACTTTAATGAGTTTATGATAAATTTTCATGATTTTGTCCATGAAAATAAAAATATGGAGGATGAAAATATTATTAATTTATTTGTTAAAGATCTTAAATCAAAAGCTTCGTTAATTTATTTTGATGAATTTCAAGTCACCAATATAGTAGATGCCATGATATTAGGTAAATTATTTGATAAAATATTTAGTGAGAATATAAAGATAATTATTACATCAAATATTACAATCTCAGAATTATATAAAGATGGTTTACAACGAGATCAATTCAAACCTTTTATTGAGATTATGAAAAAAAAAACAGTCGAACATCAGCTTGTTATTGAAGATGATTACAGAAAATCAAAAGAAAATCAAAATGATAGATACTTTTTCCCACTAAACCAAGAAAGTAATTTTAAGATGAACAAATTTTTTAGGATTATTTCAAAAGATAAAAAAAAGATTACTCAAAGTCTTGATATAAAAGGAAGAGAATTTTTAATTAAAGAATTCTATGAGGGAGTTGTTAGATTAACATTTGATGAATTATGTGACAAAAATCTAGGCGCTGAAGATTACCTTGAAATAGCTAAAGTCTCTAAATTTATGGTTATTGATAATATACCTAAGTTTGATGACATAAATGTAAACCAACAACACCGTTTTATAACCTTAATTGATATAGTTTATGACAAGAAAATACCTATCGCTGTCACATCAGAAAAGAGTCTAGAGGAATTAACTTCGTCTAAATCGTTAAAAGAACCATTTAAACGTACAATTAGTCGTCTTTATGAACTAACATCTTCAAAATTTAATCTATGATACAAAAATTCAATAACTTTCAAATCAATACTAATGGACAAAAATTATACGAATTTACTGACAAAACAACTGAGTGGATCAAAAAAAATAAATTTAAAAATGGTATTCTTAACCTTAGTATTCAACACACTAGTGCTTCTTTGATTATTCAAGAAAATGCAGATCCCGACGTTCAAACTGACTTAATAAATTATTTTAACAAATTAGCGCCGATGGATAACAAACTATATATACACACAACAGAAGGCAAGGATGATATGCCTGCTCACATCAAATCAAGTTTAACTAACAATCAAATTTCTCTCAGCGTTGAGAATGGAGAATTATTACTTGGAACTTGGCAGGGTATTTATTTATTTGAGCACAGATTAAACCCACAAACAAGAACTATAATTCATCATTTTTTAGGTGAAGTTTAATTTTTTTTTAAACTCTGAAAAGCTTTTAGAGCTGAAGCTCTTGCCTCTTCATGTATAACTATTGGTTTTGGATAATCTTTTCCAATGATTGTATTTATTGCTTGTTGATATTTCATTTCCATTTCCCAAGGTTTGTGAATAAATTTTTGTGGAACCTTGCTTAATTCTGGAATCCATTTTTTTACATATTTACCTTCTTTATCGAATTTTTCACCTTGGAGAATAGGATTAAAAATTCTGAAATAAGGAGCTGCATCTGCTCCACAACCTGCAACCCATTGCCATTGAGCTACATTATTGGCTTTGTTAAAATCAAGTAAACAATTTCTAAAATGCTTTTCACCCTCAGTCCAATTAATTCTTAAATGTTTCACTAAAAAAGAGCCAACTACCATTCTTATTCTGTTATGCATCCAACCAGTTTCATATAACTCCCTCATTCCAGCATCGACAATTGGATAACCAGTCATTCCTGATTTCCACGCTTTCAAAAATTTTTCATTTTTTACCCACGGAAATTTATCAAATTCTTTTCTATAATTTCCTTTTAAGAACTCAGGAAAATAATTAATCAAACTATGAGAGAACTCACGCCAACCTAATTCATTAATATATTTTCTATAACCAATTCCTTTAGATTTGACGTCATTACATTTTTTCCAAATAGTACTTACATGTATTTGCCCATGTTTAATATAAGGAGATAATTTAGATGTGCCCTCTATAGACGGATAATCTCTTGCTGTACCATATTCTTTAATCTTTTCATTAATTAAACTGTTAAGAACTTTTTTTGAGTCATTTTCTGAGACCTTCCAATAATTCTCAAACTTTTTATACCAATTTTTTTTTGGTAAAATATTCTTAGGTTCAATACAATTTTTAAAGAAAGAGATTGTTTTCGCTTTTTTCTTTACAATATAATTTTTACTTGGTGGTAAACCAAGATATTTTTGCTCTGCATTTCTCCAGAAAGGTGTGAATACTTTAAAAGGTGTTCCATCATTTTTTGTAACTTCTTGAAATTCATTTAAGATATTTCCTTTAAAATATTTAAATTCAATTTCTTTTTTTAAAAAGATATCTCTAATTTTTTTTCCTTTTGCAATTACATCAGGTTCATAGATCTTATTCCAATAAATTGTAACATCATCTTTTTTTTTGATTTTAGAAAATACATCTATTTCATCACCTTCTAATATTTGAAGATTTATTTTGTATTTGGACAATTCTGATTTGAATGTTTCTAAAGATTTAAACAACCACCATTTCTGTGCTTCTCTTTTATTATCAAAATCAGTTTTATTATAAATATATAATGCAGTTACATTTTCATGATTTTGTGTGGCATTTGAAAGAGCAGGGTTGTGATCAATTCTAAAGTCTTCTCTTATCCAAGCTATTGCATTTTTTGTCATATAAAAATTATTTTCTACCTTTAGATAGCAGCTCTTTGTAAAGTTTAACATCTGCATTTCCTTCGCATCCAATGACAAGAATGTTGGAATCTTTATTCAAATTTAATGATTTTCTTACTTTAGGATTATTAGCTAAACCTATAAGTGCGATAACTCCAGGAGTTGCACATTCTCCCCCAATAATTGAGCCTTTACTAAATTTTTTATCTTTTAGCATTGCTGTTGTTTTAGCAACATTATTGTCAGCAACAGATACACAATAGTTAGAGGTTTTTTTTAATATTTGCCATGGAACAAGTGACATTTCATTACACGACATCCCACCCATAATACTCTCTTTTTTTATTCTTATTTTTTTCAGTTTATTTGCTTTTACACTCTGAAGCACACAATCTGCTCTGTCAGGTTCAACAACAATTATTTTTGGAATTTTTTTAAAATATTTTGCTACCCCAGCAACTACACCTGCTGCTAATCCTCCAACACCAGCTTGAACAAATATATGTGTTATGTAATGATTTGTCTGCTTAGATATTTCTTTTATCATTACGGAATAACCTGCCATTGTAAGTTGGGGAATATACTTATAGTTCTTGGTAGAAACATCCTGAACAATTTGCCAATTATTCTTTTTTGAGAGTCTTTTGCATTCTTCTAATGAATTCTCATAATCTCCTTTAACTCTTACAACCTCAGCACCAAATTTCTCTATTTCATGAACTCTTGTTTGGCTTACATATTGACTTACAAAAATTTTACACTTTAAATTTAATCTTTTTGCACCCCAAGCTACAGATCTACCATGATTACCAGCTGTTGCTGAAGAAATTACTATACTCTTTTTTCTTTTAGATATTTTTTCTACAGCGTAAGCTCCTCCTAAGGCTTTAAAAGACTTTAAGTGAAATCTCTTAGATTCATCTTTATAAAATATATTATTAAATTTTAAATTTTTCTCCAATTTATCAAGTGATAAAAGAGGAGTAGCTTTATAATTTTTCCAACTCGATATTGATTTATAAGCATTCAACATTAAAGCTGATGGAAGATGTTTTAAAACATAATTTCTTTTAAAACTATAATTATTATTTTTTAAAAGTTTTTTAAATTTCCAGCTTTTAAGATCTTTTAAGCTTATCACTTTAACAGTCTAAAGTATTATCTTTTTCCCACTTAGTAACAGGTCTTTTTTTGTTGAAGTTTTCTTTGTAATTAAAATTTTTAATTTCTTGTTTTTTAAGTTTTATATAGCTTTGTATTACATCTTTCCCAAAAGCATCTGCAAGTGATTTACTATTTTCAAGCATTTTGATTGCTTGATTCACATCATTAGGAAGTTTTTTTAAATTTGGATATTTTTTATAATCTGTATACATGTTACAGTGCAATGGTTTACCAGGATTAATTTTTTTATTTATACCCTCCAGGCCAGCAGCAATTATTCCAGATTGAAGTAAGTATGGATTAGCTGAACCATCCATTAATCTTAACTCAAACCGACCTTGATCAGGAATTCTAATCATGTGTGTTCTATTATTTCCTGTATACGAAATACTGCTCGGAGACCATGTTGCACCCGATTTAGTTGGGGGCGCATTAATTCTTCTATAACTGTTGATGCTGGGATTAAAAAAAGCAGATAGAGCCTGTGCATTTTTCATTATTCCGCCAAGAAAATTGTAAGCCAACTTACTTAAACCTAATATATCTTTTTTATCTAAAAATTTATTATTTTTCCCACTCCATACTGAAACATGAGCGTGACAACCATTTCCAGTTAAGTTGTGAAAAGGTTTTGGCATGAAGGTAGCTCTTAAACCATGTTTTTCTGCTAAACTTTTTACCATAAATTTAAAAAAAACATGTCGATCTGCTGTTATTAAACAGTCAGAATAATCCCAATTCATTTCAAATTGACCATTAGCATCTTCATGATCATTTTGGTACGGCTTCCATCCTAGTTGAAGCATGCTGTCGCAAATTTCTTTAATCAAATTATATCTCCTCATCAAAGCTGATTGATCATAACAAGGTTTTGATTGTATATCTCTTGAGTCAGCAATAGATGATCCATCATCAGAAATTAAAAAATATTCACATTCAACACCTGATTTCATTTGTAATTTTTTTTGTGATAATTTTTTAATTTGTTCTTTGAGCATAATTCTTGGAGATGCTTTGACAGGTTTTCCATCCATATATAAATCTGATGCTAACCAACCGATCTCTTTATTCCATGGTAATTGAATAAGACTATTTGGATCTGGCACACCAAACATATCACTATCAGCTGGTGTCATATCTAACCAAGTTGCGAAACCAGCAAAACCAGCACCATTTTTTTGCATTTCACTTATTGCTTGCGCTGGGACAAGCTTAGATCTTAAGACACCAAATAGGTCCACAAAGCTTATAAGAAAATATTTTATTTTTTTTGATTTTGCTATTTGAGATAAATTTTTTGGCATATTTAATCTTAATTATTTAAAAGATGCCTAGCAATCATTTTTTTTCTTTTATTCCTGGTATCCAACTGCTTCCAGCAAGCGGAACTCTTGCCATAGCTGCAGCCTCTACTGTCAAAGCACATAAATCTTCAGGTTCTAAGTTATGTAAACTATTTTTACCACATGCTCTAGCGAGCGTTTGAGCTTCTAAAGTCATAACTTTTAAATAATTAGTAAGTTTTTTTCCTGCTTTTTTGGGGTCTAATCTTTTCATTAATTTTGGATTTTGAGTAGATATTCCCGCTGGATCATTACCTTCATGCCAATCATCATATGCTCCGGCAGTAGTACCTAGTTTTTTATAATCATTTTCCCATTTAGGATCATTATCTCCTATAGCAATCATAGCAGCACTACCAATTGAAACCGCATCTGCACCTAATGCTAGGGCTTTCGCAACATCAGCTCCATTTCTTATACCACCTGAAATTACTAATTGTACTTTTCTATGAACATCTAGATCTTGAAGAGCATCAACTGCAGGTCTTATACATGCTAAGGTAGGTTGTCCCACGTTTTCAATAAATACTTCTTGGGTAGCTGCAGTTCCACCTTGCATTCCATCTAGAACAACAACATCAGCACCAGCTTTAACAGCTAAAGCTGTATCATAATATGGTCTTGCACCTGCAATTTTTATAAAAATAGGAACTTGCCACTTAGTTATCTCTCTTAATTCTAAAATTTTTATTTTAAGATCGTCTGGACCAGTCCAGTCAGGATGTCTGCACGCTGATCTTTGGTCAACTCCTTTAGGTAAAGTTCTCATTTTTGCTACACGGTCATTAATTTTTTGACCTAATAACATTCCTCCACCTCCAGGTTTTGCCCCTTGTCCTATGACCACTTCTATTGCATCTGCTTTTCTCAAATCATCAGGATTCATTCCATATCTTGATGGAAGTAATTGATAAACCAAATATTTTGATTGTCCTCGTTCTTCACGCGTCATACCACCGTCACCAGTAGTTGTTGATGTACCAGCTGCGCTTGCTCCTCTTCCTAAGGCTTCCTTAGCTGCACCAGATAAGGCTCCAAAACTCATGCCAGCAATAGTAATAGGTATATCAAGTTCCAAAGGTTTTTTTGCATACCTAGTTCCCAATGTAACATTTGTAGTACACTTTTCTCTGTAACCTTCTAGAGGATATCTTGACATTGAAGCACCTAGAAATAATAAATCATCAAAATGGGGAAGCTTTCTTTTTGATCCTCCACCTCTAATATCATATATACCTGTGGCTGCTGCTCTTCTAATTTCAGAATTTGTGTATTCATCGAAAGTCCAAGATTGTCTAGGATGAGTCTTGTAATTTTTTTTCATAATTAATAATTATTATCGATTTTAAAATTATACAATTTTCTCGCTGAACCATATCTTTTGAAGCTTTCTGCCTTATGGTTTTTTATTTCAGCATCTTTAAGAAATTTTTTTAATTTATTAATATGTTTTTTGTCCATTTTTTTTTCAACACAATCAGCTCCTAGTGATTTTACATTTCCTTTAATATAGATATTTGTTTCATATAAACTGTCTCCTAATGCCTCACCAGCGTCTCCACAAACTACTAGATTCCCGGATTGAGACATGAAACCTGACATATGGCCAACTGAACCTTTCACAATAATGTCTGCACCTTTCATTGATATACCACACCTAGAACTAGCATCTCCATCAATTATTAATAGACCTCCATGTGCTGTTGCACCAGCAGATTGAGAAGCATTTCCTTTAACATGAACTTTTCCAGACATCATATTTTCAGCCACTCCTGTTCCAACATTTCCTTCAATTGTAATAGTTGCTTTTTTATTCATGCCCGCACAATAATAACCAACATGACCTTTAATTGTTACACTCATTTCTTTGTCTAATCCTGCACAGATTGCATGATTTCCTTCAGGGTTAACAATAGTAAAATCTCTTTCATTAGTTTTTCTATCAAGGTTTTGTAACTTATCGTTAACATTTCTTAATTCTAATTTTTTTAAATCTAGTTCCATTAATTACCCCAAGAATAAACTACACCCGGCTCTGGTTCAAAAATTTTTGCATTATTTACTTCTGGAAGATGTGCCATAGCTTGAAATTCTGATGCTATAGCTACGTAATCATCTGTTTCAGCAATCACTGCTGGTTTACAAGCAATCTCATCCCTTAAAACTGCAAAGCCATCTTTTGTGCCAGTTATAAAAGTATAAAAACCATCTAAATCTTTTAGACTATCTTTGAGGGTTTCCTTTAAATTCTTTTTATTAGAAAGTTTATTTGAGATATATCCAGCTGCTACTTCAGTATCATTTTCTGAGTCAAAATTTACTCCATTTTTTTTTAACTTTCTTCTAAGATTGTTATGATTAGATAAAGAACCGTTATGAACCAAACATTCATCTTCTCCTGTAGAATATGGGTGTGAACCGTCAGTTGTAATTGCACTTTCAGTTGCCATTCTTGTATGGCCAATTGCGTGAGAGCCAGAGTAGCCATCAAGTTTAAATTTCTTTACAACTTCACTTGGATCCCCAACTTGTTTGAATATCTCAATTGATTTACCAAAGCCTACCAAAGCAACATCTTGAAAATTTTTTTTAAGGATAGCTAACATAGCATCGGGCTTTATTGATGTTTTTAAAATGACATGATCAGAATTTATTTTTAATTCAGCTTCTATATGTTTATTAATTCTTTCCTCAAAATCTTTAAAATTTAATTTATTAATACATAGTGAATATTTGAATTTTTCTTTTTCTTCTTTTTTATATATAGCAAAGCCTGCACTATCTGGTCCGCGAGAACCCATGTTAATTAACATTTTTGACAAAAGGGAGCCAAGTGAGTTTTCTAATTTTTCATTTTTAAGATAAATTCCAACTATTCCACACATGTTTTTTTATTTAATTAAAGATAATAAGAAGTCTTTATAGTAAAAAGCATTAACCAAAACAATAATGATTATTGCGGCAAAGACACCATACTTTGCTTTTGGAAAAGCAACACCACGCATCTTACTTGGTCTTAATTCTTCGTTATTATTTTCTTCAGACATTTTTGATTATAAAAAAAGGGCGCCACATTAAAGTAGCGCCCAAATTTTTATTTAAAATTACCACTCGGTAATATTACTTTTATGATCATTAGAGCCATGTCTTTTCCGAGATAATCTCTCAAGTTCTTCACTTTCAGATCTCGCAGTTAAAACATGCCAACCAACCCATAAAATAATTGCTAAAATTACTAGCAATCCTTCTGAGGATCCAGCACCAGGATAAACAGCGCCTACAACTTCTTCAGCAGGCTTGTTTAGGTGATCGATCCAATTTGTGACTGTTGCCATATTGTTTCTCCTTTACCTGGTTGCTGACGAAACAGCTCTTTCGTCTTTTTTAGCAGTTTCCATTATTTCATAGTCAAGTCCTGCAATCTCCACTTCACGAGGTATTCTTAATTTACCCATTCCATGAAGAACTTTTGCAATAACATAACCTGGTATTAGTCCAAGAACTACAAACATAATTAATGCTCCTAGGAATTGTCCTAATGGGTTAATGGAAGCATAAGTTGTTCCATCCCACATAGCACCAACACTATAACCAGATGCTGGGTAACCATTTAGAACAAAACCACATATTACTAGACCAATAAATCCAGCATAACCATGTACCGCAACTGCACCAACTGCATCATCAATTTTGAACTTACGTTCAACCCAATAATGTAGTTTGTATGAAATTACAACACCGATCATACCGATAATCATTGCTTGAATTGGATGATATAAATCATTTCCAGCTGAAGCACATATGATACCTGCTAGTCCACTTGAGTATGTCCAAAAAGGATCACCTTTAGCAATCCAATAACCGGCTAATAACCCTCCTGATAATGACATCAAGAAGTTAAAAGTAATACCACTTAGTGTAGTAGGGGTTACGTATATGTTTGTTGCTGTCCAATAACTTATTCCTTCCATACCATATTCAGGTCCAAGATCAAATATTGGTATATTACATGCAGCGTAGAAACCCCAGAAACCAGTATAAATTAGAAATAGTCCAATTGTAACTAACCAAGGATTTCTTGGTCCAATATTTCTTGGTTCTCCGCTAGATGAAAATTTTCCAATTCTTGGTCCTAAAACCATAAGAACACCTAAAGCAAATCCACCCGCAATCGCGTGAATTACTCCTGATGCATATGCATCATGGTACCCTAATAGTTTAAGCATCCAGCCATCAAAGTGCCATCCCCAGGCAGCATCTATTACCCAGAACACAGAACCAATTGCAATTGCTAAAATTCCAAATGCAAAAGTCGTAATTCTTTCAATGATTGCTCCTGAAACGATCGAAGCAGCTGTCCAAGAGAATAAAAGGAATGCAGCCCAGAAGACACCAGAAATATGGTCTCCTAAGTTTATTGCCATTAGTTCACTTGTTGCTTTATAGTAAACTGAGCTAAATGCCGAGTCATCGGTAATTAGAGCAGAACTTTCATTCATTATAGATGGTGCTAACCCAGGTCCTGTTGGGAAAGCCCAGTAAATCCACCAACCGAATAAAAACCACGTTACTGTTACCAAAGGTATCAGCATAGTATTTTTCATAAGAGTATGTTGATGGTGTTTGTAACGAGAAGCTCCAACTTCATACATACAGAAACCGACGTGAATTAAAAACATCAGTACCACTGTTACCCAGTAGTAAAATTCTGTAAATATAGTAGTAAGAGCACCTAACTGATCAGTCATATTCTCTCTCTCCTTATTTAGTTTTTAAAACCCTATAAAATTTAGAGAGAAGTGACAAATAAAACAGTCAATAAAAACCTAGTATTGACGATAAATATTAAAATAAAATCAACTTAAGATTGTGTTATTAAAATTTTAAGTAAGCTTTTTTTAAATCAACAAGAGGATGTTTTGGAGACATTTGAAATTTTACTAAGAGCTCTCTTGCTATCATGTCTCTATCTTGCTGATTGTTTGGAAGTTTAATTGATTTAGGAATTGTAACCCAACCATTAGCATTTCTACAAAATACTGCAGGTCTTCCTTCTTCATAACCCATATGGACATCTTCTAACCAATTTAGATCATCCCATCCCATTGCCTCAATATATTTTTTTAGAAAAGGAGTTATCTTGTTATAGTCTGGAAGTAGATTTACGTCATATCGGTAACCAATTGATTGACCGATCATCTTTTCTCTAGCTGTTTCTTTTTTTTTACCTAATTGTTGATCCTTTACAACAATTGATTTTGTTTTTTTATTTTTTTTCTTAACCATGATTGCTTCTAAATTTTATGGTAGTTATCAACTCCAACAGTGTAATTTGTTCCAGCTAAAGGTACTTTTGCTAAAGCTGATGCTTCAGATGTTAGTGCAGCTAAATCTTCAGGCTCTAGAGAATGAATATTTGTTTTTCCACATGCTCTCGCCAACAACTGGGCTTCTAAAGTCATTGAATGTAGATAGTTATAAACTCTCAATGCCGCATCATCAGGATTTAACCTTGCTCTAAGCTTTGGATCTTGCGTTGCAACACCTACTGGACATCTTCCTGTATGACAGTGATAACATTCACCTGCTTTAACTCCCATTTCTTTTTCAAAATTTGCTTCTGGAATATCTTTGTTACAATTTAATGCAATCATAGAACCAGTACCTATAGCAATTGCATCAGCACCCAAAGCTAAAGCTTTTGCCATATCAGCGCCATCTCTTACACCACCTGCATAAATTAAAGTTACTTTTCCAGTTTTACCTACATCATCCAATGCTCTTCTTGCTTCTCTAATTGCCGCGATACCAGGAATACCAGTGTTTGCTGCTGCGATGTGTGGACCAGCACCAGTTGATCCTTCCATACCATCTAGATATATAGAGTCAGGATCACATTTAGCTGCCATACGAACATCATCATAAACTTTTGATGCACCTAGTTTTAATTGAATAGGAACTTTATTTTTTGTTAATTGTCTTAATTCCTCAACTTTTAAAGCTAAATCATCAGGACCTAACCAATCTGGATGTCTTGCTGGAGATCTTTGATCGATACCAGATGGTAATGATCTCATCTCAGCTACTTGGTCAGTAACTTTTTGACCCATTAAGTGTCCACCCATCCCAACTTTTTGTCCTTGTCCAATAAAAACTTCTATTCCATCCGCGAGCTGCGCATGATGTGGGTTAAATCCATATCTTGATTGAATACATTGGTAAAACCATTTTTCTGAATATCTTCTTTCGTCGGGGATCATTCCGCCTTCACCCGAACATGTTGCGCTACCAGCCATTGTAGCACCTCTTGCAAGAGCAGTTTTTGCTTCATAAGATAAAGCTCCAAAACTCATACCTGTAATGTAAACTGGTATATCTAACTCAATTGGATTTTCACATCTTGGACCAATTACTGTTTTTGTTTCACATTTTTCTCTATACCCTTCAATTACAAACCTTGTAAGAGTTCCTGGTAAAAAAACTAAATCATCAAAAGTTGGAATTTTTTTCATTAATGCCATTCCACGCATTCTGTATCTTCCTAATTGCGATTTTATATGAATGTCATCAATTACATCAGGAGTAAAAATAGCATTATGTCCTAAGAGACTTTTGTTTCTTCCACCATTAGAACTTAGGTGAACATCAGCTTTTCCACCAACATTACCATTTTTTTTTATTTTACCATTTTTTTTCTTTTTTTTCTTAGGCATTAAATTGCTCCTTTTTTCTCAGTAGGTTCTAAATTATCGTAATTCCAAAGTTTTTTACCAGCTACTATTTTTTTCATTTTACTCACGTTAAAATTTTCACCGATTTCAGCAACCTTTAATTTTCGTTTTAACCAATCTTGATCACTTTTTGTTAATTCGGCGTCTACAGCATCACTACCATAAGAACCAATTTCTCCACCTACGAAAATTGTCCCATCATACATAGAGTCACCTAAATTGATCCCAACATCACCTAATATAATGATTCTACCCCTTTGCATCATAAATCCTGTAAAAGCACCAGCATCTCCACCAATAATTATCGTTCCACCTTTCATATCAATACCAGTTCGGGCACCAACACTACCTTTACAAATTAAATCTCCACCTCTAATAGCTGCGCCAAAACATGATCCTGCGTTTTTCTCTATGACTACTTTACCAGCCATTAAGTTTTCAGCACAAGACCAACCAACTCTACCATTGATTCGTACCGTTGGCCCATCACATGAGCCAATTCCAAAATATCCTAAACTACCCTCAAAAATTAAATTTAGTTTATTTAAAATTCCAACTCCTATACTATGTTTACCTTGAGGATTTTTAATAACTATAGTTCCATAACCTTGGCTCATTAAATTATCTATTTCTTTGTTTGCTTCAGCAGCAGTCATATCTATAACATCTAGGTTGGTTCTTTTATTAAAGTCTACATCGTAAGTTCCAAAATAATAAAAATTTTCTGCTTCATCAGGATTAAAAAACTTTTGCTGTGTTCTACCAGTCAAAACTTCAGTGTGCATACCCATTGCCTGGGCTTTAGTTTTTTTAGTTACATTTTTTATATTTGCCATACTTTAACTTCTCCATCAAACGGATCATAAGTGTCTATTTCTTGAGGTAGAACAGATCTAATTGCTATTTCCTCTGAGCCCATTGCTACCAAATCATCTGACTCATATAGAACCAAAGGTTTTGCTGCCATAGTATCTTTTGCCATGCCAAGAGAATCTTTGGTAGCGACAAAATAAGTGAACACACCATCTAAACCTGTTAAAGAGTCTTTCATACCTTCTTCTAATGATGCTCCTTCTCTCATTTTTTGTGCTATGTAAACTGCAATAAGCTCTGAGTCACATTCAGACATAAATCTCATTCCCTTATTTTCTAGAGCTCTTCTGTTATTCCAATAATTAGTTAATTGGCCATTGTGTACAACTGATACATCACTAAACGGATATCCCCAGAAAGGATGAGCAGATTTTATATCAACACCAGACTCCGTAGCCATTCTAGCATGACCAATAGCATGTGTACCTACAAGCTTATCTAATGAATATCTATCACATACAGCCTTTGCATTTCCAAGATCTTTAATAACCTCTAAAGATTTTCCCATTGAAAGAATTTCAACACCAGGGATATTTTCAATTCTTTGTGAAAATTCTAATAAATCTTTTTTATCGTAAGCAAGTTCATATCTTAATGAATAAGGAAGTGTTCTTTCTTCTTTAACAATTTTTGCACCTAATTCAGAAAGAGTTTGATCAACAATTTTTTTTCTTTCATCGTAAACAGAAACATCCTCTGAAACAGATGTGCTTCCCTCACCAACATTCTCACCAACTTTAAATCTCATTATGAAATTTTTTCCATCAGTGTCTCCATACAAAGCATAACCAGTTGAGTCCTCTCCTCTATGCTTTAACGCTTGAAGCATTCCTTGAAGTTCACTACCTACATTTGATGATTTTCCCCTATGTATTAATCCTGCAATTCCGCACATTTACATCTCCTCTTTCTTTAATTCCTTAGTTTAAGGTAAACAATCCAGATATGTATCAAGATCCCATTGAGTTGTTGCACCTAAAAATTTTTCCCATTCATCATTTTTATACCAGTGAAATATTTTATACATCTCATCTGGCATAGCAGATTGAACAATTTTATCCTCTGACAATCTATCAAGCGCTTCACCTAAACTTAAAGGTAGCTTTTTAACATCTTTTCCAGCTTTTTGAGCCTCATAAATATTTCTAGATTCAGGCTTACCCGGATCAATTTTATTTGTCAATCCATCATCCATTGTCTTAAGTAATGCTGCACCCATTAGATAAGGGTTATGCATAGAGTCAACTGATCTATATTCAAATCTACCTGGAGCAGAAACTCTTAATCCGCAAGTTCTATTTTGGTATCCCCAATCTGCATAAACAGGTGCCCAAAAACCTTGGTCCCATAATCTTCTATAAGAATTAACTGTTGAAGACCCAATAGCTGTTAAAGCTGGCAAGTGTTTCATGATACCACCTATTGACATCAGTCCTACTTTTCCTGGCAACTGCATATCTTTTGTATCTGGCATAAATGTATTAGTTCCACCTTCAACATAAGTAAATACCTCTTCTACACCTGGTAATGACTTATGTCCCAATTTGTTTACAACGTCTTTTCCACCTTTCCATAAAGATAAGTTGGTGTGACACCCACTGGCCGAAACACCCATAAATGGTTTTGTCATAAAACATGCAATTAACCCATGCTCTCGTGCAACTTGTGCACAAATTTGTCTATAAGTTGAAAGCCTATCAGCATTTCTTAAAACATCATCATACATCCAGTTCAATTCTAATTGGCCAGGTGCATCTTCATGATCACCCTGAATCATATCAAGTCCCATTGCATTTGCATACTCAATGACCTTCATGAAAACAGGTCTTAAAGACTCAAATTGATCTATATGATAGCAGAAAGGTTTTGAAAACCCTTTACCTGTTGGAGTGCCATCTTCATTTTTTGTAAGCCACATCATTTCTGGTTCTGTACCAACACGCATTTGGTATCCATGTTTTTTCTTAAATTCTTCTGCTATTATTCTTAAATTTCCTCTACAGTCAGAAGTGAGATGCCCGCCTGGATTTTCTCTCTCTTCTCTATTTCTAAAACAAGTACAAAAAACTCTTCCAACTCTTTTATCCCAAGGTAATTGAACAAAAGTTTCAGGATCTGGAATACCCACCAATTCTTTAGCCTCTGGGCCATAACCAATATAATTGTTATGACGATCTAAGAATAAATTTGCAGTAGCTCCATAAACTAATTGAAAACCTTTTTCAGCAGTCCTTTCCCAGTGATCTGCTGGAATACCTTTACCAACTACTCTTCCAGTAACCGAGATAAATTGAAAATAAATATATGTTATTCCTAGCTCATTTATTTTATCTCTAACTTTTTTTATTAATTTGTCTCTTCCAGGCTGGCTAACGTGTTTTTCTAGATCTGTCAT
>CACNWC010000003.1 GCA_902624075.1 uncultured Pelagibacteraceae bacterium | reverse complement strand
TTCTATATAAAATAAAATTGAACTAACATTATGCACAAGATATTTTAAAAAATTTCTATTTTTTATTAAATCATCATATTGTCTAAAATTTTTTGGATTAAATCCCATTAACTCTGCGGGCAGCATTCCAACTTCCGACAATACAGAGTAACGGCCACCTATATAATTGTTATGGTAAATAATTTCTGCTTTTAATTTTTGAGCAAGTTGAAATAAATAATTTTCTTTTTTTTCTGTTATAAAAATATTCTTATCATTATTTTTAATTAATATATTTGCATTGGCAATAGTCTCCAAAGTATTACCAGACTTTGAGATAACTAAATTAGTAATTTTATTTTTGTCTTTTTTTTGTTTTTTTTCTAGGTTTCCAATGAATATAAATTCTTTTTTTACTCTATCTTTTAAAAAATTGTAAATCGCTTGGGCTCCCAAAATTGAACCACCCATTCCAATTAATCTGATTTTATTTTTTCCAACAATCTTCTTTATATTTCTTATTCTATAATTGTTAACATATTTTGAACTTAAAGATTTCAAAAGTTCATTTCTTGTTAGTAAAAGATTGTGTAAATTTTTTTTAATTTTTGCAACTTTTTTTTTCTTGGTGAAATTTTGAGTGTCTACAGAAAAATTAAGCATTAATTGTTTTTAATTTTATCTAAAACAGATTTTTCAATCGAATTACTTTTAAAAGTTGTTTCTTTGTTCATTTCATCTGATTTTCTGTTTAAAATGTTTTCTAAATCAAATTCATCAATGGACTTTTCTTTCTCAGAAATATTTTTTGGTACTGGTAATTTTGAATAGTCAGGTGGTAAAACTAAAGGGTTTTTTTTTTGAATAAGAAATTCTTCAGCATTTTTAGATTTTCTATTACCTTCTAAACCCTCTTTTAAAGAGTTGCATCCTGCAAGAAGTGAAATGATAACTAAAATATATATTTTTTTTATATAGTTATTTTTCATCAACTTTCTTCTCCAAAAAAACTTCATCATAAATAAGGCAAATTACACCCAATGTAATGAATATATCTGCAATATTAAAGATAAACCAATGAAATCCACTAAAATAAATATCTATAAAATCCGGAACTGCTTTATAGAATATTCTATCAAATAAGTTTCCCAAACCACCCCCTATTATAATTAAATACGAATATTTTTTAAATTTCCTCGCTTTTGAAATCAAAAATAATAAAATTAAAATGATTAGAATAATCAGAATCGTTATAAAATTATAATAGAAATTTTCTTCAATTGATAAAAGACCAAAGGCTATTCCATTATTCCAGACTAAAGTAATATTTAAAAATGAGGAACTAAATAGGTATTCATCAATAAATTCTTTGTTAAAATTTACTACATATATTTTTGATATTCTGTCTATAAGAAAAATTGAAATTATAATTAATAAATTTACGTAAAATTCTTTAGATAAATATTTCAAAGTCATTAAGAGTGCTTAGAACATGGTTCTAAATTAATCTTCCAGCAAACAGGGCATTTTTCTCCAGATGCTTTTTTTGTTTTAACAGATGTGTCTAATTTGTCATTGTAAATTACAGTTGCTTTTGAAGTAATACACAATTCTGAAAAATCTACATTTTTTGTTAAATCTTTAAGTTTACTATTAAGTTTAATTTCAAGATCTGCCTCAAGACTTGATCCAATTTCTTTATTTGCTCTTTTTTCTTCTATGCTAATATTACAAATATTTCTTATATCAATTAAATCATTCCATTTTGAATTTAGTTTTTCATTTTTAAAATTTTCAGGAATTGTTAAAAAATTTTTCAAATGAATGCTTTTATTATCTTTAAAAATTAATTGATAAATTTCTTCAGTTGTAAATGAAAGTATTGGCGCAAACCATCTTATTAATGAATTTAGTATTACATTCAATATTATAATACATGCTTTTCTCTTACTTGAATTTTTATCGTCACAATATAATGAATCTTTTCTTATATCGAAGTAAAAGGCTGATAAATCAACCGTGCAAAAATTTAATAACTCTTTATAAAGATTGTGAAAATCATAATCTTTAAAATATCTGTTAAAATTAAAATTTAATGAATAAATTTTATGAAGCATAAACTGCTCTAATTCAGGTAATTGTTTTATATCTATGTCCTCTAAATCAACTTCCTCAAAGTTATCATTTAAATTACCAAGTAAATATCTGAACGTATTCCTAATTTTTCTGTATGACTCAGAATGCTGATCTAATATAGAATAATCTATTCTTAAATCTTCTGCATAATTTGATGAAGCAACCCAAATTCTCAGTATATCAGCTCCATATTTTTTCAAAATATCTTCTGGTGCAATTACATTACCTAGGGATTTAGACATTTTTAAACCTTTGCCATCAACAACAAAACCATGTGAAAGAATTGACTCGAATGGTGCTCTACCCCTAGTTCCACAAGATTCTAATAAAGATGAATGAAACCATCCTCTGTGTTGATCCGAACCCTCAAGATACATTGATGCTGGCCACTTTAAATCATCTCTTTTTTCTAATACAAATGAATGAGTGGAACCACTATCAAACCATACTTCAACTATATCTTGTAATTTGATAAAATCATCTGCTTTATATTTTTTCCCAAGAAATTTTTGAGGTTCATCCGAAAACCAACAATCTGAACCCTCTGTTTCATAAATTTTTGCAATATTTTCAAAAACTTCATCATCTACTAAAATCTTATTGGTTTTTTTATTTAAAAAAATTGGTAAAGGAACACCCCAAACTCTTTGTCTTGATACACACCAATCTGGTCTTGTTTCGATCATTGATTTTAGTCTCTCTTTTCCTTTTTTAGGATAAAAATTTGTTTGATCTATTGCTCTTAAAGCTTTGTCTCTTAATTTATGACTCTCCATTGAAATAAACCATTGAGGTGTTGCTCTATGAACTAATGGTGCTTTTGATCTCCAAGAGTGCGGATATGAATGAATTAGCTCACCATTAGATAATAGTTTTTTTTGTTCTTTAAGTTTTTCTATCACCAAAGGATTCGCTTTAAAAATGTGAATTCCTTCAAATAAACTTACATTTTTAGTATACTTTCCATCTCCATCTACTGTTTCAATGGCTTTAATACCATTATTGAGGCAAAGATTAAAATCATCAGGTCCATGACTTGGGGCACAATGCACTATCCCAGTACCTTGCTCAGTAGTAACAAAACGTGCTTCTAATAATGGAATATCATAATTATAACCTAAATTAAAAAAAGGATGTTTGCATACTGTGTCTTTCAATTCTTTTCCAGCAAATTTTTTAATAATTTCATAATTTGTAATATCACAATCTTTGATGACTGATTCTATTAATGCTTCTGCAATAACAATTTTTTTATTATTAAAATCTCCATGATCAGAAATTTTTATTAAAAGATAATTCAAGCTTTCGTTGTAAGCTAAAGCTTTATTTGCAGGTATTGTCCATGGGGTTGTTGTCCAGATAATTATTTCAGCATCATTAAGTTCTTTAAGTTTAGAATTCTTAACCTCAAATGATGCATATATTGTATCAGATTTATGATTTTGATATTCTACTTCAGCATCAGCTAATGCCGTTTTTTCAACAGTTGACCATAATACCGGTTTAAATCCTCTATATAAACTTCCTTCCTTTAAAAACTTAGCGAGCTCTCTTACAATCTGAGCTTCTGCATCGAAACTCATCGTAGAATAATAATTTTCCCAGTCCCCAATTACACCCAATCTCTTAAATTGATTTTTATGAACCTCAATCCATTTTTCAGCAAAGGCTCTACATTCTTTTCTAAATTCTACTATTGGAACTTCATTTTTATTTTTTTTATTTTTTTTATACTGTTCCTCAATTTTCCACTCTATTGGTAACCCATGACAATCCCATCCTGGAACATATACTGAATCTTTACCGTCCATTTGATGAAATTTTACAATTATATCTTTAAGAATTTTATTTAATGCTGTTCCCATATGTATATTTCCATTGGCATAAGGAGGACCATCGTGTAAGACAAATTTTTCTTTGCCCTTTCTAGAATTTCTTAACTCTTTATATAGACTTATCTTTTCCCAAAATTTTAAAAATTCAGGTTCTTTTAAAGGTAAATTTGCTTTCATTGAAAAAGCTGTTTTAGGTAAATTGATTTTAAATTTGCTCATTATAATTTTTTTGCTTTCAATAAATCTATTTTAATTTGTTTTTTTAATTGACCAATATTTTTGAATTTTTTTTCTTTTCTAATAAATTTTAAAAAATTAACAGTTAAGTACTTATTATATAAATTTTCAGAAAAGTTAAATAGATGAACCTCTAATAATATTTTTTTTTGATTAAAAGTTGGTCTATATCCTAAATTTGCTATTCCTCTAATAAATTTTCCAGAATTTTGTTTTTTTACTCGTACCGCATAAACACCCGGTTTTGCAATTATATAGTCCTCTATATCTATATTGGCTGTTGGAAATCCGATTTTTTTTCCAAGTTGTCTCCCTTTTTTAACCTTTCCATTTATTGACCATTCTCTATTTAAAAGTCTATTAACTTGATTAATCTTACCATTCTGTAAAAGTTTTCGTATTAATGAGGATGATATTATTTTTTTGCTTTTTGATAATGGCTTAGGTTTGACAATCTTATAGTTATATAAAGTTTCATATTTAATTAATTGTTTTACACTTCCCTCTCTTTTGTTTCCAAATCTAAAATTATTGCTTACAAATACAAATTTTGCTTTTAACTTTGCACCTAATACATATTTTATGAAATCAATTGATTTTATTTTAGAAAAACTTTTGTCAAATCTTTTAATAATTGTAAAATCAACATCATATTTTTTTAATAAACTTATTTTTTGTTTTTTGTTTGAAATTCGAAAATTTTCTAAACTTTTGTTGAAAAACATTTTAGGCATTGGTTCGAATGTCAAAACACCAACTTTTAAAGAGAATTTTCTTTTAAAATTTTTAGCTAATTTAAATAATTTTTGATGTCCAAGATGTAAACCATCAAAATTACCAATTAAAATTATTGATCCTTTGTGTCTACTTTCGATATTAAAACTTTTATATATCTTTAAATATTTCACCATTTGAGTTCTGATTGAATATAGTTACAAATTGTTTCATAAGATTTTGCAGTTTTTTCTATTCCATTTTCATTTATTTCTTTTTTATGGATCCCATTTGAAATAATCAATGAGTCATAATTTAACAAATTTGCACCCTTAATGTCAGTATTTAAGTTATCTCCTATTGAAAGAATCTTCTTATTAATATTATTTATTGATTGATTATATACCTCTGGATAAGGCTTACCAAAGTATACTACCTTTCCTCCCAATTTTTCAAATACCATTGCCACTGATCCAGCACAAAGTTCTCTAATTGAACCCCTATCAACAATTAAATCTGGATTTGTACAAATCATTTTTTTATTCAAATTTTTTTCAAATAAATTTTTATAGAAAATTAAATCATTATTATGATCATCAAATAACCCTGTGCATAGAATGAAGTCACTTTTTTCAATATTAGTAGTTTTATTTTTTTTGAAATTTCGAAATAAATCAAAATCTCTTTCTGGGCCAACGTGAAAAAAAGTTTCGTTTAAAAAATTTTTTTTTAAATAATTTAAAGCTGCTTCACCAGATGTAAAAACATGTTCCCTAATTTCTTTATCCATTCCCATTTTTTCCAAAAAATTTTTTACAGCATCATTTGGCCTTGGAGCATTTGTAAGAAGCACATAATCCTTATTAATCCTCGATATTTGTTTCAAAACATTAATAGCTTCTAAATGTAATTTGATGCCATTATGAATAACTCCCCACAAATCTATATAAAATAGCTGATAGTTGTCTACAATTGAACTTAGGCCTTCATTATCTAAATTTTTTGTCATTAAAACAATCTATAAACCAAAAAAGCCCTAAATTCCTTTATTTTTTAAGCAACTTATTTTCATGTATATCTTGAAATAGTATAGCCAATCTCTATATGAAGTTCATACTTATAAAGGAGAATTTATGAAATTTAAACCATTACATGATCGAGTCTTAATTGAAGTTTTAGATGGTAGTGAAAAAACTGCCGGTGGAATAATAATACCAGATACCGCACAAGAAAAACCTCAAGAAGGTAAAGTTGTTGCTATTGGTGGTGGAGCAAAAACTGAAGACGGCAAAATGGTTCCAATGGATGTTAAGGTTGGAGACAAAGTTTTATTTGGTAAATGGTCAGGTACTGAAGTCAAAATAAATGGGAAAGAATATAGCATAATGAAAGAGTCAGACATTATGGGTATTTTAGGAAAGTAATTTAATTAAAGGAGAAATAAAATGGCAAAGATCGTTAAATTTGATGCTGAAGCAAGAGCAGCGATGATTAGAGGTGTAAATATTTTAGCTGATACAGTTAAAGTAACATTAGGACCAAAAGGTAGAAATGTAGTAATGGATAAATCTTATGGTGCTCCAAGAATTACAAAAGATGGTGTTTCTGTTGCTAAAGAAATTGACTTAGAAGACAAATTTGAAAATATGGGTGCACAAATGGTTAAAGAAGTTGCTAGTAAGACAAATGATGAGGCTGGTGACGGAACAACCACTGCAACTATTCTAGCTCAAGCCATTGTAAGAGAAGGTGTAAAATATGTTACCGCTGGTATGAATCCAATGGATGTTAAAAGAGGAATTGATGCAGCTGTTGATGTTGTTAAACAAAATCTTGTATCCTCAGCAAAAAAAGTAAAAGATAGTGACGAGATTGCTCAAGTTGGAACAATTTCTGCTAATGGTGATAGAGAAATTGGTACTATGATTTCTAAAGCAATGCAAAAAGTTGGAAACGAAGGTGTAATTACAGTTGAAGAAAATAAAGGAATTGAAACAGAACTAGATGTTGTTGAAGGTATGCAGTTTGATAGAGGTTATCTGTCTCCATACTTTATTACCAATAGTGATAAAATGACAACTGAATTAGAAAATCCTTTTATTCTATTACACGAAAAAAAATTAACAAACTTGCAACCAATGGTTCCTCTATTGGAGGCAGTTGTTCAAGCTGGAAGGCCACTGATGATTATTTCTGAAGATGTTGAGGGTGAAGCTTTAGCAACTTTAGTAGTGAACAAATTGAGAGGTGGTCTAAAAGTAGTTGCTGTAAAAGCTCCAGGATTTGGTGATAGAAGAAAGGCTATGCTTGAGGATATTGCAATTTTAACTGGTGGAAGTGTAATTTCTGAAGATTTAGGAATTAAACTTGAGAATGTTAAGTTGGATGATCTTGGATCTTGCAAAAAAATTAAAGTTGATAAAGATAATAGCACTATAGTAAATGGAAGCGGTAAAAAGTCTGATATCGAAGCTAGATGCTCATCAATTAAACAACAAATTGATGAAACAACTTCAGATTATGATAAAGAAAAACTTCAAGAAAGATTAGCTAAACTTGCTGGTGGAGTTGCTGTAATCAAAGTTGGTGGTGCAACAGAAGTTGAGGTTAAAGAAAGAAAAGATAGAGTTGAAGATGCTTTAAATGCAACACGGGCAGCTGTTGAAGAAGGTATTGTAACAGGTGGTGGATGTGCTTTACTGTACGCCGCTCAAGAGCTTGATAAAGTCAAAGCTAAAGGTGAAGACCAAAAAGCTGGTGTTGATTTGGTAAGAAGAGCATTAGAATCTCCTATTAGACAAATTACTAAAAACGCTGGGGTTGATGGCTCAGTTGTAGTTGGCAAACTTTTAGAACAAAATAAAAAGACACATGGTTATGATGCACAAAATGAGGAGTATTGTGACATGTTTGCTAAAGGTATTATTGATCCAGTGAAAGTTGTTAGAACTGCACTTCAAGATGCAGCTTCAATTTCTGGATTATTAGTAACAACAGAAGCAATGATAGCTGACAAGCCAGAAGAAAAAGATGCGGCTCCTGCTGGAATGCCAGGTGGTATGGGCGGCATGGGTGGTATGGGAGGAATGGGTGGAATGGGAATGTAATCCCAATTTTACTCAAAAAAAAATTCAAAAAGGGCAGTTTTTACTGCCCTTTTTTTTTATCTATACGAAAATAATTAGTGATGAAGGAGTGATGAAGGAATGATGAAGGATTTGGTACTGTTATACGCTCATTTGGAACTATAACTGGGAATATTTAATTATATATAGCATAATGATTTATGTCTGAAAAAATTACACTTCAACAATTAGAGTCATTTTTGTGGGAGGCGGCAGATATTTTAAGAGGCAATATGGATGCTTCTGAATTTAAAGATTACATTTTTGCAATAATGTTTCTTAAGAGAATCTCAGACTCTTTTGATGAGGAAAAAGAATCTTTAATTAAAAAGTTAAAGAGCGATGGAAAGAGTGAAAAAGATATCAATAATCTTTTACAAAATCCAATTCAATACGACAATTTTTTTATACCAGATAATTCTCATTGGTCTTTTATAAAAAACTTACATCACGATATTGGAAATGAATTAAATAAAATAGTTGAAGCAATTGAGGAAAATAATTCAATTTTAGAAGGTGTGTTGATTTCAGTAGATTTTAACAAAAAAGAAAAGTTATCAGATGCAAAATTAAGAGATCTAATTTCTCATTTTTCTAAATATCGATTGAGAAACTCAGACTTCATTAAAAATGATATTATGGGATCTGCATATGAATATTTGATAAAGATGTTTGCAGATAGTGCTGGAAAAAAAGGTGGGGAATTCTATACACCACTCGAAGTCGTAGATCTAATGGTTAAGTTAATTAAACCTGGTGAAGGAATGCGAGTCTATGATCCAACATGTGGATCAGGTGGAATGTTAATTCAATCCAAAAATTATCTCAAGGAACAAAATAAAAATGATCGTAACATATCTCTGTATGGTCAGGAAAATAATCTTGGAACCTGGGCAATATGTAAAATGAACATGTTTCTTCACTCAATATTTAACGCCGATATAAAAAAAGGAGACACAATCTCGGATCCAAAACATATAGAAAATGGTGAATTAATTCTATTTGATAGAGTTATAGCAAATCCTCCTTTCAGTCTGAAAAAATGGGGTAAAAGTAAAGCGGACAGAGATAGTTATGGTAGATTTAAATATGGGACACCTCCAAAGGACTATGGTGACCTTGCATTTTTACAACACATGATTTCTACACTAAATTCCAAAGGAATAATCGCAGCAGTTATGCCTCATGGGATTTTATTTAGAGGTGGAAGCGAAAAAGATATACGAAAAGGTTTGGTAGATGATGATTTAATAGAAGCAATTATTGGTTTACCTGAAAATATATTTTATGGGACTACGATTGCAGCAAGCATAATTATTATTAATAAGGAAAAACATAAAGAAAGAAAACAAAAAATAATTTTTATCAATAATGAATTTGAATATCAAAAAACCAATAATAAAAATGTTTTATCAAAGACCGACTCTCAAAAAATAATTAAGATATTTGAAGAATACAAAAACCTGACAATACCAGCAAATACAGAAAAATATAATAGATATTTTTCGAAAATTATCTCAAATCACGAAATAATTGATAATGATTATAACTTAAATATCCGAAGATATGCTGACGCAAGTCCACCAAGTGAATTTTATAATTTATATGGAGTTTTAAACAGTGGAATACCGATAGAAGAAATAGAGGATGATTACATCAAAGAGGTTCTAAAAAAAATTGATATAAATACTGTTTTAGAGAAAAAAAATAATAAATATTTTCAATTTAAAGAAAAAATTAAACATCAATCTGAGATAACCGATTATTTAGAAACTAATGATGATAAAATTATTTCCATCTTTGATAGGTGGTGGGATAAGTACAGATACTCATTAGAACATATTGAAAATAATTTAAAAGAAGCAGAAAAAAAATTTAAAGATCAAATCAATAAACTAAATTCCAAAGATTAAATGAGAGAAAATTGGCAGAAAACTACTTTTGGTAACATAGGAAAATTTAAGACAAGTAGTGTTGATAAAAAATCAAAAAATAATGAAAAGATTATTAAACTAGTAAATTATATGGACGTTTACTCAAATAAGGAAATAAACAATAAAATAAGATTTCAGAAAGTAACTGCTCCCTTAAAACAAATCAATAATTCAAGTTTAAAACAAAATGACATTTTGTTCACTCCATCTTCTGAAACACCAGATGATATAGGACATTCTTCTATAGTTACTGAAGATATAAAAGATTTATTACACAGTTATCACACAGTTAGGTTTAGAATTAACGACAAAAATATATTTGAAAAAGAGTTTCTTAAATATGTGTTTAGTACAGAAAATATCTTTAAATATTTTTATAAAAGATCAACTGGATCAACAAGATATACATTAAATAAAAAAGATTTTGAAGAATGTCCAGTTTACTATCCTTTATCAAAATCGACTCAAAAAGATATTGTCAATGAATTAAATTCAGTAGAAAATCTAATTTGTGCTTTAAGTAAAAAAATAGAAAAAAAAAATAATTTTAAAAAATCTGTATTAAATGAATTATTTCAAAAAGGATTGAATACTTCCAAATTTAAAACTTTTAATTTCCAAAAAATTCCTGCTGAGTGGGAAGTTGTTGAACTCAAAGACTTAGTTGATATTGATCAAGAAACATTATCAGAAAATGAGGACCCAAATTATTCTTTTTATTATATTGATATTTCTAGTGTAAAATCAGGAGAATACGTTAGACCTAGGAACAAAATTAAGTTTATCGATGCGCCAAGTAGAGCAAGAAAAAAAATCGAAAAAAATAATATTTTATTTTCAACTGTAAGACCTAATCTTCAATCTTTTGTTCACATAAAAGATGAGGTTCAAAACTATATTTGTTCAACTGGGTTTGCAGTTTTAAAAACTAAATCTGAAAATAATTCCTCTTTTATATATAATTCTTTATTTTCAGATTTTGTTTCCGAGCAAATACATAAATTGGTTGCCGGCACTAATTATCCGGCAATTACATCTGAAGAATTAAAAAGGATAAAATTTTTTAGACCCAAACTTGATGAACAAATTAAAATAGTTGAAATTATTGAACCAATTGATCAGGAAATTATTTTGCTAAATCAGAAAATTATCAAGATTAAAAATTTAAAAAAATCTCTAATGAAAAATATTTTTGATGAAAACTAATAATTTAAACACAGAATTTGAAAAAGTTGAAAAACCAGCAATTGAATTATTGGAAAAATTAAATTGGAAATATGTTAATTCAGAAAATTTTTTTCCAGAAAAATCTACAGAAAGAAAATCTTTTAAGAATTTTATTCTTAAAAACAGATTAATGAACTCAATTAGGAAAATAAATCCATGGATAGATGAAGATAACTTATTAAAGATAATAAAAGAATTAAATAATTTTCAAGATTTAGATTTGATGCAGGCAAACCAAAAAATATATCAAAAACTTACAAAATATTTTTCAATTGAACAAGATCTCGGAAGTGGGAAAAAAAATCAAACTGTAAAAATTATAGATTTTGAACATATAGAAAAAAATGAATTTATAGTTACAAATCAATTTAAGGTTTCAGGAATTAATCAGAATATTGTTCCTGATTTAATTTTATTTGTGAATGGACTACCTCTTGCTGTAATAGAATGTAAATCACCATTTATTACCAACCCCATGGAAGCAGGTATAAATCAAATATTAAGATATTGTAATAATAGAAAACCTGAAGAAAATGAAGGTGCTGAAAAACTTTTTTACTTCAATCAAATATTAGTTTCTACATTCAATAAACAAGCAAGACTTGGAACTATTTCATCACGATATGAACACTATTTAGAGTGGAAAGATGTGTATCCAAAAAATATTGAAGATTTTAAAAATAACAGTTCACAAGAAATTTTAATAGAGGGAGTTTTTAACCATAAAAATTTTTTGGATATAGTCCGTAATTTTATAATATTTGAAGTTGTTGAGGGAAAAACAATCAAAAAAATTACTAGATATCAGCAATATCGTGCAGTTCATAAAACTGTGGAAAAAATATCTAAAGGAAAAAATAAAAAAGATAAAGGTGGTGTGATTTGGCATACCCAGGGTTCTGGAAAATCTTTAACTATGGTTTTTCTTGCACAAGTTATAAGAAGAAATGAAGAACTTAAAAAATATAAGTTATTATATATAACAGACAGAACGCAATTAGACTCACAATTAACAACCACCTTTCAAAATACTCAAGACGAAACTGTCCTTCAAGCAGACTCTGTTAAAGATTTAAGAGATTTAATTTCAAAAGACTCTTCAGATCTTATCACAAGCACAATTCAAAAATTTCAAGAAATAAGGGGAGAGAATTTAAAGGTATTAAATGAATCCGAAAATATCGTTGTTTTAATAGATGAAGCACATCGAACTCAGTATGGAACATTTGGAATGGTTTTAAATACTGTTTTGCCAAATGCAGCAAAAATAGCATTTACAGGAACTCCATTATTAAAAAGTGAATTAACAACAGGAGAATTTGGAGATTATATTGATAAATATACAATTGAACAATCTGTAGAAGATGGTGCAACTCTTCAAATTCTATATGAAGGTAGAGAAGTCAAAACCAGAGTTGAAGGAGAGTCACTAGATAATCTATTTGATGAATATTTTTCAGACAAAACAGAGGAAGAAAAAAACGAAATTAAAATAAAATATGGAATCGAAAAAGCAGTATTAGAAGCACCCAAAAGAATTAGATGGGTTTGTTTAGATATAATAAAGCACTATAGAGAAAAAATTCAACCAAATGGTTTTAAAGCAATGATTGTAACTTCAAGTCGTCATGCTGCTGTTCTGTATAAAAATATATTAGACGAGTTGGACGCTCCAAGTTCTAATGTGGTAATTTCAGGAGATCATAATGATCCTGAAGGCATAAGAAAATTCACTGATAGTAATAAACACAAAAAAATTATCAAAGATTTCAAGGAACAAAAATTAAGTGAATCAAAATGTCATTTTATAATTGTTAAAGATATGTTGTTAACAGGTTTTGATGCACCAATTTGTCAAGTTATGTATCTTGATAGAAAGATTATGGATCATAGTTTATTACAAGCAATAGCAAGAGTTAATAGACCCAAAGAAGGAAAGCAAAGGGGTTTCGTTGTAGATTATTATGGACTTGCAAGTTATCTTACAAGCGCATTAGATCAGTTTACTCAAAATGATGTTCAAGGAGCGTTAAAAGAATTAAAAGATGAAATTCCTAAATTAGATGGAGCATATAATAAAGTTTTAGAATATTTTAAAGATAGAGATTTAGAAGATTTAGAAGAATGTATCCTGGTTCTTGAAAAAGAAGATGTTCGTCAACAATTTGAATTGAGTTTTAGAAAATTTGCAAAATTGATGGATATTGTACTTCCTGATCCTTATGCAAATAGATATTTAAGAGATCTAAAATTATTAGGAAAAATAGTCCATGGCGCAAGAAATACTTACAGAGATGAGCAATTAAATATCATAGATGCAGGCGAGAAAGTTAAAAAACTTATTGAGGAAAATATATTGGCGTCTGGAGTAGATCCTAAAATACCTCCAATTAATCTTCTTGATCCAAAATTTAAAGAAGAAGTTGCTAAAACAGAAAACCCAAAAATGAGAGCAGTAGAAATCAAAAATGCAATTCGTCATCACATAACAGTTTCATTAAATGATGATCCTGCTTACTACAGAAAATTATCCGAACGATTAGAAGAAATTATTCAAAAATATTATGACAATTGGGAAGAGCAAGCACGACAACTATTACTTTTTAAAGAAGAGTGCATGAACGAACCAACACCACCAGAGGGATTAACAAACGCAGAGTTACCTTTTTATAATCTCTATACCGAGGTATTAGAAAAACATTTTGATGAAGATAAAGTTCCTTATGAGGATGCAAAAAAAATTGCGTCTGAATTAGTAGCATATTTAAATGAAGTTTCTCAAATAGTTGATTTTTTTAACAAACCTGATGAGGTAAGAAGACTAAAGAGAAAAATTAATGATTTAATTTTACAAACAGATCATTCTGATCCAGATCTAATTAATAATATAACTGAAAGTTTTATGGATCTCGCAAGACACAAGTATGCATAATTTTAGTATTGATATAAAAAAAACTGATCGAAAAAAAACAGTTTCATTTCAAGTTGAAAGAGGATTGGTTAAAGTCTTAGTTCCAAAAAATTTAGATAAAGTAAAATTAGATAAGATTATTAAATCAAAATCTAAATGGATTAAAAATAAATTATCAAAAGTAGATGAGATATTACCTTATAGAAAAAAAGATTATGTAAGTGGAGAAGATTTTATGTATCTAGGTAAACATTATAAATTAAAGGTTATAAAAGGTAAAAAATATAATGTTAAATTAAGTGATAAATATTTAATACTTAACATTAAACCGCATACTAAAGATGATAAAATTAAAAGATTGTTAAAAAATTGGTATTTTGAAAATGCTGATAAATATCTTAAAGAAATCACTGAAGAATTGTCACAAAAATACAGTTTAGAATTTAAATCTGTAAAAGTTCGTAATTATAAATCGCGTTGGGGAAGTTGTAGTTCAATTGGAAGTATTTTTTACAATTGGAAAATAATTATGGCACCAAAAAAAATCATTAAATATGTTGTCCTGCATGAATTAGTACATACAAAAATTCATAATCATTCTCCAAGATTTTGGTCATATTTAAAATCTATATATGATGATATTAACTATCCAAAAAATTGGTTAATAAATAATAAAAATTTATTAGAAATCTAAATAATTTATATTTGTAGCGTTATACGCACAGATGCAATTATAACGGTCTTAATTTAATTAATCGCTATTCCAAGTAAATAAGTCTGCATCAAAAGGTATGTTTCTGAATTTAAGTAAGATTTTATATTTTTCTAATCTTTCTTCTTTCTTAAATTTTACTAAGTAGTTGAGTATTTGATCATAAGTCAAACCCTTTAAGTGTTCCTTTTTAACATCAACATACTCTTCATAATCCATACCACATATAGAGAATTTTTTTTTAGGATCTATATGTTCGGCATAACTTATTGTGTCTTCGGTTTCGCTAAGGACATCATAAAAACGAGCGATTTGATTATCTCTTTCAAAGAGAATATCTCTCCTGAAATCAAATAGTTCTTGTTGTTGCATATATTGGAGTTATTAAAGTTTGAATATTAACTTTAACAATTAAGAATTTAACTATTAATAAAGGCAATTTTAAGACTTCAAACCTCAAATATTAGATTTATCTTTTGAATTGCTTTTGAATTGCTTTAAATAGTGATGAAGAGTGATGAAGGAATTTTCAAAATGTTAAGTAAATCAAGTATTATTAGAAACCAGTATGAGAATGTAACCCTCATTGTTCTCAAACAAAAATTCTTAAAGGGCAGTTTTTACTGCCCTTTTTTTTATTGAATAAATAGATATGTCAAAACGATATAGTGGAAAATCATTTAAAGACTCTAGTGTAAAAAAAAAACCTAAATTAAGTTTCAAAGAAAAAAGGAAACTTAAACGAGAAAAGCGAAAAAACACTTAATTTATTCAAGCCTAGTGTAGTTTTTTTTAAGTTTTCAAAAGCAATTAAATATGTATAAGAACCCGGAATTATGAGTAATAATATAAGAAACATCACTATAATCGCCCATGTTGATCATGGCAAAACGACCCTGATAGATAACCTAATGAAACAAAGTGGCTCATTTAGAGAAAATGAGGTTGTAGATGAAAGGTTAATGGACTCTGGGGAATTAGAAAAAGAGAGAGGAATAACTATATTAGCTAAACCTGCCTCGATAAATTGGAAAGATTCAAGAATAAACATAATAGATACACCTGGCCACAGAGATTTTGCTGCAGAAGTTGAAAGAGTACTTAGTATGGCAGATGGAGCTTTATTGCTTATAGACTCTGCTGAAGGTGTAATGCCCCAAACAAAATTCGTTTTAGCAAAAGCATTAAAACAGGGCTTAAAACCAATTGTAGTTATAAATAAACTAGATAAATCAGATCAGAGAGCAAACGAAGTTCTAGATGAAACATTCGACTTATTTGTAAGTTTAGATGCTAATGAAGAGCAGCTAGATTTTCCAGTTTTATACGCCAGTGGAAGATCTGGATGGGCTGATCTTGAAGTAGATGGTCCAAGAGAAAATCTTAATCCACTTTTAGATAAGATTGTCGAGCATGTTAAACCAGCTGAATTAGATAAATCAAAACCTTTCGCTATGCTTTCTACACTTCTTTATGCTGATAGCTTTTTAGGAAGAAGTTTAGTGGGTAGAATTTCACAAGGAACGGCAAAAGCTAATCAAGCTATTAAAGCAATCAATTTAAAAGGAGAAAAAGTTGATGAAGGTAGATTAACTAAAATTTTTAGATACGAAGGAACCAAAAAAGTTCCGATTGAGGTTGGAGAAGCGGGAGATATTGTTGTTGTTGCTGGATTAGAAAAAGCTAACGTTGCAGATACTATATGTAATCTTGAGGTAAATGAGCCAATTGAAGCTACTCCAATTGACCCTCCAACTATGTCAATTACAATCACTGTAAATACTTCTCCATTAGCTGGAACTGAAGGAAAAAAACTTACAAGTACACAAATAAGAGACAGATTAATACAAGAAGCCCAAAATAATGTTGGAGTTACATTTTCTGAAAATAGTGGCAATGACTCTTTTGTAGTAAGTGGTCGAGGAGAGCTAATGTTAGAAATCTTACTTACTCAAATGAGAAGAGAAGGATTTGAAATGACAGTAAGCCCTCCAAAAGTTTTGTATAAGAAAGATGAAAATGGAAACAAACTTGAGCCTATAGAGGAAATTACTATGGATCTTGACGAAGAGCACTCTTCAAAAATAATTGACTCTATGAATAGAAGAAAAGGTAAATTAATTGAATTAAAAGACACTGGAAAAAATAAAAAAAGGCTTATATTCCATGCTCCAACAAGGGGTTTAATGGGATACACAAGTAGATTTCTAACATTAACAAAAGGTAACGGGGTAATTAACAGAATTTTTCATACTTATGGCCCGTTTGAAGGAGATATGGAAGGAAGAAGAAACGGTGCGTTAATTTCAATGGAACAAGGTAAAGCTGTTGCTTTCGCAATATTCAATTTACAGGCAAGAGGTGAAATGTTTGTGACTCACAATGATCCTGTTTATCCTGGTATGATTGTCGGTTTAGCCCCTAAACCAGGAGACATGATTATCAATGTTATGAAAGGTAAAAAATTAACAAATATGAGAACTCAAGGAACAGATGAAAATGTTGTTCTTACTCCAGTAAGAAAAATGTCAATTGCTGAACAATTAAGTATGTTAAATACTGATGAAGCTTTAGAAATTACACCAGAGTCTTGTAGATTGAGAAAAGCTATTCTAGATCCTCATGAAAGAAAAAAAAGTGAAAAAGCTGGAGCAGCAGCTTAATTAAAAATTTTATCAACAAGATAAAGTCCTAAAGCAACACAAGGTCCTATACCAAAAGCAAATAATAAAGTACCAACTCCAACAGTTCCACCTAAGTACCACCCAATACTTACAACTGAAATTTCTAAAGTTGCTCTAACAACTGCTATAGGTAAATTTGTAACTTTTTGTAAACCAATCATCAATCCATCTCTTGGACCTGCTCCTAAGTTAGAAACTAAATATATGCCTCCACCAATACCAACTGTAATTACTGATACGACTGCTAAAGTTAATTGATTTATATAATTAGATGGCGTTGGAACAAATTTAATACAAAGATCAATCATTAATGCAATTATCAATGCATTAAAAATTGTTCCCATTCCAGGCTTTTGGCCTAAGGGTATCCATAAGATTAAAACTGCAATACTAATTAACAAAGTAATTGTACCGATTGATAAATTCACTTTGAGAGAAATACCTTGAGCTAAAACACTCCATGGAGAAGCGCCAGTAAAAGATACTATTAATAAACCTTCTCCAAGTCCAAATAACATCAGACCAAAACATAAAAAAAAGAAAGTAGAGAATTTTGGTCTAAAATTATAAGGCTTATCAGAGCTCCAATTGACTTTAGGTATTTTCTTAATTTTTAAAAACATCTTAATAAATTATTTCTATTGTTAGTAAACTCTATTAAACTAATGTTAAATGAAAAAAATTATAGTCATTTTATTTCTCTTAATTTATCCAACAAATTCAATCGCTCATATTGGACATTACATCAAATACAAGAAAATTGAGATGGAGATTTTTCGAAATGGGGAGCTTATTGGCTATAATCATTATTTTTTTAATAGAAATGGAGCAGAAACTATTGTTACTAATCAAATAAAGTTTGTAGTGAAACTTTTAGGAGCAACAGTATTCAAAGTTGAGGGTTATAGCGAGGAAAAATATCATAAAGATCAATTAGTTTCGTATAACTCTAAAACTCTACAAAATGATAAAAAAAAGTTTGTAAATTTAATATTCAATCAAAAGAATAACAAATTTGATATTAAAGGATCTTCATATAATGGAGAAGCCTCTGCTGATAATGTGATTGGAAATTGGTGGAATCACAAAATTTTACAAGCAAGTTCCCAAATAAGTCCTATCTCCGGTAGCATTAAGGATCAAGTAGTAACTTTTTTAGGTAAAGAAAAAATAGATCTTTATGGAAAAATTTATGATGTGGATCATTTTACATTAAAATCTAAAGACATGAGTATATCTAAAGATAAAAGATTAGATTTTAATATTTGGTATGATCGTAAAAATTTAATAATTTTAAAAATATCCTATTCAAGAATGGGTAATTGGGAGTATAAATTGAAAAATTTTGATTAATTTATTTTAAAATTTTTTTGTATAAATCGTGCGCACTTATCCATCCTGACTCTAATCTAGGTCCTACAAACCAATCAGCACAAACACCTAATTTTTTCTTTGGATCCCAATAACTTTTTATTTTAAATGATTTCGGATTTGAGGAATATTTCCAACCATGATTTAATGAATAATAAATTTTAGTTTTTTCGATGTTTGAAAGTTTAAAAAATTTATCAATCATAATTTTTGAGTTCTCTTTTTTATTATTCTTGTTTTTATTAATCTTTTTATTTGCCCACTTAAATGTACTTTGAAGGGTCCATAAATCATATCTTGATTTAAATCTTTTTTTTGAATTTTCGTTTCCTGCCCAACCAAGAATTGGATCTTCAAAAAGATAACTACTATTTGAATTCTTACTTTTTTTTATAGCAATCATAGTAGTAATATTTGCATCCATCTTTATAGATTTACTTAAAAAAGGATTACTTATGAATTTTTTAGAGAGTTTTTTTAATTGTGGAAAAGGACAAGTTAAAATTAAGTTTTTAAAAGATTTTAATTTTCCATCGTCAAATAACAAATACCAGAGTTTATTTTTATAATAGATTTTTTTTAATTCACTATGATAGTAACAGTTAATTTTTTTTAATAAATATTTGCTGATATCATTGTTTCCATTTTTACCAATTATCTTTAGATGTTTTTTATCTTCTTTTTTTTTTGTATTAAGAAAAACGTGTCTACCACCCCATACTTTTAAAATTCTTTTTTTAATTAAATCCTTAGTAAATTTTTTAAATTCTTCAGTTTTTGGTGAAATGTATTGAGTGCCATGATCAAAACCTGTTTTACCTTTTATTCTTTTAAAAGATGCGCGACCTCCTGGGCCTCTTGCTTTGTCGAACAGAATTACTGAATATTTTTTATTTAGGAGATTTGCAATTGTGGCTCCAGAAATTCCAGAACCAATTACACAAAATTCGCTCATTTACCGGCAACAACCATTCCCTCTATCAGCATAGTTGGTGAGTTAGTTGCATATTTGAACTCTAGGTCATTCGCTAAGGTAATATTTTGAAACATGTCTTTAAAATTACCTGCTATAGTAATTTCATTAATTGGATACTTAAACTCTCCATTTTCAATTAGAAACCCGGTTGCTCCTACTGAATAATCTCCAGTAACAATATTACTTCCATGGCCTATAGTTTCTGTAATATAGAGACATTTTGAATTTGAATTTAATAAATCTTTAAAGCTAATATTTCCATTTTCAAAATAAAGATTGCTTGTTCCCCCACATCTTCCATTAGATTTAAGATTTAATTTTTTTCCATTGTAGGTATCAATCAGATAATGTTTCAAAATTCCTTGATCTACTAGTTTAAGTGTGTTTGTCTTTACTCCTTCAATATCAAAATTTCTTGATCCTAAACCCTTGAGTTTATCGGGTTTATCAAAAACGTTAATTTTATCTGAAAATATTTTTTGATTAACTTTGTCCCTTAAAAAAGAAGTTCCTCTTGATATCGCTGATGAAGAAATAGCACTTGCGAATGTGCTTAATACTCCCTTAGCTATTCTTTTGTCGAAAATTATAGGAATTTTTTCACTACCAATTTTTTTTGGACTTAATTTTCGAATAGTTTGATTAGCAGCTATATTTCCTAACTCGTCAGCATCATCTAGGTCCTTTAAAAAACATTTGCTAGAATATTCATAATCTCTTTCCATGCTCTTTTCATCTTTTGCGACTGTTACACTTGAAGCTGTAAATGAAGATGTTTTGTAACCATTACAAAAACCTTCACTATTAGCTAAAACAAAATTCGTTTTTCTTTCAGTAAAACTTGACTCTGTATTAACAATTTTTTTATCATTAGAAGCAGCAGTCTCTAATTTTTTTAAATAATCTATTTTTTGATCATTTTCTATATGGGTATCATCATAGAGATCTAAATCTTTAACTTCTTTAGCTAATAAGTCTCTATCCGGCAAAGAATTAAATTCATCCTCAGGAGTATTTTTTGTAGTCTCAACGCATTTTTCGATCAAAATATTTAAGTTGTCATCAAGCAAATTAGAAGAAGATATTGAGGATTTTTTTTTACCAATGTAAGTGGTTATACTAATACCTAGATCATCTGACCTATTAGACTCATCTAATTTTTTATTTCTAAAATTAACTGTTTCAGAAACAGAGTTGTCTACAATCACACTTGACTCTGTAGCACCTAATTTTTTTGCTAAACCTAAGCAGTATGACGCTTTTTTCTCTAAAAATTCTTGATCTTTAATCATTTAGAGTTTCGTACCACCCACAGTCATTTTATTGATTAATATTGATGGCTGCGCAACACCTACGGGTACACCTTGTCCAGCTTTACCACATGTCCCAATACCAGGGTCCATCATCATATCATTCCCTACCATGGAAACTTCTTTTAAAATTGAAGGACCATCTCCAATTAACGTTGCACCTTTAATCGGTGATCCAATTTTACCGTTAACAATTTCATAAGCTTCAGTGCAATTGAATACAAATTTTCCAGATGTAATATCAACTTGCCCTCCACCAAAACTTACTGCGAAAATACCTTTGTCGACAGCTTTAATCATTTCTTCTTGAGTTTGATTACCACTAAGCATCATTGTATTTCTCATTCTTGGTAGTACTATATGTCTGTAGTTTTCTCTTCTTCCACTACCGGTAGATCTCGTTTTCATTAAACGTGCATTTAGTCTGTCTTGCATAAAATTTTTTAAAATTCCATTTTCAATTAAAACAGTTTTTTCTGTTGGTGTTCCCTCATCATCAATTGTAAGACTGCCTCTTCTATTATCAATGGTACCATCATCAATAATTGTAACTCCCTCGCTTGCAACTTTTTGGCCCATCAAATTATGAAAAGCTGAAGTTTTTTTTCTATTAAAATCTCCCTCTAAACCATGACCAACAGCTTCGTGGATTAATATTGCTGGCCAACCAGGCCCTAGTACAACCTTCATTTCGCCAGCTGGTGCTGGTTTACTCTCTAAATTTACTGATGCTATCCTTAAAGCCTCATCACAAACACTTTTCCAATTATCATCTTTTAAATACGCGTCGTAAGATTGTCTACCGCCAACACCATATACACCTGTTTCTTTTCTGCCATTTTTTTCAAGCATAACTGATACATTGAATCTTATCAAAGGGCGAACATCTGATAAAGTCTCTCCATCAGATCTAATTATTTCTACGGACTTTTGTTCTCCCAAAAAATTAGCAGTAACCTGTTTAACCTTATCACCTTTAGATCTTAAATAATTATTTACATCATTGAGTATTTTAATTTTTTCATTCAGAGACTTTTGTTCAATAGGATTTATATTATCGTAGTATTTTTTATTAGATTTAGGAATTTTATGATTATAAGTACCTTTGACCGACTTTAATGTTGACTTTAAATTTTCTGAAGATTGTTTCAAAGAATTCTTTGAAATTTCATTAGAGTGAGAATAAGCAACCACTTCATCAGAAATAGCTCTAAATCCAAATCCTAAATCAGAATTATAACTGGAATTTTTAATCTTATTATCATCTAATAAAATTGACTCAGATTTCGAATTTTCTAAGTATAATTCACCATCATCACATTTTTGCAAGGTTTCTGAAATAATGTTTTCAGCTTCACTTCTAGACAAATCAGATTTTTCAAAGAAATTACTCATAAAAGACATTAAATAGTTTGTTTCATAAAATTTTCAACTAGAGTATTTTACGCATGTACATAAATGACACAAATTAGTAATAAATTCTCTTATTATGAAAGTTTATTTTAATAATTCTTGTAAAATTTGTAAGGCCGAAATTGATCTTTATAAAAAAGAGAAAATAGATGAAATTGATTGGGTTGATATTACAGATAATGAGTTGGCCGAGAAGGAAACCTCTAAAAACAGTAAAGAACTTTTAAGAAGACTACATGTCAAAGATGGTGAAAAAGTTTTGGGTGGTGCAGAAGCATTTTTATTATTATGGAAAAAAATGCCAAAATATAAATTTCTTTATAATTTTTTTAAATTGCCAATTATTTTTAATTTATTTTCTATAATTTATGAAATAGTTGCATTCTTTCTTTACATAAAAAATAAAAAACAATTAAAAAATTAATCAAAGAAAAATAATAAAAATTTACTTAAAACAGACATTGAGGCAATAAATATGATCAGGACTATTGAATACATCAATAAAACAATCTTATTCTTTTTTCTTCTGAGTCTCACAAATTCCTTGTCATCTAGATCAGATATATCTCTCTCACCTATAACTGGATAATCATATGTAAATCTCCACGTGCTATCGCCAAGTCTAGGATCTAAATTATTGTAATATGAAATCCAAGCTAAAGTATATTTTAAAATAAAATACAAAATTACTAAAAAGATTGTGCCCAAAATCATTTAAAATAATACCTAATTCAAATTTATTTTTAATTAATATTTTTGTCTCTTTTTCTGGCAATTAATTGAGTTAAAGAGTCAACCATTGTGTCTGATGCTTTAAATATATCAACACTTCTAAATTCATGAGAAATATTTTTTTCTGGATTTGTTTTATCCTCAATTACAATTCCTTCATCAGGTTTATTATTTTTAATATAAATAAGCAAAAGCCATTCTTCATCCTCAGACTCATCCCATTTTATAAATACCTCACCTGTTTCAAATCTTCTATCTATACATCTAAAGATAGACATATTTCTAGTTATATGTCTTTTGTTGAGTTGGAAAACCAGGCTACTTGCACTTCTATAAAAACTTTCTAACGCAAATTCTACTTTTTGTCTTGCTAATGTATATTCTTTTTCTTTTAATAATAAAGTTTCTCGATCCTCATCACCCTGTAATTTAACTCCAAGTGCTTCTACTCTTTCTTTAATTTTTTGATCTCTAATGACTCTATATTTTTCTTTAAGCTTATCGATTCTTTCTTGTAATTCAGCATAGTTTTCTCTTTTTTCTTGTAATGAAATTTTTTCTAATTTTTCTAATTCTTTAACCTCTCTTATTCTAAATTTTTCTATCTGTTTATCTAATTTAAGTTGTTTTAAAAATTGCTTTTGTTTTTCAGCTTGTTCAATTCTTAAAATAGCTTGTTCTTTTCTTAAAAATAATTTGATATCTTTTATTCTTTGTTTTTCTAATCTAGATTCCTCTTTTAATTCTTGTTCCTTTAATTTAACTTTTAAAGCCTCTTCATCCTTTTTTTGTTTTTCTAAAGCCAATTTTGTTCTTCTTTCGTTTTCAATTTTTTCCAGTCTTAGTCTTCTTTTTTCGTCTTGTTTTAAAATTTTATAATTCGAAATTGTTTCAGAAATTTTATCGAAAAAACCTTGAATATATTTTTCCAAATTTAAATTGAATTTAAAATTAAATTCCGGTTTGAGAGATAATTGTAGTTTTACTAATTTTAGAGCTATACTGTCTTTTTTAGCTTTATTGGTATTAGGTTGATTTCTGATTATTTTAGCTTTTTTGGATCTTATTACCTTAATTTTTTTTTTTGATTTTGTCTTGGGTTTTTTTTTATTTACGGACCTTTTAAACTTTTTATAGTTTGGCTTTTTTTTCTTAATTTTATTTTTTTTTTTATTTTTTTTTTTATTTTTTTTCATTTTTGAAGAAAACAATTTCTATCAATAATTTATTGATAAATATAGTCCCTAGTCACTGGAGTTGAATTATAGTTTTTCGTTAGTTGAAACTGATAAACAACTTGATCCCCCCACTTGAAGGCCATTTCACAACCAGCAAGATAAAACTCCCACATTCTGAAAAATTTTTCATCAAACATTTTTACAATTTTATCTTTATTTTTTATGCAATTTTCTTTCCAATTTCTTAAAGTATGAGAATAGTGAAGTCTCAAAACTTCTATATCTGTTACTATTAAGCCCGCATTTTCTATTGGAGTAGTTACTTCACTTAAACTTGGTGTATAACCACCAGGAAAAATATATTTTGTAATCCACGGATGTGGGTCTCTTGGCGGATTGACAGATCCTATAGTGTGAATTAAGGAAATTCCATCATTCTTTAATAATTTTTCAATTTGTTTAAAAAATTTTTTATAAAATTTTCTTCCTACGTGTTCAAACATTCCAACACTAACTATTCTATCAAATTTTTCATCTAGTTCCCTGTAATCCATTAATCTAAATTTTACTTGGTTTTCTAAATTCATTTCTTTAACTTTTTGATTACAATAATTTAATTGATTTTCTGATAATGTAATACCTGTTACTTCACATCCTGCACTTTTGGCGATATCAAGTGCTAATGATCCCCATCCACATCCAATATCCAAAACTTTTTGATTGGGTTTAATATTTAATTTTTTAATTATATGTTGAATCTTATTATTTTGAGCGGTTTCAAGACTATCATTTTCATTTTTAAAGTATGCGCACGAATATTGTCTTTTAGGATCTAAAAATAAATCATATAGATCATCTTTTATATCATAATGGTGAGATACATTCATTTTTGATTTTTTGATGAAATTAAAATTTGTTAGGTATCTAAAAGAACCCCGTAATCTATTAATTAAATGACTAAAAAAATTCAACTCTCCTCTTCCAAAGTTCATTAAAGCTAAATCTAAAAAATCTGTCAAAGAGCCGTTCTCAATTATTATTTCTCCATCTGTGTAGGCCTCTCCAAAATATAAATCTGGATGAAATAATAATTTATAATGTAAATTTTTATTAAGAATTTTTAATTTAATTGGATTATTTCCTGGATCGCCAATAATATATTCTTTCGAGTTAGCATCTATTAAAATGAAACCGCCTTTTTGAAAAACTTTGTTAAGAAATCTTGCAAGTTGCACGTTAAGCTGCCTTAGATGATTTTGTTGTAAAATTTAAACTTTTCAAATCTTCCATTAATTTTTTCTCCTCAGATTTATTTAAAAGTCTTAATGGTGGTAAAATATTTTTATAAATTTTGTCTTTTTGAGAACAAAAAGAGTGTAATCCAGAAATTAAATTATGTTTATCAAAAACTTTTCTCACATCACATAATTTTTGATTATAAGATTGTTCTACACCCGAAAAAAAATCATCATAAACTTTTCTAGACAATTGAGCTGTAACATTACAAGTAGCTGTAATTATGCCGGAACATCCTAACTCTAAGCCTTTTAGTAATTTTAATTCTGACCCTGGAAATACTGAAAAATTTTCTAAATCTAATTTTTCATATAAATTATAAGTACTATCCTTTACACCTTTAATTTGATCAGGAAATTTTTTTACAAGTTCTTTTATGCACTCTACACTAAACTTATACCCACTTAATTTTTCAAAATTATAAAGTATAATTTTACAATCTGGAACAGACTCTATTATTCTTGTATAAAATTCAATTACTTGAGAGTCTTCATATTTATAATACGCTGGGGGCATTATTAAGAATTTATTAAAATTCAACGATGTGGCAATTTTCATAAAATTAATTGTTTCGCCTAATGAATTTAACCCAGTACCAATTAAGTGTTTACTTTTATATTTGCTTTTTGATAACTCATTCAACAATTCAATTTTTTCTGAAATTGGTATTAATTGAGATTGACCTGTACTGCCAAAAATTGCTGTCCCGTGACATCCCTCATCTATTAAATTTTCAGCGTGTTCTATTGTATTTTTTACATTTAAACTAAGGTCAGGATTCAAAACTGACATTGTAGCTGCAAAAATTCCACTTATTTTCGTCATAATAAAAATTTATATAAAAAATATACTCAGTAAAGTTTATAAATACCATATGAAAATATTAGTAATTCAAAATAGAATGGGCATTGGTGATACTGTAATTTTTCTACCTTTTATAAAGGCTTTATCCAAAAAATTTAATTCCCCTATTAGTTTACTTGTAAAAAATAGCTCAAAAGCAAACCAATATTTATTTGAAACCAATTATATAGATAAGATTTTAATTTTAGAAAGAGACGGTAAAAATAATAGTAGACATAGTGGCTTTATTGGGAGTTTCAACTTAATCAAAGATTTAAAAAAATATAATTTTGATAAAATTTTTATATTTAACTCTTCTCTAAGATTTAATTTAATTGCTCGATTTTTAAATATTCCTGAAATTTACCAATACCCATTATTTACAAAAAATGAACAGCACATTACAAATACTCCAAAAAAATTCTTAAAAGATAAATTAGATTTAGAAATTAATGAAGATCCCAGTATTCAAATCAATGATAGATCTGTAATTGAAACAAGTAAAAAATTTAATGTAAAGGATAATGATTTAAACATACTATTAGGTATTGGAGGTTCTGGGCCAACAAAAAGAATTCCCTCCAGGATATTTTTAGAAGTTATTGATAAAATTTTAAAAACTAAGAAATGTAATTTTTTTCTTGCTACAGGAAATGATAGTGAAGAACAAAAAATATTAAATGAAATACTTGATTCTAAATTTAAAAATTTTTGTACTCCACTAGACAAATTTTCAATTAAAGAAATTTTACCAATCATAAAATGTTGTAAGTTGTCAATTTGTAACGACTCGAGCTTTAGTCATTTATCTGCTGCCTTAGGAGTAAAAACTATTACATTAATGGCTGACACACCTCTAATATATGGTAATTACAGTTCAAAAATGTATCCAATAATACCAGATGGAGAAGAAACAGTTAGTCATAATACTTTGGGTAAAGAAAAAATTAATTCTCAAAAAATTTTTGATAAAGTAATTGAAATTACTAATTAAGAAATATCGTTAAGAACAATATCCTTAGCTTCATTTACGATTGAAGAAAGTCTAGACGTTTCTGGAGAAATATCAGGGTGAATTTTTTTTTGAATTTTTATATACGCCTTATTCACATCTTCCTTGGTAATTTTTTTGTTCATATCTAAATTTAAAATTTTATAAGCTTCTGAAACAGATATGGATGATTGATTATTTGAATTTGTCTGGTTAAAAGAAAATCTACCTGATCTTCTCAATGTTTGAATTAATCTAAAAAGAGATATTAATTGAAAGATGGATAAGCCTTTTAATTTTAATAAAGCAAAACTTGCTAAAGTAAGAGGTAAAGTTAATAAAAATTTTCCTCCAATAGCAAACAAAACTGCTAAAATAATTAAACCAAAAATTAACAAAACTCTTAGTGTTTTTGATATTTTTTTTGAGGAAATATTACTAATAAATCTCAATAAAAAATAAAAAATAGTTAATATTACTACTGTATAAATAATTATATTCATATATTTGTACCCTAATGAAAATACCACAACTTAAAAAAAAACCAGTACTAAAATCTTGTCACAATATTACTTGGGAAGATAATTATAGCTGGGTACATCAAGAGAATATTCTTGAAGTTTTAAGAGATAACTCAAAATTACTCCCAGAAGTAAAAGAATATCTTGAACAAGAAAATAATTACACAGAATATAATTTAAAAGACACCAAAGAATATCAAAAACAAATATTTAATGAAATTAAAGGTAGAATAAAATTGGATGATGAGTCTTTAAAATTTAGAGATAAACAATTTGAATATTGGACAAAAACAACAACTAAAGGAAACTATTCTATTAAACTGAGAAAAAAAATTGGTTCTAATGAAATTGAGGAAATATGGAATGGTGATAAAGAAAAAGAAAAATTAAAAACAGAATATTTTGGTGTGGGTGATTTGGAGGTGAGTTACAACGATAAATATTTGGGTTACTCATTAGATTTAAAAGGTTCTGAATATTTTACAATATACTTGAGAGATATAGCCTCAGGAAAATTGATAACTGAAAAAATTGAGGATACTGGCGGAAGTATTACTTTTAGTTTGGATGATAAGTATTTTTTTTATTCAAAACTTGATGAATTTCACAGACCTAGAAAAATTTTCAGACACAAGATAGGATCTCCCTCTAAATATGATGATCTAATTTTTGAGGAAAAAAGTGAGGCTTTTACAGTTGGAATAAGTTTGAGTTCAGATGAAAATTTTTTTTTTATAACATCCTCAGACCATAACACATCTGAACAATATTACTTTGAGGTTAATGAAAAAAATCCAAAACCAAAATTAATAAAAAAAAGAAAAAGAGGTATTATTTATTCTGTTAATTCTTGGGATAATCATTTTTATTGTCATACCAATGAAAATGCAGAAGATTTTAAAATTGAACGATGTAATAATTTATTAAAACAAAATTGGGAAATTTATATTCCCCCAAAAGATGAGGTTCTTATTGGTGGATTAATATTTTTAAAAAATTGGATCATAAGGGGAGAAAAATCAAATGCTTTAGGAAAGTTATTCATAAAAAATAATAAAACTGGTTTTGAGGAAGAGTTAAAATTTACTGAAGAAAAAGTAATTGTACCTGGTGTTTCATTGATACAGAGAGATAAAGATACTGACTTAGTTTATTTGTCCTATTCATCACCGAAAACACCAAGTAAAACCTATTTATACAATTTAAAAACAAAAGAAAAAAAATTAGTTAAAGAACAGGAAATTCCATCTGGTCACAATCCTGATGATTACATTGTTGAAAGATTGGAATGCCCTTCTCATGATGGAAGATTAATCCCATTAACGATTACAAGACATAAAAAAACTAAAATTGATGGATCTGCTAATTTGCTCTTATATGGTTATGGATCTTATGGAAGTTCAATGACTCCTGATTTTTCTTCAACTAAATTTAGTTTAATTGATAGAGATATTATTTGGGTTACTGCACATATCAGAGGTGGAATGGAAAGGGGTATGAGGTGGTGGAAAGAAGGAAAACTTCTAAATAAAAAAAATACGTTTGAAGATTACATTTTTGTTGCAAAATATTTAATTGAAAAAAATTATACCTCAAAAGGTAAAATAATTGGCATGGGTGGATCAGCTGGAGGTTTATTAATGGGTGCTGTTGTAAATCAAGCACCTGAATTATTTTTAGGAATTATTATGGCAGTACCATTCGTAGATTCTTTAACAACTAACCTTGATCATTCTTTACCTTTAACGGTTGGGGAATTTGATGAATTTGGAAATGCAAAAGATAATAAAGAACATTTTGATTACATATTTTCCTACGCTCCATATAACAATATAAAAAAAATGGATTATCCTCATATATTAATTACGACTAGTTTAAGTGATAATAGAGTTTTATTTGACGAGCCATTAAAATTTACAGCTAAACTTAGAGAATTTAAAACAGATAACAATTTACTTCTCTTAAAAACAGAAATGAATGCTGGACATGGTGGAAAGTCTGGTCGTGACGGAGCAATTGAGGAAATTGCACTAGATTATGCGTTCGTGTTAAAAATTACAAAAAAAAATTAATTTTTCAGTCTTGAATAATTAAAAACAATACACATATAAATAATGTAAGTCGCCTAATGGGACTTACAAAATTAACTTGCTTTAAATAAAAAGGAGGAAATATATGACAAGTAAGGATCTATCTATATTCAACTCATTAAGACCCTTTTCTATTGGTTTTGACGACATGTTTGATCAATTTGAAAATATGTTGGGTAACGGGGGTTTGACTATGCAGTCAAATTATCCGCCATACAACATAAGAAAAACTGGCAAAGACAATTATGCAATCGAGGTTGCTCTTGCTGGTTTTAGTAAAGATGATGTTGAAGTTGAGTTTGAGGATAATTTATTAACTGTAAGAACTAAACAGGTTAATAATCCTGAAAACAAAAATGAAGATGGTGAAGTTATTCATAGAGGTATCTCGCAAAGACAATTTGCTAGATCGTTTACGATCGCAGATGATGTGAAAGTAAATGGAGCTCAGTTAAAAGATGGCCTTTTGACGGTAGCTTGTGAGAGAATTTTACCAGATCATAAGAAAAAAAGGCTTATTGAAATTAAATAAGTTTTAAACCTTGCTTGTGGGGTCTTTCCCCACAAGTATTAATCTAGAATATTTTAAATACATCCACTCGAAGTGAAACTAATGATTATATCATTTTTATCTATTTCAAATTTTCTATCACAAGGAACCCCAAATTTTTTAGATTTATAAACTAAAACTTTATTTCCAACTTCATTCAAAAAATCTTCTGTTGGGTTTCCTAGTTCTATTTTTAATTCATTCAAATTTTTACCAACTAATTTTCCATATTTCTGATTTTCTTTTTCTGCAACAGCATCTGATTTTTCTTTTATTGTTTGACAACCAAAAAATAAAAGAGAAATAAAAAAAATAATTATTAATCTTTTTAAATTCATCAATGAATGATATCATAAAAATTGATAGTAATAATTAACCTCAGGTTGTAAATATTATTGAATTAACAACAAATTCAACAAATTTAGCTTACTGCAAAAAGATTTTTCAATTCGAATCAAATACTGTACTGAAAAATGGAGGTCTAATGTTAGATAACTACTTTAACTATAAAAAACATAAGACTGATTTTAAAACAGAAGTTGTAGCAGGAGTTTCAACTTTCCTGACTATGGCTTACATAATGTTTTTAAATCCAGTCATATTAGCCGATGGTGGCTTTGACTTTGGTGGTGTATTTACTGCTACTGCATGTGCGACGGCACTTGCATGTTTCATTGCTGCTTTTTATGCGAAGACCTGGCCTGTTGGACTTGCACCTGGTATGGGAATAAATGCATTTATTGCATACGGTGTTTGTCTTGGAATGGAATATACTCCTGCAGAAGCTTTAGGAGCTGTATTAGTAGCCGGTGTAGTGTTCTTAATAATTTCACTTACACCAATCAGAGCTTGGTTAATTAACTCAATTCCAAAAAGCTTAAAGCTTGGTATTGGAGCAGGAATAGGAATGTTTCTTGCTATTATTGGATTTGAAATTATGGGATTAACAGCGGATAATCCTGTAACTTTAGTTCAATTAGGGGATTTATCAAATCCACTTCTTTTACTCGGTGCTGGAGCTTTTATCTCTATGATAGTTATGGAGAAAAAAGGAATTAAAGGAAACATAATCATAGGTATACTTGTATTTAGTGCAATAGCTTGGTTAACTGGAGTCGGTAAATTTAATGGTGTTGTGTCTTCACCACCACCAATGACTTATTTATTTGAGTTTGATCTTGGCGCTGCATTATCTGCATCAATGGTAACTGTTGTTTTTACTCTATTCTTTATAGACTTTTTTGATACAGCTGGAACACTTACTAGTGTTGCTAACGTAGCAGGAAAAATTGGTAAAGATGGTAAAATTGAGGACATTGATAAAGCAATGCTTTCTGACAGTGTTTCTACAGTTGCGGGTGCTATGATGGGTACATCTACTGTAACAACATATGTAGAATCAGCAGCTGGGGTAAAAGCTGGTGGTAAAACTGGAATGACTTCATTAGTAATTGGAATTCTTTTCTTACTATGTTTATTTTTCAGTCCATTAGCTACAAGCTTACCTAAAGAAATAGATGGTGCTGCTTTGATTTACATTGCAACTCTATTTGTTAGAAATATTACTGATATTGAATGGGATGATATTGCCGAGTCAGGACCTGCTGTCCTTGCAATGTTAGCTATGCCATTTACATATTCTATTTCTCATGGAATAGCTTTAGCCTTTATAGCTTATGCTGCTATCAAAATCCTTACTGGTAAATTTGATGTAAGCCCAGCTATTTGGGTAATTGCTGCACTTAGTGTTGTAAGTTTTGCAGTAGCTTAAAAGATAATTTATTAAAGGAGGCGGTCTAAGTTTTAGATCGCCTTTTTTATTTTTGGTGTTTTTTCTTTATTTCTTCAATCCTTATTTCTTCATAAATTTCAAAAGGTTGAACAATCCAAGGATTATCATTTAACCTTGTTGCACAAAAATCTGGTTCAAATGTGGATTTCTGTTTTTTCCATAATGTTGCAGTTTTAATTTTATCTATTTTACCTTTAATTGGTCCATATTGTTTTAACCAATCAATACTTTTATTGAAGGTTATTCCTGTATCTGAAAGATCATCACAAAGTAAAATTCTCCCTCCCATATTTGGGGCTATAGAACTCATTTCTCTTGAAAAAACTATGTCGCCTTGCTCGTCCTCAACTCCTTTACCGCTATAAGACTCAACAGCTAAATATGCACATTTTAGTTTAAATATTCTGCTTAAAACATCTATCATAGGAGCTGCACCTCTCATTATACCAATTAGTATATCTGGCTTATAACCACTTTCATCAATCATAATAGCCAATTTCTCTACTGTTCTATTATAATCTTCCCAATTAATTATCAATTTTTCTGTCATTTTCTAGATTATTTTTTGAGTAAAAAAATAATAACAGCAAGTATTATTAAAGCAATTATTGAAATATATAAATAACTTATCTTGTGGATATTTCTACCTCTCAAATTAAAATAATGTCTCGCTAAACCAGATATTATTCCAATTAACACAAGAATTGCCCAGTTATATTTATTATAAACAAGAAAACTAAAGTGTCCTGAAAGCATAATAAACAGGACTAAAAAAGTCGAGTAATTATTATGAATAGATCTTTGTTTTGCTGCTAATGATAAGGTCATATCAAATTTTTGTGATTTTTTACTACTATTAATAATATTCATTTGATTTGGTATTATTACTGTAAAAACGTTCGCAAACATATTTGATCCAATTATTAAACCGACGCTTAGGAATGCAAACTTTGGACCAAAAATTTTAGTTAAACCAAATGATAAGATAGTTAGTAAAATTAACATTATTGATACAAAATAAAAATCATTATTGATTAACTTAGATTTACATAGAAAATCATATATTAACCAAGAGAAAATCATAGATAATGCTGAATATAAAATTGCAGTCGTTGGGGACATTACAAGAACTCTTTTATCAACCATTAGTATTCCCGCATTATGATAATAGATTACAAATAAAAGTAAAATTCCTGTTACAAATGTTAAATAACTTTGCCATTTAAATATAACAAGCTGATTAAGATAAATACTATCAGGGGACTTTTTAAGTCTAGTCAGTTTATAAAAAAAACCTGAATGCATTAGATACCCCTCACCATCTATATCTTCACTAGTAATTTTTTTATTAAGATTGTTATCCAAATAATTAAATAAAAAACTATTCCCAACCCATAAAATTGCAAATAAGACATGACCCCATCTTAAAATAACCTCAGACCATTTAAGTGTATAAGTTAAAATTTCCATTTAATATTTTATTTTATCTTTTTTGTTATCCCAAATCTTAAATGCCTCTAATGCCTCATTTCGATGCATTTGATGCATCTTAATTTTTCTATGTTTAATCTCTTTATTTATTTCAGAATAAATAAACGAGTCATCAAAGTCTATATCCTTTGCATCTGATCTTGTGTTAGCAAAAAAGATATTGTCTATATGAGCCCAATATATTGCTGATAAACACATGGGGCATGGCTCACAAGTAGAGTATAAATCACATCCTTTTAAAAAGAAATCTTTCTGATTTTTACATGCATTTCTAATTGCAACAATTTCTGCATGTGCGGTTGGATCATTATTTGAGGTTACTTGATTAAATCCTTCTGCAATAATATTATTATCTTTTACAATTACACAGCCAAAAGGACCTCCTTTCGCTTTTGCACTTTGAATTGATAATTCAATTGCTCTTAACATAAATTTTGATTTTTCTGTCACAGTCTTAAATTTTTCTCTTAAGTTTATTTATACTTATTAGTATTTTTTCTGGAGTTGCTGGTGCATCTAGTTCTGGTACCTTTTTGTAGTTAGATAATGAAGCGATTGCGTCTTTAATTGCAAAAAAAACACTCATTGCAAGCATCAAAGGCGGTTCTCCGGTGGTTTTTTGTTTATTCACCACATTTTCAACATTAGATCCTTTTTTAAAAATCTCTACATTGAATTTTTTTGGAGTATCACTGATTGCTGGAATTTTATAAGTCGAAGGTGAAAAAGTTTTTAATTTTCCATCTTTGTCCCAAACTACCTCTTCCATTGTTAGCCATCCTTGTCCTTGAACAAAGCCGCCCTCTATTTGACCAAGCTCGAGTGCAGGATTAATTGCGTTTCCAGCATCGTGAACTACGTCAACTCTATCAATTATATTCTCTCCAGTGAGAGTATCGATTGTAACTTCTGTAACTGCTGCACCATAACAAAAATAATAAAATGGCCTTCCATGAAATTTTTTTTTATCAAAATTTATTTTTGGAGTTGAATAAAACCCCGATGAAGATAATGAAACTCTATTTAAATAAGCTTCTTCTATTATTTTTTTAAATTTAAATGATCTATTTCCAAAGTATATATATTGATTTTTATAGATAGGTTCAGTATTTGAATAAATTTTGTACTTATCTCTAATAAAATCATTCAAATTTTTTTTAATTTTTCCTGCTGCATTTAAGGTGGCAGCGCCATTTAAATCAGTAGTAGAAGATGCGGCACTCGCAGATGTATTGGGAACTTTAGAAGTGTTTGTTGAAGAAATTTTTACTTTTTCAAAAGGTAAACCAAACGTATTGGCTACAAGCTGAGCAATTTTAGTATGAGTACCTTGGCCCATTTCAATTCCTCCATGATTCAAATAAACACTTCCATCAGTATATACATGCACCAATGCCCCAGCTTGATTTAAATGAATTGTAGTAAAAGAAATACCAAATTTCACAGGTGTTAATGCTATTCCCTTTTTTTTAAATTTATTCTTTAAATTAAAATTTCTAACTTCCTGATATCTTTTTTTATAATTTGATTTATCTAACAGATCTTTAAAAATATCATGTATCACATTATCATTAATTTTCATCCCATAGTGAGTAGTGTTTCTTTCGTTACGACCATAAAAATTATTTTTTCTAACTTCACACGGATCTTTTTTTAAAAACCTTGCAATATTATCAACAACATTTTCTATAGCCATCATACCTTGATTACCACCAAAACCTCTAAATGCTGTTGATGAAGAGGTATTAGTTTTACAAAGATAATTTTTGACCTCTAAATCTGAAAGGTAATAAGCATTATCCAAATGTAACAGTGCTCTTTCGTTAATGGCATATGATAAATCAGGCGACATTCCACATCTAGAAGCCAGTTTCAACGTTAAGCCCTCTATTTTTCCATCGTCATTAAATCCAACTTCATATTCAGAATAGAAATCGTGTCTTTTGCCAGTTATAATAATATCATCATCTCTATCTAATCTTAATTTTATTGGACGACCTGTCTTGTGAGACAACAATGCACAAATTGCAGCTGTCATAAAATTTGTCTCTTTACCTCCAAAACCACCTCCAATTCTTCTGACCATAACAGTAATTGAATTACTTTTTTGTTTTAACATCTTGGCTATAATTTGCTGCGTTTCAGATGGATGTTGTGTAGAACTGTAAACTGTAAGATTATTATCCTCTTGAGGAATAACTAAACAAACCTGACCTTCCAAATAAAAATGTTCTTGGCTTCCAGTGTTAAATTTACCTTTTAATTTATTTTTTGATTTTATTATTTTATTTTGAGGATCTCCTTTTTTGATAATTCTAGGTTCAAATAGAAGATTATTTTTTTTTAATGCATCTCCAATGGTAACAATTGGTTTAAGTTCGTGATAGGTGATTTTAGCCTTTAAAACAGCTTTTCTTGCTAATTCAGTTGAGATAGCTGCAACAGCAAATAAAGGTTGGCCAAAATATTCGACTTTTGTTTTTGGGAATATTGGATCTCCATCAAATACTGGGCCTACATCATTTCGACCAGGAATATCTTTATAAGAAACGACAGATATTACACCTTCGCTTTCTTTAACATCTTTCAAATCAATTTTTTTAATTATTGCATGAGCTTTTTTACTCCAGCCAATAGCTCCATGTAAGGTATTTGAGGGCTCACTAATATCATCTGTATATTGAGCTAACCCAGTTACGTGCTTATTTGCGCTATCATGTGGAATACTTTGCCCATTCAGTAACTCTTCATTTCTCATGAGTGTATTCTAATATTTTTTTTGTTTTTAATTTCATAAAAAGCTTTTAACAATAAATTTTTTGCTACAGTTAATCTATAATTTCTACTGGCTCGCATATCATCTAAAGGTGCAAAATCTTTGTCCATAAAATTTACAGCTCTATTGAATGTATTTTCTGAAAATTCTGAATTTATTAAATTTTTTTCTATAATTGCTGCTCTTTTTGGAATTTCAGACATTCCTCCATAAGCAATAGATGCTTTTGTTATTTTATTCTTTTTTATCAAAAAATTAAATGAGCCACATACAGAAGAAATATCATCGTCAAATCTTTTTGAAATTTTATAAGCTTTAAATACATTTTCTTTATCTAAAGGAATTTTTATTGAATAGATAAATTCACTTTTTTTTAATTTTGTTTTTCTGTAAGATATAAAAAAATTATTTAAAGAATAAACTTTTTTTTTATATATCCCTTGAATTACAATTTTTGCATCTAATGATAATAATAAAGGAAGTGTATCTCCTATAGGAGAGGCAGTTGCAATATTTCCAGCAATAGTTCCTATATTTCTAATTTGAACTGAACCATATCTTTTAAGTACATCATAAAAGTCTTTAAAGTATTTTTTGATCAGATTTTGAAATTCAAAAAGCGAAGTTGTAGCCCCAATTTCTATTAAATCTTTATTTTTTTTTACAAAATTCAATTTTTTAATAGAATTTAATGAAACAATTGTTTTGATGTCTTTTCTAAATTTAGTAACCTCAAGAGATAGATCTGTTCCTCCACTCAAAATTTTTGCATTAGGGTATTTTTTCAATATCTTTTTTAAATTTGGTATAGTTTTTGGTGCAAAAAATTTTCTACCTTGATAATTGATTTCAATATCAACGTCTTTTATCTTTTTTAATAATTGAATAGTTTTATTTTGATTTTTTTCAAAATGATCTTTATCATTTTTATTATTTAAACTTTTTGCAGCATCAATTATTGGTCTATATCCTGTACATCTACATAAGTTTCCAGACAAAGCCTCTTCAATTATTTCATTATTGATAATTTTATAATTTTTTCGCATTGAGAATAAAGACATCGTAAAGCCCGGTGTGCAAAATCCACATTGAGATCCATGAAATTTGACCATTGCTTCCTGAACCATATGAGGTTTATTTTCATCAGCCAAATCTTCAATTAGAATTAATTGTTTACCATTAAGAGTAGGTAAAAAACTTATACAAGCATTGATTGATTTATAAATTATCTTATTTTTATTTAGCTCACCTAACACTATTGTGCATGCTCCGCAACCACCCTCGGCACAACCTTCTTTTGTTCCAGTTAATTTCAAATCATTACGGATATAATTTAAAATTGTTTTATTAGGGTCGGGATTTGTAATTTTACAAATCTGATTATTAAATAAAAATTGTATTGTATCAGAGGCCATTAACTTCCTCTATATGTTGAATAACTCCAAGGTGAAACTAATAATGGAACATGATAATGTTCTTTATTATTAGAAATACCAAATCTAACTATAACATCATCTAAAAATTTTAAATCGTTATTTTTAGTAATAATTTTAAAATAATCTCCAACAAAAAATATTAATTCATATTTGCCTTTTTTAAATTCCTCTTTTTCGACCAAGGGTTGATCGGAACGACCTTCGCTGTTTAAAACAACGCTTTTTATTTTTTTTCTATTTCCTTCTGAAACAAAGTATAAATCTACCTTAATTCCTGCTCCAGGTTTTCCTGAATAAACATCAAGAACATGTGTTGTTAGTTTAGTCATTATAATTAGTTATATACTATACAAAAATTACATAATAAATATATTAAATCTTTATTATTGAACTACAATGAAACCAGTTAAGAACATTAACCTTCTTACAAAAAAAGAATTCTTATCCTTTTTTGGAAATATATTTGAAAAATCAAATTGGATTGCTGAAGAAGCTTTTAACTTAAAGCCATTTATAAACTCTGAAGATTTAATTATTAAAATGATGAATATTTATGAAAATAGCACTAATGAGAAAATCATCGAAATTTTTAATTTACATCCTAAGTTAGCAATAGAGAAAAAATTGACTTCTTTTTCATCAAAAGAGCAATCTGGAGCAAAACTAAATACCTGCACAAAAGAAGAATTGGATGAATTTGAATATTTAAACGAAAATTATCAAAAAAAATTTGGTTTTCCGTTTATAATTGCTGTCAAAGGAAAAAATAAGGATGTAATATTAAATGATTTTAGACAAAGGATTAAAAATACTTTTGAGATTGAGTTTAATGAAGCAAAAAATCAAGTTAAGAGAATTGCATCATTAAGATTAGAAGAAATTTTGAAATAAATAAAGATGAAAAAAGGTTACTGGATTAGTTTGTATTTTAAAATAGAAAATCAAGAAAATTTAAAAAAATATGCGGAAACTGTTACTCCGATTATAAAAAGTTTTGGAGGAAAAGCCCTTGTGAGAGGTGGCGAACATCAAACTTTTGATGGTGACGATTTTGTTAGAACAGTTATTTGGGAATTTCCTAATTATAAGAAAGCTATAGAGTGTCATAATTCAAAGGAATATCAAGCTGGATGGAGTTTAGCAAAGCAAACAACCAAAAGGCATATGCAAATCGTTGAGGGGTTTAGTACTGAATAGGCTCAGGATCAATACTTCTCCATAAATACCAAGTCGCTACAGAGCAATAGGGTGAAAATCTTTTTTGCAATAAAGATACAAACTTTTGAGGAGGCAAATATTTTTTTTTATAATTTTTTGATATTGCTCTTAGAAGACCGATATCTTGAATAGGCCAAATATTAGGCCTATTATAAGTAAACAACAAAATCATTTCTGCTGACCATCTTCCTATCTGTCTTAAGTTAGATAAATAATTTATGGCCTCTTCATCATTCATTCTATTAATTAATTTAGGATTAAAAGATTTATCAATTGTCTGTTTTGCTAAACTCTGTATCCCTAAAACCTTCTGTCTGCTTAGACCACATTTTTTCAATTGTGAAAAAGTTAATTTTGATACTACTTTGGCATTAATCCTATTATTACATTTTTTTTTAAATTTTAGAAAAACTGAATTAGCGGCAGCAATACTGATTTGTTGTCCAATTATACTTTTACATAAAGAAAAAAAAATATCTCTTCTAGATATCAAAACAGTTTCGGAAGGACTTCGATAATCTTTAATTAATTTAGCCATTATTTTGTCATTTTTAGACAAATACTTTTTTGCCTTATTCCAATATTTTGGAACTTTAGTCATTTATTGTTTCAGAGGAAATGATTTTTTTTTTATAGATCTCTCTTCTAAAGATTATTAAAGTAGAAATTATTACTAGAAAAGCCCCTACAAGAGTTTTTATTGTGGGAATTTCATCCCAAATAAAATAACCAAATATTATTGCAAAAACTAATGCTAAATATTTTAATGGAGTAACAAGTGAGACCTCAGAATATTTATAAGATTGACTTAACCATAAATTTGCGACACCTCCAAAAATACCAATTAATGATAACAACATTAGATGGTTAAAGTTCGGCATCACCCATCCTTGTGGAATTGTAAAAAAACTTAGCAAAGTTATTGAAAGAGAAAAATAAAAAGAAATTAACCACACAGGTTCTGTTGAGGACAATTGTCTAATTGTTATTGCAACATAAGATAGTCCTAAACAAAATATAATTGGAAAAATATAATAAATATTTAATTCATTAATTCCAGGCTCTGTAATTATCAAGATACCAATGAATCCTACCAAAACAGCTAGCCATCTAAAAATTCCAACTTTTTCACTCAAAAGAAAAATTGAAAAAATAGTTGTAAATATTGGTGCTGCAAAAGAAATACTTACAACTGTTGCCAAAGGTAATTTTCTTAAAGCTATAAAAATTGCCACAAGTGCTATTAATCCAGATGTACACCTTAACATATGAAGACCAGGTCTTTTTGTTTGATAAAAATTATGTAATCTTTCTTTTGGGATTACAAAAAAATAAAAGATCATTCCAAAAAAACCTCTAAAAAATAAAACTTGGCCGATTGGGTAGTCTACTGACCATTTAACAATTACGTCCATTAATGAAAATGCACAAATGGACATAAACATGTACAAAAATCCTAATTGATTTTTACTCAACATATGAATAATTTGTAAATTAAATTAACTTTTAATCAATGGAAATAGCAGTTTTAGCACTTGGGTGTTTTTGGGGACCAGAAATAAAATTTAGTAAAATTGAAGGTGTAATCAAAACAGAGGTTGGTTATTGTGGTGGAAATAGTCCTACAACAACTTACAAAGAAGTATGTACAGGTAATACAAATCATGCTGAAGTTGTAAAACTTGATTTTGATGAAAAAATTATAACATATGAAAAGATTTTAAAAACTTTTTTTCAGATTCATGATCCTACTACCCTAAACTCTCAGGGACCTGACTTTGGAACTCAATATCGAAGTGAAATATTTTGTCTTAACGATAACCAAAAAAAAATTGCTGAAAAAGTTTTAAACGATACAAATGAAAGATTATCAGGTAAAGTTGTTACTAAAATTTCATTATTGAAAAACTATTGTCCTGCTGAAGAATATCATCAAAAATATTTAGAAAAAAGATAGAATGTCATTAGTAGAAACTGATTGGTTAGAAAAAAATATTAGTTCTGTTAAAATTATAGATTGCTCATGGCATATGCCACAAACTAAAAGAAATGGATTAGAAGAATATAAAAATCAGCATATACCTAATTCGATTTTTTTTGACTTGGATGCTAATTCAAAAAAAGAAACTAATTTGCCACACATGTTAGTTGAACAAAATGATTGGATACAAATTGTATCAAAAATGGGAATAAACAATGAAGATGAAATCGTTGTCTACGATAACTCAGATGTCATTAGCTCATGTAGATGTTGGTTTAACTTTATTTATTTCGGCCATAATCCAAAATTGATTCATGTTTTAAATGGTGGGCTAAAAAAATGGATAAAAGAAAATAAAAAAGTTACAAATAATGTTACAAGTATTAAAACATCTAAATATAAAAGTTTTGAAAAAAAAGAGCTTGTAAAAAATAAAGAACAAGTTGATCTTAATATTGAAGAACAGTATTTTAAAGTGATAGATGCTAGAAGCAAAGAAAGATTTGATGGTAAAGTAGCAGAGCCTAGAAAAGGTTTAAGAAGTGGAAATATAAAAAATTCTTTTTGTATACCTTTTAATTTTTGTTTGAGAGAAGACAAAACGTTTAAAAGTAAAAAAGACCTTAAGCTTATTTTTGAAAATTGCGTAGAAGATATAAATGAAAAAAATATAGTTTTTTCGTGTGGTTCTGGAGTTACTGCGTGTGTTTTGGCACTAGCTTATTCTTTAATAAATGATAAATATCATCCTTGTATTTATGATGGCTCTTGGGCTGAATACGGAATAATTTAAATTAAATATGAAAAGATCCACAAAAACTATTTCCATAATATTGGTGTTTTTTTTAATCATAGCAACTGTGATTATTGGAAGAATAATGATTGAAAATCATTTTAAAAAAAAATTTAACAAAATACCACCACCAGGGATAATTGTAACAGAAGTAGTCAAAAAAGAATTTTCAGAAAAAATAGAAACCTTTGGTACAGCAATTTCAAAAAAATCAAAAACATTTAAGATAAAAAAAGATGATCTATTAGAAGATATAAAATTAAAAAATTTTGTTAAAAAGGGAGAAATTTTAATAAAATTGAAAAGTGAAAATATTATAGCTCCATTTAGTGGTGTGTTGGGATATACAGGTCTTACTGAAGATATTCTTGTGTCAGATAATATTGTCATTATTACACTTGATGATAACTCTGTTATTTATTCTGATATCAAGATTCCTGAAAATTATTCTGCATACATAAAAAAAGGACTGCCAGTAGAAGTTAAACTAACTAGCTACAAAGATAAAATATTTGAAGGTGAAGTAGACTTTGTTTCAAGTAGAATTAATGCTGATACTAGAAGTTTATTATCTAGAATAAAAGTGAAAAACAAAGACTTAGAGTTGATTTCTGGATCACTATTAGAAGTTGGAGTTAAATTTGATTTGAGAAATTCTTTAAGTGTTCCTGACACGAGTGTAATGATTGAGGGGGATAAGTCTTATGTTTATAAAATTAATAAAGAAAATATTGCTAATAAAACCGAAATAAAAACAGGTATAAGAACTGATAAAAGTATAGAAATAATTTCTGGCTTAACTGAAGGTGATATAATCGTAGCCGAAGGATTAAAGAAAGTTAGATCACGTGGAAAAATAAAACCTATCAAAAAATAAATGTTTATTACTGAATTAAGTATTAAAAGACCGACAATATCTTGGGTCATGTCTCTAATTTTGATTGTTTTTGGATTATTTGTTTTTTGGAAATTGCCAGTTAGAGAACTACCAAATGGCATACAGCCACCTGTCGTACAAATTCAAGTAGATTATAAGTCTGCTGCAGCTTCGATAGTAGATCAAGAAGTAACCCAGGTTATTGAGGATGTTATTGGTGGTGCTGAGGGTATAAAAAATATTGACTCTAAATCTGAAAATGGAAGAAGTACAATAAATGTAGAATTTGATACAAGTATAGAGTTAGATAATGCTGCTAATGACATTAGAGAAAGAGTTGCTAGAGTTGTTGATAACTTGCCATCTGAGTCTGATCCTCCACAAATACTGAAAAGAGCAGCTGGTTTTACTACAACAATGTGGTTATCTCTATCATCTTCTACTTGGAGTGACCTTGAGTTAGGAGATTATGCTGAAAGATATTTAGTTGATCAATTCTCAAGTGTAAAAAATGTTGGAAGAATAAGAGTTGGTGGATTAAGGGAGTTAAGTATTAGAGTATGGATAGATCCTATTAGACTTGCAGCTAATGATTTAACAATTAAAGAAGTTGAAACTGCAATGCGGGGAGAAAATATAAGTCTTCCGGCTGGTACACTTGAGGCAGACAATATAGATTTAACACTTAATTTAGATAAAGCATATACTGATATTGATACAATCAAACAACTACCAATTAAAAAGAATGGTAATAAAGTTATTTTATTATCTGATGTTGCTAATATAGAATTTGGTCCTGTTTCAGAAAAAACTCTTTTTAAAGCTCAAACTAAAGATCAAGTCAATTTAAAAACTGTTGGTATCGGCATTTATGCTAGAAGCGGTGCCTCAACAGTTGAACTTTCAAAAGATATTAAGAAAAAAATTATTCAAGTTAAAAAATCTTTACCAGAAGAATTAGATTTAAGAGTTTCTTTTAACAGAGCAAACTATGTAGAGGCTGCTATTGAAGAAGTATATAAAACTTTATTAATAGCTTTTGTTTTAGTTGTTTTAATAATTTATCTATTTCTAGGTAATTTAAAGGCTGTAATAGTACCTGCTATAGCGCTCCCTGTAAGCCTTATAGCCTCATTTTTAGGTTTATATTTATTTGGATTATCAATAAATATTTTCGTTCTTCTAAGTTTCATTCTTGCTATAGGAATAATAACAGATGACTCTGTCATAATGACAGATGCAATATATAGAAGAATAGAAAATGGTGAGACTCCATTGGTTGCTGCTTACAAAGGTTCTAAACAAATTTCTTTTGCAATAGTGGCCACTACTTTAATTCTGATTGCGGTATTTCTACCATTAATTTTTATTGAAGGAATTTCTGGAACTTTATTCAGAGAAACGGCAATTGCTTTATCTTTTTCGATTGTTGTGTCATCTTTTGTAGCGTTAACATTATCTCCAATGCTTGCAAGTAAATTTCTATATAAAAAAACATCAAAAAAATTTTTTATTAGAAAATTTGAAAAGTTTTTCTTAAACTTTGCAAATTTTTATCAAGAGACTTTAAATATAATTATAAATAAAACAAAAACTGTAAGTTTTTTTATAATCTTGATAGTTATCTCGTCAGTATTATTATTTAATTTTTCAAAAAAAGAACTGTTACCAATCGAAGATCGTGGAGCATACTTAATTATAGGATTCACAGATGAGGGAACTTCTTTCGAATATACTCAAGAACAAGCTCAAAAAGTAGAAGCCAAGCTTCTTCCACTTCTTCAAGCTGAAAATAGTCCATATTCAAGATTTATAATGAGGGTTCCTGGGTTTGGAAATTCCGCAAATTCGTATAATAGTTTTATAATAATTGCTTTACTAGATGACTGGAAAAATAGAAAAAAAGGGCAAGAAGTTGTTTTGAGAGAAGCTATTGGAAAAATAGTAACTTTACCTCAAGCAGTGGCCTTCCCCATCTCTCCACAATCAATAAGAGTATCCAATTATACTAAACCTGTACAAATGGTTATTTACGGAAATACTTATGAAGAACTTGAAGAAATACAAAAAAAAGTGATTAGGGAAATAAGATCTAATAAAAACCTTTCAAGAATAGAGTCTGATTACAATCGAAATAAACCAGAAGTAAAATTAATAATTAATAAAATTAAAGCCAAAGATTTAGGTGTTTCTACAAAATCTATTGGTGAAACACTTGAAACTCTCTATGGAGGAAAAAAAATTACGACTTTTAACAAATTAGGCAAAGAGTATCCTATAATTGTTCAACAATATTTATCCGATAGAAGAAACAAAGAGGGTATTTCAAAAATATTTGTTCGTTCAGAAACAAATGGAAAACTAATTTCTTTAGCAAATCTAGTTACTTTCAACGAAGAAGGATCAGCAAAAGAACTTGCAAGGTATAACAGGCAACCAGCAGTAACAATTTCTGCAAATATTAATGAGGGTTATACTTTGACTGAAGCGATAAGTTTCTTTGAAAATGTAATTACCGATTTTGCTCCAGAAAATCAGATTGCGTGGAAAGGAAAGTCCGAAGAAATTAAAGAAACAAGTAATGAATTATTTATAATCTTTGCTTTAGCATTGCTAACTGCATATTTAGTAATGGCAGCGACCTTTAATTCTTTTATTCACCCATTTATTATTATTTTAACTGTACCGCTAGCTATATTTGGTGGATTGGTATTTATTTTATTCCTTAATAGTTCTGTAAACATTTTTTCTCAAATTGCGCTGATTATACTGATAGGTATTTCAACTAAAAACAGCATTTTAATTGTAGATTATGCAAATCAAATTAGAACAACTGGAAAAAATATAGATGATGCCGTTAAAGATGCCTGTGCTGTAAGGTTTAGACCTATTATAATGACTTCACTTAGTACAATGATAGCCATGATGCCTCTAGTTATAGGAAATATAGGTCCTGGTGCTGGTGAAGGTTCTAGGTTAGCTGTAGGTTCGACGATTTTAGGAGGAATGATTATTTCAACTTTTTTCACTTTGTATGTTACCCCATCAATGTATTTAGCTCTAGCAAAAAATACCAAAAGAATTGACTCAGTTGATTTGGAGCTAAAGAAAGAATTATCTAAAAAATAATGTATTTATTTTTGTTTAAAAAACTTTTGCATCTTAATAATTGTTTTTTATAAATATTGGATTGTTTTTCAACTTTCTTTGCAATCGCAATCACTTTTTTATTTTTTTTATAATTTTTAAAGTTTCCCCACCCTTCGTGATAAGCAAGGTATTGTCTAAACGCATCTTTCTTTGAAATTTTAAGAATTGACTCTGTTTTATTTGTATACCAGCCTATAAAATCAACACTATCTTTAAATCTTGCCCTTGTTGCGAGTTTATTGCCTGTTTCTTTTTTATACTGTTCCCAAGTACCCTTAACGGCCTGAGAGTAACCAAATGAACTAGATGGTCTTTTATATGGTATAACTTTAAAAATTTTAGATCTTGGAGGTTTAGCTAGCCAATCAAAATCTGACTCCATCTTTATAATTGCTAATTGTATATAAATGGGTGTTCCCCATTTTTCCTCAACTTTTTTTGTATATTTATACCAAAAATATCTTTCATCAAAAATAGAACAACTATTTGATGTATTTTTTGGAATAGATGAACAACTTGTCAATAAAAAAAATAAAATAATAAAAATTTTTTTATAATTTTTTTTTATCATTTAATTTCTTAAAAAAATAAATATAAACTTTATAATAAGAATAAATAAGTAATACACCAAACATATTTCCAAATAAATCTGAAAATTCAAAACCCCTGTTTGGAATTATCAAATGTAATATTTCTAGAAAAATAGACAAGAAAAATAAATATATAAAAATGAATCTTAATTTTTCTTTTTCATATGACAAATAACCTAATATTGAAATTAATACAAAAGCGTAAACATGGTTGGAGGAAACTAAAAAATCAGATGTTATTTGAGGCTGTAATCCAGCATTGTTATATAAAAACCACCCAAGTATGCTTCCTGGAAAAATATAAAGTATAATTAATACAAAATTTGCAATATAAAAAATTATTTTTAAATATGATAAAAATTTATTAAGCATATATTGTAATTTTTATTTATATTAAAAATAGATTAATGTAATGAATTATTTGATATTAGTTAGACATGGTCAAAGTATTTGGAATCTAGAAAAAAGATTTACCGGATGGGTAGATGTTGATTTAACAAAAAATGGTGAATTAGAGGCTGAAAAAGCAGGAAACTTGATAAAAAATAAAAATATTGAAATTAATTTTTATTACTCATCTGTACAACTTAGGGCGAATAAAACTCTTAAAATTATCCAAAAAGTTTTAAATGATAATAAAAATTTCGTAAAAGCTTGGCAGCTTAATGAAAGACATTATGGTTCTCTAACTGGCCTTAATAAAGTAGAAACAGCAAAAAAAATTGGTGAAGAAAAAGTGCATCAATTTAGAAGATCTTGGGATATTAGACCCGAGCCTTTAAAAAAAGATAATTTATACCATCCAATAAATATTAAATCATACAAGAATATTCCAGATATAATTTTTCCTGATACAGAGTCTTTAAAAGATACTTACGAAAGAGTAATTAAATTTTATGAAAAAGAAGTTAAAAAAAAACTCATTAAAAATAATGTACTTATTTCAGCACACGGAAACTCAATTCGAGCTTTATGCAAATATTTATTTAAATTAGATAATAAAGAAATTTCTAATCTTGAGATACCCACAGGTAACCCATTAATAATTAAACTCAACGAAAAATTAGAAATACAAAGTTCTGAATATCTTGATAAAAAAAGAGCTAAAAGTCTTTTAGTTTATTAAAAGTTTCTAAATTAGTTAAATGATAAAATTTATTGAAACTTTCAAAACCATTTAATTTATTTTTTCTTAATAATTCAGTCCAAATTTCAGAAATTGAAAAATTACATATTTTATATTTTTTAAATAAATCTCTATTCAAAATTTGACAACCTATAAATATGAAATTATTATTTTCATTTTTTTTTAACAAATCATCAATCAATTCAAAGTCGCCTTTAAGACTTTTATCAAAACTTAAATTTTTGTTAATACACAATAAAATATTATTTAATTTTTTTGAAAAATATAAATTTTGCATTTTTTTTATTTCCTTTACATAATTGTGATCCCATAATGTATCTGGATTAAAAATTATAAAATTTTCGTCCTGAAAATTTCTAATCATGTTAAGTATCCCACCACCTGTATTAAGAATTTTATTTCCATCTTGTACAACTTGAATCTCGATTGGAAATTTCTTATTTTGTATAAATTCGGTAATTTGATTTCCTAAGTGAAATGTGTTCAATAAAATTCTTTTAATTCCTAATTTTATAATTAAATCAATGCAGGTTTCTAAGATAGTGACATCTTTTAACTTTAAAAGAGGTTTTGGTGTATTTAATGTAACAGGATTTAATCGATTTCCAAACCCAGCACATAAAATTAAAGCAGTTTCAATTTTCATTTAATTCTCGCTTAAAATTTTCATTTAAAAGATCTTTTAAATCTTTAAATGATTTATTTTGATTAATTCTAATACGTACTAATTTCCAGGCATTAGGTATTAATTTTAAGTAACTTTTTTTTCCATCTCTTAATGCAAGACGAGTAAATATACCAATTATTTTTAGATTTCTTAACATCGATAAAATTTCAAAATCATTTTTAAACTTATTTAAAGATAATTTTTTTTGCTCTCTAATGTAGTGCCAATAAATTTTTTTTTTCAATTCTAAAGATGTATTTATTCTAACATCATCTATTAAGGATGCCAAATCATAAGCCCTATTTCCAATAAGAGCATCCTGACTATCAATTACTCCTATTTTTTTATTAACTAGCATTAAATTTGAAACGTGAAAATCTCGGTGAACAAAAACATCATTTTTTAATTTTAAACCCATACTTAATTTGATAATAATTTTTTTAAATTTTTTTCTAAATTCTACTCTTAATCTTTTTGGTAAATTTTTATTAACATACCATTCACAAAATAAATTTGCTTCGTCTAATAATATTTTTCTAGAGTATTTTGGAATTATATAATTCTTATTTTGAAAATTTTTAATACTTCTATCTTGTATTGATTGAATTTTAATTAACACTTTAATTATCTTTTTATAATAAGTAAATTTATCTATATTTTTTTTTGTGATAATATTAAAAATTGTTTTGTCCCCAAAATCTTGAATTTCAATTAAATTTTTTTTGTAATTTTCCTTAAGCAAAATTGGAGCTAAAATCTTATTTTTATTTAAAATTTTATTTATAGCATCGTATATAACAAGATTTTTATTTTTTTCTTTATTTGAAAAAACAAGAATTGTGGAAAAATTTTTATTTTTTTTTCGATAAAATTTTCTAAATGAAGCATCACCTTTAATTTTAATTAAATAAACCATTTAAAATTTACAGATTTAAACCTTTGATTTGTACAGATCGTGTTTGATGATCTTTTTCATATTCAAAAGTTAATTCTATCAAATTTTTTGGCTTTTTTTTAATTATTTCTGGCCATTCTATCAATGTAATTGAATTACTAATATTCTCAAATAAATCTAAATTTTTTATCTCTTCAATTGACTTGACTCTAAATAAATCATAATGATTTATTTCAAATTCATTAAGTTGATATTGATTTAGTAAATTAAAAGTTGGACTAGTAACCTCCGTTATTTTTAATTTATCATTTGTTTGAAATTTATTGATTAAATAACGTACAAAAGTAGTTTTCCCTACGCCCATTTCTCCATATAAAAAAACTACATACCCAAGTTTTAGCTCTTTAAAAAATTTAAATGCTAATTCTTCTGTTCTTTTTTCTGAGGATAAATTTATTTTACCACTACTAATAGCGATAGGCATTAGGTTTAAAAGGACCTTCTACTCCAACACTGATATAGTCCGCTTGTTCTTTTGATAATTTAGTTAATTTCGCTCCTACTTTTTTTAAATGTAACATTGCTACTTTTTCATCTAAATGTTTTGGTAGAACATAAACTTTATTTCCATAATTTTTGTGGTTATTCCAGAGTTCTATTTGAGCTATAACTTGATTTGTAAAAGACGCACTCATTACAAAACTTGGATGGCCTGTTGCACAACCTAAATTAACTAATCTTCCTTCTGCTAACAAAATGATTCTTTTTTTACTTGGTAATTCAATTTCGTGAACTTGAGGTTTTACTTCAGTCCATTTATAATTCTTTAATGCTTCAACTTGTATTTCATTATCAAAATGTCCAATATTACACAAAATAGCCCTATCTTTCATTTCTCTCATGTGATCAGCAGTAACAATATCCTTATTTCCAGTAGCAGTAACAACTATATCGGCCTTACTAATCGCTTCTTCCATTAATACCACTTCGTATCCTTCCATTGAAGCTTGTAATGCACAAATTGGATCGGCTTCTGTTACTAAAACTCTAGCACCACTTTGTCTTAAAGAAGCAGCACTTCCTTTACCAACGTCTCCAAAACCTGCAACAATTGCAATTTTTCCAGACATCATTACATCGGTTGCTCTTCTAATACCATCAACTAAACTTTCTCTACATCCATATAAATTGTCAAATTTTGATTTAGTAACTGAATCATTTACATTTATTGCTGGAACAAGAAGAGATTTATCTTTTTCCATTTTATTTAAAGCTTTAATTCCTGTTGTTGTTTCTTCAGAAACACCTCTAACATCTTTAAGCAGTTCTTTATATTCTTTATGCATCATAGCAGTAAGATCACCACCATCATCTAAAAGCATATTAGGTTTCCAACCTTTTTTTCCCTCAATTGTCTGTTTAATACACCAAATATACTCTTCCTCTGTCTCGCCTTTCCAGGCATACACGGGAATACCAGCTTTTGCTATTGCAGCTGCTGCGTGATCTTGAGTTGAAAATATATTACAAGATGACCATCTAACATCCGCTCCTAAATTTACCAACGTTTCAATAAGAACAGCTGTTTGAATTGTCATATGTAAACAACCAATTATTTTTGCTCCTTTTAAAGGAAATTTTCCCGAATATTCATCTCTTAATGCCATCAAACCTGGCATTTCGCTCTCTGCTATTGAGATTTCTTTTCTACCAAATTCAGCTTGTGTTATGTCTTTTACTTTAAAATCTTCCATCGGAGTTTTCTAACAACAAAGTTTAAATTAATCAATAAAACTTTAAGCATTTGGAAATGTTATTTCCATACTTGCGCCCTTTTGGTCTAAGCGATTAGAAGCTTTAATTGTACCATTATGTAAATCAACTAAATTTTTAACAATATTTAAACCAAGTCCTGAATGTTGACCAAATCTGTCAGGTCTATTACTATAAAATCTATTAAATATTTTATTCGTATCTTTCTCTTTAAAACCTTCACCTTCATCCAAAACATTTATTTGAATTCTATCATTTTTTGATTTTGAAACTTTTACAGTTACAACTTTATTATTATCACTAAAGGAAATTGCGTTATCTAAAAGATTTGCAATTATTTGCTCGATTCTATTCTCAATACCATTAATATAATATTTTTTTTTTCCATCATTGAGGTAAGAAATTTTAATACCTCTTTTTAACTTATAAATATTATTGAAATCATCTACAACTGATTTGATGATAGGTTCGATATCTAATTTTTTTACTTTTTCTTTACTTAATGCAACTTCATCTTTTAATATTTGAGAATAATCTGTAATTAATCTTTCAATTCTTTGCACGTCATGGCTCAAAATTTCTATTAATTTTTCTCTTTGATTAATATCAGTAGTATCATGCAAAATTTCAGAGGCACTTTTTAATGAGGCAAGTGGGTTCCTTATTTCATGAACTAAATCTGTTGAAAAATTTTCTGCATGTGAAATTCTTTTTTGAAGTTCTAAAGTCATATCATCTAAAGAATTTGACAGTAAACCAAGTTCATCATTTCTTAACTTCAAACTTTCAATATTTGAGGCTTTAGCATTTTTATTTTTAATTGTTTTTGTATAAATTACTAAATTTTTAATTGGTTTTAAAAAATATTTGTTTAATACAAAGGAAAAAATAATGATTACTAACCCTACTGCTAGAGCAGTTCTTATAATAAAAGTTTTTCTTTCCTCTATCGCAGCCTTAATATCATTTGCATTTTCAGTAATAGCTAGATAGCCAATATTTTCACCATCTAACATAACATTTTTTATTGTGGTTAAATAAAACTTTTTAAATTCATCTTGAGTAAAGGTATAAGGAATTCCAAAATTTTTTGAACCTGCGTAATTAAATAAAATGTCTTTTAATGAAACTGTATTTTTATTTCCTACATCGATATTTTTTTTTTCCACAATATCTTTTGTCTTTTCTTCATTAAGTATTTCTAATTCAACAGTATCTAACCTTTTAGAGAAAGATCTTGGGTCTAAATCTAGTGTATCTGTATCTCCAACTAAATTTAACTGATTGTCAAAAAAAATTACTCTATCCAAATTTTGAAAAAGGAATCTTGTAGAAAATAAAAACTTTCTGATATCTTCTTCAACAAATCTAATGTTTAATCTGGTTAAATTATCAATAGTATTATTTATTACTTCTATATGATTTGAAGATTTTTTTTTTATTAAATTTGGCTGAACATTTTCTAAGTAAATATAAGTAAATAGACTTATTATAGAAAAAAAAATAAAATTGATAAATAAAAATTTTTTTAAAATGGATAAATTTTTTAAAAGTCGGCTAAACATCAACTAACATTCCACCGATATCCACTTCCGTACCTCGTCTCTATAGCTGAAAATTCAGGATCAATCTTTTTAAATTTTTTTCTTATTCTTTTGACATGGCTATCTATTGTTCTGTCTTCTATATCAGTATCTTCTCTGTAAGCTATATCCATTAATTGTGCTCTCTCTTTTATTATACCAGGTCTTTTGGCCAATTCCTTAACCAATAAAAATTCGGTAGTAGTCAACTTATCTGGCAATTGTTTTCCGTCCCATTCACATTCTAATTGTGAAGGATCTAATTTCAACTTGCCGTGAGAAATAATACTTTTGTTTTCCTCTAAAATTTCTTTTGAATCTTTCTTTCTCAATTGAACTCTTATTCTCTCAATTAATACTTTAATTGAAAAACCTCCAGATTTTTTAACAAAATCATCAGCACCTAATTTTAAACCTAACAGTTCATCAATTTCATCATCTTTTGATGTTAAAAATATCACAGGTAAAGAAGTTTTTTTTCTTAATTTTTTAAGCAATTCCTCTCCATCCATTTTAGGCATTTTTATATCAATTATTGCTAAATCTGGTGGGGTTCTTGTTAAACCGATTAATGCACTTTCTCCATCAATATAAGTTTGGACTTTAAAACCCTCTTTTTCCAATGCAATACTCAAGCTTGTAAGGATATTTCTATCATCATCCACGAGAGCAATTGTTTGTTTATGCATACTTTAAATATAAAAATACTAAATTGTTCTAATTTGGGCAATATTATTTAAATTAATGTAAAGCCCCCCAATTATCACCTGTATTAATATCTACTGTCAAAGGTATTGAAAAGGAATGTTGGTCACTTTTAACCACGCTAGACATTTCATCAACTATTAACTTACTGATTCTTTTTGCCTCTTCTTTTGGGGTTTCAAAGATTAATTCATCATGAATTTGTAATAACATTTTTGTTTTTTTATTTTTCTGCTCACTCAATTTTTTTTCTAATCTAATCATTGCTAATCTCATAATTTCTGATGCAGAACCTTGAATAGGAGCATTGATTGCTGCCCGTTCTTGAAAATTTCTGACATTATAGTTTTTGTCATTAATATTTAAAAAATGGGATCTCCTTCCAAAAATGTTATTCACATAACCACTTTTTCTGCAAAATTTGATTGTTTTATCCATGTAAATTTTTATTTCTGGAAATTTATAAAAATAAGCATTTAAAAATTCTTCTGCCTCATGATTGGATACATTTATTTGTTTTGCTAATCCATATTGTGAAATTCCATAAATAATTCCAAAATTAATAGCTTTTGCTTTTCTTCTTTGATCTTGATTTACTTTTTTAATATCAACATTAAATATCTGGCTGGCAGTAAGTGAATGTATATCTTCATTATTTTTAAAAGCTTTTTTTAATTCTTTAACATCAGCAATATCTGCAAGGATTCTCATTTCAATTTGATTGTAATCTGCAGAGATTAAAACATAATCCTTTTTTGCTATAAAAGCTTTTCTTATATCTTTTCCATCATCCGACTTTATAGGAATATTTTGTAAATTTGGATCACTTGAAGCCAATCTCCCAGTGTTAGTAGCAGCTAATAAAAAGGATGTATGAACTCTTTTGGTTAGGGAATTAATGTGCTCAGGTAAAGTATCTGAATAAGTATTTTTTAATTTTGAAATTTGTCTCCAATCCAAAACCAATTGTGGAAATTTATGTCCTTTAAAAGCAAGATCTTCTAAGACAGACGCACTTGTTGCAAAACTTCCTTTTTTGGTTTTTTTAAGATCTGCTATTTTAAGATCATTATATAAGATTTCTCCAAGCTGTTTTGGAGAAGCAATATTAAAATTTTTTTTTGATATTTTAAAAACTTCTTTTTGTATTTTTTCTATTTTTTTTTTAAATTTTGAAGATAAAACTTTAAGAAATTCATTATCAATTTTAATACCTTCTATCTCCATTTTAGCTAATATTTTTATCATTGGTTTTTCAAAAACTTCATAAATATTAATCATCTTCTCGTTTTTAAGGCTTTTATAAAATTTTTTATATAATCTGAGAGTAATATCAGCATCTTCAGCAGCATAATCTTTTGCACGATCCAGCTCTACTTCACTAAAATTGATTTCTTTTTTTCCAGTTCCTACAACTTCTTTAAATGAAATTGTTTTATGACCTAAATGAATATCAGATAATGTATCCATGTTGTGTCTATTTTTTCCAGCATCTAAAACATAGGACATTAACATTGTGTCTTCCATTGAGGATAAAGTTATTCCATGTTTATAAAAAACAATAAAATCAAATTTAATATTTTGCCCTATTTTTTTAACACTTGAATCCTCTAATAATTTTTTTAATTTTTTTATTACGATATCTTTATCGATCGATTTAGATGAATTATGACCAACTGGTATGTAGCAGGCCTTACCAACTTTTGAACAAAGTGAAATTCCAACCAAGTTTGTCTGGTGTGGATCTAATGATGTTGTTTCTGTATCTACGGCAACTTCGCCTACTTCCTCTGCTTCTTTTATCCAATCATCTATCTGATCGAGATTAGTAATTAATTGATAGTTTTTGTTACTTATTGTTGTAAATTTTTCTTCATGTTTTAATGATGCATCAACATCGTTAACACCTGTTAACTCAGGTTCACCATATGCAGAAATTGCAGAACTTAATAATCTGTTAAACTCCATTTCTCTTAAAAATTTATAAAGCTTATCTTTATTAATTTCTTTTAACTCAAATTCACTTAATTTCCTGTCTACTGGAGCATCATGTTTCAAGGTGACTAATTTTTTACTAATTATTGCTTTATCTTTATTTTCAATAAGTGTTTCTCGTCTTTTATTTTGTTTTATTTCATTCGCAGATTTTAAAAGAGTTTCTAAATTTCCATATTTATTTATAAGTTCTGCTGCTGTTTTAACTCCAATTCCCGGCACCCCAGGTACATTGTCGCTACTATCTCCAGCCAAAGCCTGAACATCAATTACTTTTGAGGAATCAACTCCAAATTTTTTTTTTACATCTTCTTCTGTTATAAACTTATTCTTCATTGGATCAAAAATTCGAACGTCCTTCTTATATAATTGCATCAAATCTTTATCTGATGATACAATTGTTACTTTTGCTCCTATTTTCAGAATTTGATTTACATAAGTCGCTATTAAATCATCTGCTTCATAGTTGATAAGATCAACTGAAGGTAAATTAAATGCTAAAACCGACTTTCTGATATAATCAAATTGAGGTGCTAAATCATCAGGAGCCTCTGCTCGATTAGCCTTATAATCTTTATATATTTCGTTTCTAAATGTTTTTCTAGCTGAGTCAAAGATTACTGCAAAATGAGACGGTTTTTGTAAATTTTTATTAGACTTTGAATCTTCGAGAAGTTTGAATAGCATACTGCAAAAGCCGCTAACAGCTCCAGTAGGTAATCCATCACTTTTTCTTGTTAGTGGAGGCAAGGCATAATAGGCTCTAAATATATACCCAGAACCATCAATTAGATAATAATGATCAGTCTTTTGATTTTTACTCATTTTAAATTAGTATAGATTATCAATAAAAATAAGAGTATTATCTTTTATGGAACTAATAAAGCAAAATTCTCAATCTCAATTATTAAAGTCATTAATTGTTATTTTTTTAGGTTCCTTAATTCTTACAATTTCTGCAAAAGTAAAAATACCGTTTTATCCGGTGCCAATGACAATGCAGACATTTGTGGTCCTTTTTTTTGGAATAAGTTTTGGTTATAAAATTGCAATTGGAACAGTCTGTTTGTATTTATTAGAAGGTATATTTGGTTTACCAGTTTTCTCTAATTCACCAGAAAGAGGTATAGGCTTAGTGTATTTTTTGGGACCAACGATGGGTTATCTTGTTGGATTTATAACTGCAAGTTTTCTGGCTTCCTTTGTTAAAGAGGATGATAATTATTTCATAATTTTTGCAAAACTAGTTTTATCAGTCTCAACAATTTATTTTTTAGGTGTATTATGGCTTGGAACACTAATAGGTTGGGATAAACCAATTTTTGAATTAGGTGTAATGCCATTTTTACTAGCCGAAACTTTCAAGATTATGTTGCTAACGATCCTAGCTAAAAAAATATATAAATTAAGAAAGTTTATTTAGGAGATCTTTTAGAAAGAATTCTTTGTAAGGTTCTTCTGTGCATTTTTAATCTTCTCGCAGTCTCAGAAACATTTCTGTTACATAATTCAAAAACTCTATGTATGTGTTCCCACTTTACACGATCTGCTGACATAGGATTTTCTGGTGGAGCTGGTTTTTTTGAGGGGTCAGCCAATAATGCTTTTTCAACATCATCCGCATCAGCTGGTTTCGCTAAATAATCTATTGCTCCCTCTTTTATAGCCGCTACTGCAGTAGGTATATTTCCATATCCTGTTAACATAATTATTCTACTTGAAGAATTATTTTGCTGTATTTCTTTTACAACCTCTAAACCATTGCCGTCACCCAGTCTTAAGTCTACAACTGCAAAACCTGGTTTTTTAACTTTCACTGATTCGATGCCTTTTTTTACACCTTCAGCTTGAATAACCTGGAAACCCTTTTTTTCCATTGCTCTCGCCAATCTCTCTCTAAAAGGATTGTCATCATCAACTATTAGTAGTGACTTATTCTCAAAATCACTTAAATTTTGCAATGTTGCTTCGTTTTTCATGTGTTTTATATGGTTATTTTTTTCCACAGTTCAATAGGTAATTATTTGCTTTACATTGAATAAGTATTGAACTAATTGCTCGAATTATGAAAGTTTTTTAATAAAAAAACTTTTTTTTGTTAAATTTTTTTTTGGGGGCCATATTAAATGCAAAAATTTAAATCAGTTGAATATTTAGTTAATCAACTGAAACCTAATAAACCGGTGTATTGTATAAGAAAGAAGTCAATTCTTTCTGCATCTAATTTTTTTCAAAAAAAATTTCCTGGAAAAATTCTTTATGCTGTAAAAACTAACCCGCATCCAGAGGTAATTAAAACTCTTGTAAAAAGTGGTATTGACCAGTTTGATGTTGCTTCCATTGAGGAAATTAAATCCGTTAGAAAATATAGTCAATCAGCAAAATGTTCTTTTATGCACACAGTAAAAAGTAGGGAGAGTATTAGTGATGCTTACTTTAAATATGGAATTAAAACTTTTGCGCTAGACACTAAAGATGAATTAATAAAGATAATTGAAAGTACAAGTGGTGCTAAGGATCTTGAACTTTTTGTGAGAGTTGCAGTTTCGAATGAACATGCTGAAATAGATTTATCAAAAAAATTTGGTGCATTAAATACCGAAGCATCAGGATTGTTAAGACTAGTTAAACAATATTCAAATAAAGTTGGATTAAGCTTTCATGTTGGCTCTCAGTGTATGCATCCAATTTCATATGCTAAGGGAATAACAGAAATAGGAAATATAATAAAAAAGACAAAGATTATACCAGATTACATTAATGTTGGTGGAGGTTTTCCAACAATTTATCCAGACTTAATTCCACAATCATTAGATAATTACTTTGATGAGATAACTAGGAGCTTAGAAAATTTAAAATTAAATAATTTACCAAAAATTATATGTGAACCAGGTAGAGCATTAGTTGCTGAAAGTGGATCAACCATTGTTAGAGTAAATTTAAGAAAAAAACAAAAACTTTATATTAACGATGGAACTTATGGAACACTTTTTGATGCTGGAACTCCAAATATTGTTTATCCATCTAAAATGATTAAAGATAGTTCAAATAAAATTATTTCAAAAAAACTTACTGCTTTCGATTTTTATGGTCCAACTTGTGATAGTATGGATTACATGAAGGGTCCTTTTCTTCTACCAAATAATATTCGAGAAAATGATTATATTGAACTTGGTCAATTAGGTGCATACGGATTAACTTTTAGAACTCAGTTTAATGGTTTCTTTTCTAATGAGATTTATGAAGTTGAGGATGACTCAATTATGAGCCTATATGATAAAGATATCAAAAAAGCTACTTTAGTCGCTTAATGACTAAAAAAAAAGTTGGTCACAATATTAAAAAAGATTTTCTCAAAAATCCTATTGAGCATATAGACATAACTTCATTTGATTCTAGAAAAATAATTTCTTCAATGGGAAAGATGTCTTTTGTATCGAGAGAAACAGCGAAAGCTGCAAGTATTTATAATGAAATGCTTAAAGATAAAGATTGTACAATTTTTTTAACATTAGCTGGATCAACATCTGCAGCTGGATGCATGAATATTTATAAAGATTTGGTTAAATATAATATGGTTGATGCTATTGTAGCGACTGGTGCTTCAATAATTGACATGGATTTTTTTGAAGCTTTAGGATTCAAACATTATCAAGGATCTCAATTTCAAGATGATACAGAATTGAGAAAAAATTATATAGATAGAATTTATGACACATATATAGATGAAGATGAACTTCAAATATGTGACAAAAAAATATGTGAAATTGCAGATAATTTAGAACCAAAAAGTTATACTTCTAGAGAGTTTATTTATGAAGTGGGTAAATATTTAAAAAAAAATTCAGTCAAAAAAGACTCGTTAATAGAAACTGCTTTTGACAACAATGTTCCAATTTTTTGTCCTGCTTTTACAGACTCTAGTGCTGGATTTGGTTTAGTTATTCATCAAGAAAAGAATCCAAAAAAACACATAACAATAGACTCAATAAGAGAATTTCGTGAATTGACAGAAATTAAAATTCAGTCAAAAGGATCAGGTCTTTTTATGATTGGAGGCGGAGTACCAAAAAATTTTATTCAAGATACTGTAATTTGTGCAGAATTATTAGGCAAAGAAGTTGATATGCATAAATATGCTGTACAAATAACAGTTGCTGATTCAAGAGATGGTGCCTGTAGTAGTTCAACTTTAAAAGAAGCAAGTTCATGGGGTAAAGTAGACTTAACAAAAGAACAAATGGTTTTTGCAGAGGCGACAAGTGTCCTACCTTTGATAGCCAGTGATGCTTATCATAGAGGTGAGTGGAAGAATAGAATAAGAAAAAATTTTTCAAAAATTTTTGGATAAATAAATTGAAATATCTATCAAATAAAAACGGATTTCTTGGAATTGATAATAAATTCAGCTTTAAGGAAAAAGTTGTTATCGTTCCTTTTGGTTTGGAAAAAACTGTTAGTTATGGTGGTGGTACCAAAAATGGTCCAAAAGAGATAATCAAAGCCTCTCACCAAGTAGAGCTTTATGATGAAGAATTAAATTGTGAACCTTATAAGAAAATAGGTATTAAAACTTTAAAGCCTTTCAAAATTGATAAAAATATTAATAAAGCTCTTAAAAAAATATCAAACATTAATAAAGAAATTTTAGATAATAATCTTTTCCCAATGACATTTGGGGGTGAACACTCAATAACTCCTGGATGCATTAAACCTTTCGTCAAAAGATTTAAAAAAATTTGTTTATTACATTTTGATGCTCATGCAGACTTAAGGGATAGCTATAATGGAGAAAAATTTTCCCATGCCTCTGCAATTAGAAGATGTTTGGACTACAAAAATGTTTCGATAATTTCATTTGGAATAAGAAATATTTCAGAAAGCGAAATACCTTTTTTAAAAAAAAATAAATCCAGAATAAGTATTTTTTGGGCCAAAGATAAGACTAAATGGAATATGAAAAATTTTAAAAAACTTATAAAAAATAAAACTGTTTACTTAACGTTTGATGTTGATGGATTGGACTCAGGTATTATGCCAGCAACAGGTACTCCCGAACCTGGCGGATTACTTTGGGATGAAGCTTTAAATATAATTAAAATAGCTGCAAAAAATTCAAATATAGTAGGAGCAGACATTAATGAATTGTCTCCAATAAAAGGTTTTAATTCCTATAATTTTTTAGTTGCGAAATTGGCTTATAAGATTTTAGCTTACAAATATCTGTATTAAATCTAAATTGGTTTGAATGTTTTTAATAAAAATCTAAATGGAATTAACATCATCAATGCTACGAAAATCTTAACTCCTAAATCGCCTAGAGCCAGTGTAAACCATGGTATACTTGTTCCATAAAAAGAAATTGAAAAAAACATAAAAGTATCAATAATTGACCCAATTATTGAAGAAGTTAATGGGGCTATAAACCATTTCTTTTTTCTTAAATTATCAAATATTTGAACATCTATAAGTTGAGCAGTCAAAAAAGCAACTCCAGATCCGATTGCAATTCTTATTGATATAAGATTTGCAAAGTCAGTTGAAAACAAGATAGTAAAACCAATCCCTATTAAGAAACCAAAGTAAACAATTTTTCTTGCAACAAATTTTCCATAAGATCTGTTTGCTAAATCAGTAATTAAAAAAGCTATAGGATAACTAAATGCACCATAAGTTAAAATTTCATTTAATTCATAAAAATTAAAAGGAAATTGAACTAAATAATTTGAAGATAAAACAACAACTCCCATCGAAAACGACAGAAAGACAAATAATTTATTCATTAGGCTGTTTTAGACTGAGCTGTTTTTTTTTGATATGGAGATTTTACTAATAGACTTTTTTTTAATTTCTTTAAACGTGGAGACAAATTTTTATTTTTAACAGCTTTTAAATATTCATCAAAGCTTCCTTTTTTGTCAACTGATCGTACACCTGCATTGCTAACTCTTAACTTTAAACTTTTTTTTAAAATTTCACTTGTAAATTTTACTTTTTTCAAATTAGGCAAAAATCTTCTCTTAGTCTTATTATTGGCGTGACTAACGTTATGACCTTTCATAGGATTTTTTCCAGTAAGTTCGCATTTTTTTGTCATAATATGATCGTTTATATAAGGTTAGAAATTGATCACGTCAAGTTTATTAGATTTAGGTTATTTTGATTTTCCCACGATTTCATTAAAATTTTTAACACCATCTTTCGATAAAATTTCTTTAAGCTCTTTTTTTATTAAGTTAACAATATTTGGCCCTCTGAAAACCATACCAGTATAAAGCTGAACATAATTAGCTCCAGCTAAAAACTTTTCATAAGCACTTTTACCTGAATCAACTCCACCAACTCCAATAATTTTAATTTTTCCATTAAAAATCTTATAAAATTTACTTATTAGTTTTGTGGATTTTAATTCAATAGGTTTACCTGATAATCCTCCTTTTTGATGGCCTTGAATATTTTTCAAAATGTCTCTAGAGGAGTCAGATGTATTAGAGATGATAATTGCTCCTATCTTGTTATTTAAAAGAACTTCAGCAATTTGTTCAATTTCTCGATCATCAATATCTGGTGATATCTTTACTGTTATTGGCGTTTTAGATCCAAAATTCTTTTTTTCTTTATTTAATGTTTGTAATAGTTCATTCAACTTTATTTGATTATGAAAATTTCTTAAATTTTCTGTATTTGGAGAAGAAATATTTATTGTAATATAATCTGCAACTTCATGAAAAATTTTAAAACATTCTATGTAATCATTTACTTTTTCTTTTGTGTCCATGTTTGGACCTATATTGATGCCAAGTAGACCTGATGGGTTATTTTTTTTAATTCGATCAATTATATTTTTTGCTCCTAAATTATTAAAACCTAGTCGATTAATAAGTGCTTCATCTTCAACTAATCTAAAAACCCTTGGTTTAGGATTTCCATATTGTTTTAAGGGTGTGATCGTTCCTACTTCGACAAAACCAAATCCTAATTTAAATAATGAATTATATACTTCAGCATTTTTATCAAAACCTGCAGCCATTCCAATTGGATTATCTAAATTTTTTTCAAATAACTTTGTTTCAAATAATGGGTTGTTTTTATCTTCATTTAATATATCTGGAACAAAATTAAATTTTAAAGATTTAATTGCTAAATTGTGTGCGCTTTCTGGATCTAATTTAAAAATTAATGATCTTATATTTGAAAACATTATTTAATTTTATTCATTATAAGATCTTTTGTTTCTTTAACACCAAAAAAACTTATAAAAAATCCTATTCTAGGTCCGTTTTCATCGCCAAAAACAACTTCATATATCAATTTAAACCAATCTCTCAAATTTTCTGAATAGCCATTATTTTTGCCAGTTGTATATATTAAAGTTTGAATATCTTCTGGTTTCATATCGTCGTTACATTCATCTAAAGTTTGTATTAAAGCTTTTAATGCCGATTTTTCTTCACTATTGGGACTCTTATATTTTTTTTTTGATTTTATTACATCATTAAAATATCTAATTGCATATCCAACTAAATTATCAAAAATTGGATAATCTTTCTCTAAAATATCTGTTTTGTATTTCTTTACAAATTTCCACAAAAGTTCTTTGTTATTTGCGTTACTTGTTTCAACTAAATTCAATAACATTGAGAACGACATAATCATATTTTCTTTTGGTATAACGCTGTTATGAACATGCCATACCGGATTCAATAGTAACTGAAGTTCGTTTTGATTTTTTGCTTTCTCTATAAATTCTAAATATTCATCCACAGCTTTTGCAACTATTTCTTTATAAAGTTTTTTTGCTCTTTTTGGGTTTTGATACATATATAACGATAAACTTTGTGGTGAAGCATATTCAAGCCATTGATCAATCGTAATTCCATTCCCCTTAGATTTTGAAATTTTTTCTCCTTTTTCATCTAAAAATAATTCATATGCAAACCCAGATGGATTTTTTTTTCCTAATAATTTTATAATTTTTGAGGACAAAATTGCACTTTCAATGAGATCCTTACCATACATTTCAAAATCAACATCTAAAGCATACCACCTCATTGCCCAGTCTACTTTCCATTGGAGTTTACAATTTCCATCTAAAATACTTTTTTCTAATTTTTTTCCTTTATTATCAAAAATTATTTTTGATTTATTCTTATTAATTTCTTTTACAGGTATTTCCAAAACATGTCCTGTTTCTGGGCATATAGGTAAAAAGGGGCAGTAGGTTTTTTGTCTCTCTTTACCCAAAGTAGGTAAAATTATATTCATTATGTCATCATATTTTTCTAAAATTATTTGTAACGTGGAGTTAAAAAATCCAGATTTATACAATAATGTTGAACTTTTAAAATTATATTTAAAGTTAAAACTATCTAAAAAAGTTTTCAACATTTCATTATTATGTTCACCAAAGCTGTTAAATTTATTAAAAGGATCTGGAACTTGAGTGAGTGGTTTATGAAGATTTTTTTCTAATAATTCTTTCTGTGGAACATTATCTGGAACTTTTCTTAAACCATCCATATCATCTGAAAATGTAATAATTTCTTTTGGAAGATCAGTTAAGTGATTTAGAGCATTTACCATCATTGATGTTCTTGCCACCTCTCCAAAAGTACCAATGTGTGGTAGTCCACTCGGACCGTAGCCAGTTTGAAGTGTTATTTTTCCTTTTTTTTCAATGATCGATTTTCTATCTCGAAGCATTTTTTTTGCTTCTACGAAAGGCCATGCACTCGTTTTATCCAAATTTTCTTTTTTAATCATGAATTAATCTCAAAAAATCTTAAATTAATGATTTTACTAATTCATATAGAGTTGAAATTTATTTTCCATAAAATAATGTTCTTTCAAAATGTCTAATTATAAAACCGTTTTTTTCACTCTTGGAATCTTGCAAATAATTCTAGGAATTTTCATGTTAATTCCATTAATTGCACAATTTATTTACTATGAGCTTGATTCATCTTTTTTAGCTGCTTCAATAATAACAATCATATTTGGAACATTATTTTTTTTATCAAATATAGATCATGATAAAAAATTAAACTTACAACAAGCTTTTCTATTAACAGCATTATCTTGGTTAAGTATAGCAATTTTTGGGTCTTTACCTTTTATTTTTTCTAGTGTTGGATTTTCTTTTACCAATGCTTTCTTTGAAAGTATGTCAGGAATAACAACCACTGGTTCGACAATTATACCAAATTTAGAAAACATGCCTAAAGCAATTCTTTTATGGCGTGCTATACTTCAATGGCTAGGTGGGATAGGTATTATAGTAATGGCTATTACATTGATGCCTATAATGAACGTCGGTGGAATGCAATTATTCAAGATCTCGAATAATGATTCCTCAGAAAAAATTCTTCCAAAATCAAAAGAGATCGCTCTTAGGTTAATTTATATTTATTCAGGGCTCACAGCCATGTGTGCACTTTCTTATAAAATTTTGGGAATGAATATTTTTGACAGTTTAACACATTCAATGACAACGATAGCTACAGGTGGATTTTCGAACTATAATGAGTCGATTGGTTTCTTTGATAATATATATATTGAAATTTCCGCGATGATTTTTATTATTTTGGGTAGTTTACCATTTATAGCTTATATAAAATTTTTAAGTGGTGACAAAAAAATATTCTTTTCAGACATACAAATTAAAACTTTTATTAAAATTATATTAATTAGTATTATTATATTATCAATATATCTAATCATTAATAATTCAGCACAAATGAATTATCGATCTATTTTTTTCAATATTATTTCTATTTTAACTGGAACAGGTTATGTAAATGCTCAATTTGATAATTGGGGAGGATTTCCAATAATTTTATTTTTAGGACTTATGTTTATAGGTGGATGTGCCGGTTCAACTACTTGTGGTATTAAAATATTTAGAATTCAAATTCTTTATTCGTTTATTTCAAATCAATTAAAGAAAATAATTTATCCTAAAGGTATTTTTATTTTAAAATATGATAAAAATCCTGTTGATAACAAATTTGTTGCCTCAATAATTTCTTTCATCTTTATGTATTTAGTAATTTTTTTTATAATTACCGCTCTTTTAGCGTTGACAGGTCTTGATTTTATTACATCAATATCTGGAGCAGCAACATCTATTTCAAATGTGGGGCCTGGACTAGGTTCAATAATTGGTCCTAATGGAAATTTTTCATTATTACCAGATATTTCAAAATGGATATTAACAGTAGGAATGATTTTAGGTAGACTAGAATTATTTGCAATATTAGTATTATTTTTACCCTCTTTTTGGAGAAATTAAAAATGATAGAAATTAAAAAACAAACCTTTTCAGAAATGTTTTCAGTCTATTTTGATAAAAGGATGCTTAAGATTTTATTGTTAGGTGCAATATCAGGCTTTCCATGGGTTTTAATTGGAAGCAGTCTTAGTCTATGGTTAAAAGAAGATGGTTTGAGCCGATCAACTATTGGATGGGCTGGATTGATTTTTGGGGTTTATGCATTTAATTATTTATGGGCACCTTTAATTGATAGAATTCAAATACCATTTATTACCAAAAAAATTGGACATAGAAGAGGCTGGATTGTTTTAATGCAAATCATAATTTTAATTTCTTTGGTACTATGGAGTACAATAAATCCCACAGAAAATTTAGCTATAATAATTACTATTGGTTTGGTAATTGCAATTGCATCCGCTACTCAAGATATTACAGTTGACGCATTAAGAATAGAACAGATTGGCGAAAATGAGGGAAAATCAATGGCTGCAGGAGCTGCAATGGCTGTTGTCGGGTGGTGGACGGGATATAAGTTAGGTGGAGTATTATCTCTTTTTTCAGCCGAATTTTTACAAAACCTGGGTTTTGAAAATTACTGGCAATTAACATTCTTAATTTTAGGTATCTTGGTAATTATCATGAATATTGGACTAATGTTTGTTAATGAAACTTACAGTTTTGAAAGGCTAAACAAACAAAAAGAAAATGATAGATTAATTTCAAGTAAGTTTAGAAATGAAAACCTGTTCACACAATTTTTAACCTGGATTGGTGGAACTGTAAGTGGTCCAATAATTAGTTTTTTTAAAAAAAATGGGTATTCGATAGCGTTAGGAATTTTAGGATTTGTTTTTTTATTTAAAGTTGGTGAGGCATTTCTCGGAAGAATGTCTATAATTTTTTATAAGGAAATAGGATTTACTAAATCAGATATAGCTATTTATTCAAAGACCTTAGGCTGGATTACGACAGTCATATTTACACTTTTAGGTGGGCTGTTTGTAATAAGATCTGGTGTTTTAAAAGCTATGTTTTTAGCAGGTATAGTAATGGCAGGTACTAACTTTTTGTTTAGTATCCTTGCTTGGAGCGATAAGTCAGAACTTTTATTTGCTATTGCAGTAATTTTTGATGATATTGCTGCAGCATTTGCGACAGTAGCTTTCGTAGCATTCATATCATTATTAGTTGATCGTGCCTATACAGCAACACAATATGCTTTATTAGCATCTATTGGAACTGCTGGAAGAACAACTTTAGCATCTTCATCTGGAGCTTTAGTGGACTGGCTAAATGGTGATTGGGGTATATTTTTTATTTTAACTGCCTTAATGGTAATACCATCTTTGATAATACTATGGGTAATAAAAAACAAACTTAAACTTAGTGATAAATAATTTTTTTAACAATTCTGTAGGAAATATTTACTCAAAACCTAATTCAGACTCTGAAGTTACTTCACAAATTTTATATGGGGAAAAATTTAGAATTTTACAAAAAAAAAAAAATTGGGTAAAAATTAAAACAAATTATGATAGTTATGTTGGATATATCAAAAAAGAAAAATTTTATGGAAAATTTAAACCAACTAATAAAATTTATAAAATAAAATCAAGAATTTTTAAAAAAAAAGGTAATAAATTTTTTTCAACAAATAATTTTTTGTATTTTGGATCAGGAATTTCTTTTAAGAAAAAAGATAAAAATTATTTTGAATTCGAAAAAAATAAATGGATAAAAAAAAAAGATACTAAAAATATCAACCACTACGAAAGCAATTTTAATAAAATTTTTAAACAATTTTTAAATACTAAATATTTATGGGGTGGAAAAACTTCTAAGGGTATTGATTGTTCGGCATTAATTCAAATTTATTTTTATTATAATAGACTCTTTTTTCCAAGAGATTCAAAAGATCAAATGAAATATTGTAAAATGAGATCAAAAAAAAAATTAGTTAAAGGAGATATTATTTTTTGGAAAGGACATGTTGGTATATGTATTAATCGTTCAAACTTTATTCATGCATATGGTCCAAAAAAAAAAGTATTAAAAATGTCAACAAAATTTACTATTGATTTAATCGACAGGACTGCAAATTTAAAAGTAAAGAAAATAAGTAATATTCAAAAATATTAACTTCTTCCAAAATCTGGTTTATTTATATCTTGTTTTAATTTGATAATCTTATATCTAACTTTTTTAGTTTGAACTAATTTTTTTAAAATAGACTTATTATTTCTTAAATTAATATCTTTCTTAAAACCATTTAAATTTTTAATAAATAATTCTATAGCTTTTATTAAGTTTTTTTTGTTATCAAAAAAAATATCTCTCCACATAATCTCATTTGATGCTGCTATTCTTGAAAAGTCTCTTAAACCGCCTGCACTATATTTTATAAGATCAAATCTCTGTATTTTCTCAAAATCTTGAGCTGATTTAACTAAATTATAAGCAATCAAATGAGGTAAATGACTTGTAATCGAAAAAATTTTATCATGTTCTTCTGAATTCATAACTACAGTTTTAGAACCTACTTTTTTCCAAAAAGAGTTTAAAAATTTAATATGTTTTAAATTAGTTTTTTTATCTTTGATTAAAATACACCACTTTTTCTCAAACATATCTTGTTTACCATGTTCTGGTCCGCTTACTTCAGATCCTGTTATAGGATGACTTTGAGTCCAATTAATACCTTTCCTTAAAAATTTTTTGATAATTTTTGATGACTCATATTTTGAAGAACCAATATCAGTAATAATTGTTTTTGGTGATATATATTTATTAATTTTTAAAATAAGGTTTTTATATTCACTCATTGGTGTACAAAAAATAATCAGATCTGAATTAACCACCCCATCTTTCAAAGATCTTATTATTGTTCCAGATAATTTCAATTTCTTAATCTTGGCTATATTCAATTTTGATTTTTCGAAAATAAATATTTTTTTTGCTATTTTCTTTTTTGAAATTCTTCTAACTAAAGAAGAACCCAATAATCCACAACCTAAAATTAATACATTTTTCATTTTTTGAATATATTCTCTGTTTCCTTCATAAATCTTAAATTTTCTTTTTTTGATCCAATAGTTAATCTCAACATATTTTTTATTTTATAACCACTTTCTGTAGATCTTAAAATAATTCCCTTCATTTTTAATCTTTCATAAAAATATTTGGCCTTTAATTTGCACTTTGTAAAATCCAATAATAAAAAATTAGCAGAAACTTTATTTGTACTAATATCATACTTATTTAGAAAATCTTTTAATTTAGTTGCGTAAAATATATTATGTTTTATTGAAAGAGAAATGAATTTATCATCTTTAAGTGACTCAACAGCTGCTTTTTGAGCAACTTCATTAACATTGAATGGAGGTTTGATAATATTCAAACCATCAATAATTTTTTTTGATCCATAACCCCATCCAATTCTCAGAGATGATAATCCATAAATTTTTGAAAAGGTTCTTAATATAAAAACATTTTGTTTATTTTTAAATAAATCTAAGCCAGATTTATAATCTATATTTTTCATATACTCTGCGTAAGCATCATCAACCACTAACAAAATATTTTTTCGTAATTTTTTTCTCAACTCAGTTAATTCTAGTTGAGTTAAATAAGTTCCTGTTGGATTATTTGGATTAGCCAAAAAAACAATTTTTGTTTTTTTTGAAACTTTTTTAATTATTTCTGAGACTGATACCTTGAATTTGTTTTCTTTAGCAAATATTACATTTGCTCCAGCTATTTTGGCATAGATTCTATACATCAAAAAACTAAATTGTGGTACAACCACCTCATCTTTAGGTTTTAAAAATAGCTGACACAACATCTGGATTACTTCATCTGAACCAGCTCCACAAATAATTCTCTCCTTATTACATTTAAATTTTTTTGCAATTTGACTTCTTAAAATTTTTGATTTGCCATCCGGATACCTAAAAAAATTTAAATTTTTGCTGGATATAACTTTCTTAACTTTTGAGCTCATCCCCAAAGCAGACTCATTAGCAGAAAGTTTGATAATCTTTTTAAACTTCTTAATGCTTGATTTGCCTGGTTTATAGGTCTCAATGTTAAATTTTTTAAATTTCAGCATAGCTGTTTTTTATTTTTTTAAGCTCTTTATAAATAAAATAACAATTTTTTATATAGTTTAAGTGCAAATATTTTTAAAATTGACATACTAAATAACTTCTTGTACAAAATTTATGCGCTGATTTAACTGAATTGCGAGCGCTTTAAAAAAACAGCTAAAAAAGTTTTTTTTCTCACAATTCAATTGCCAGCCTTAATTATGAATACTAAAGATAATATTAAAAAATTAATAATTGAAAAACCTCTTAAACTAGATTGCGGTCAAACTATTAATAATTTTCCTTTGGCATATGAAACTTATGGTTCATTAAATGAAAATAAGGATAATGCAATTTTGGTTTTTCATGCTTTGACTGGAGATCAATTTGTAACTGGGACAAATCCAATAACAAAAAAAGATGGGTGGTGGAGTTATGCTGTTGGACCAAATAAATCTATAGATACAAACAAATATTTTGTAATTTGTGCAAATGTACTTGGTGGATGTATGGGGTCTTTTGGTCCAAGTCATGAAAATCCTAAAACCAAGATGATATATGGAACTGATTTCCCAGTCATTACAATAAATGATATGGTTAATGCTCAAGTAAATTTATTAGATTTTTTTGGAATCAAAAAACTTTTTTCGGTCGTAGGTGGTTCAATGGGTGGAATGCAAGTTTTACAATTCGTAAGTAATTTTCCCAACAAAGCTAAAACTGCTATACCTATTGCTTGTACATCTAGTCATTCAGCACAAAATATTGCATTCAATGAACTAGGAAGACAAGCGATTGCCGCAGATCACAATTGGCTAGATGGAAAATATACATCAAAAAATACTGTGCCTGACAAAGGATTAGCCGTAGCTCGAATGGCTGCACATATTACTTATCTCTCAAAAAAAGGACTTCAAGAAAAATTTGGAAGAAAACTACAGGAAAGAGATGACCTTAAATTTGGTTTTGATGCAGACTTTCAAATAGAAAGTTATTTAAGATATCAGGGGTCTGTGTTTGTTGATCGATTTGATGCAAATAGTTATCTTTATATAACTAGAGCAATGGATTATTTTGATTTAATTAAACAATTTAATGGTAATTTGTCTAATGCTTTTCAAAACACAAAAACTAAATTTTTTGTAATATCTTTTACATCTGACTGGCTCTACCCAACGCAAGAGAATAAAGATATTGTTATTGCACTAAATGCAATCGGTGCAAATGTGGGTTTTGTAGAAATTGAGTCTGATAAAGGACACGATTCTTTCTTATTAGATGTTCCAGATTTTTTAAAAGCTCTTAAAAATTTTTTAGACAAATCTTTTACAGAAAAAATATAATGAAAACAGAATATAAGATAATTGCTAATATAATTGAAAAAAATTCAAATGTATTAGATGTGGGATGTGACGATGGAACTTTAATGGAATTTTTAAAGATAAATAAAAATACTAATATAAGAGGAATTGAAATTTCCAAAGAAAAAGTTCAAATCTGTATAGCTAAAGGTTTGACTGTTATTGAGGGAAATGCAGAATTCGACTTGAAACAATTTCCAAATTATTCTTTTGATTACGTCGTACTTGGACAAACTTTGCAAGCTTTTATAAATCCAGAGGTAGTTATCAAAGAACTTTTAAGAGTTGGCAAAAAAGCAATTGTAACAATTCCAAATTTTGGACATTGGAAAGTTAGACTCAATTTGTTAAGCAAAGGAACTATGCCAATCACAAATTCGCTGCCACATAGCTGGTATAATACCCCGAATATCCATATGTGTACAATTAAAGATTTTGTAAAATTTTCAGAAATTATAGGTTTTAAAATTTTTAAATCTTTAGCGTTAAGGAATAAAAATATATCAGATATAAATAATTCTAATCTTTTTATAAAAAATTTGTTTGGAGAATTAGGTATATTTTTAATAGGAAAATAAATGAAAATTGAAATTATTAAATGCCTTCAAGATAATTATAGTTATATGATTATTGATGAAAAAACTCAAATAGCATGTGTTGTTGATCCAAGCGAAGCAGCTCCTATAATAAATTTCTTAAATGGTAAAAAAATTACTCTTAAATATATCCTTAATACTCACCATCATTTTGATCATATTGGTGGGAATATTGAATTAAAAAAGAAGTATAACTCTGAAGTTGTGGGTTTTAAAGGTGATAGGGATCGTATTCCAAAAATAGATACTCTCCTCGATGATAATCAAATTTGGAAAAGAGATAATTTTGAGGCTAAAATTTATCATATTCCTGGTCACACCAAAGGTCATATTGCTTTTCATTTTTTTAATGAAAAAAAAATTTTCACTGGAGACACTTTGTTTTCACTTGGTTGTGGAAGAATTTTTGAGGGAACATATAATCAAATGTTTAGCTCATTAAATAGAATAAAAAAACTTCCTGGTAATACAGAAATTTATTGCGGTCATGAATATACTTTAAAAAATTCCGATTTTTGTTTGGCTAATGATTCTGAAAATACTAAACTTAAGGAAAAGATTATTAAAATTAAAGAAAAAATTAAGAATAATTTACCAACTTTACCGACAATTTTAAGTGATGAACTGGAATGTAATATTTTTCTTAAAGCTAAAGATGTAAAAAGCTTTTCAAAATTAAGAGATTTAAAGGATAATTTTTAATTTTAATATCTTGACTATAATCAAGCTCAGTTTATATTGCGCTAATTAATTTTTAACAATATTATGTCTTACGCAGTAATACAAACAGGTGGAAAACAATATAAAGTTAAATCAGGTGAAATCTTGAAAATAGAGAAATTACCTAATTTAAAGCCTGATAGTAAAATAGAATTTAAAGAAATTTTAGCATACGGAGATAATAAAATAATAGAGATTGGTGCACCAACTATTCAAGGCGCAAAAGTTGAGGCAAATCTTATTAAAAATAGTAAAAATAGAACTATTTTAATTTTTAAAAAAAGACGAAGACAAAATTCAAGAAGAAAGAATGGACATAGACAACAATATTCTATGATTAAAATTAACAAAATTTTTTCAAAAGATGGTAAACTTTTATCTGAAGCTGAAAAAATTTTAAAGCCTTCTAAAAAAGAAGTGCCTGAAAAAAAAGCAAGTAAATAATTAGGAAATAATTATGGCAACTAAAAAAGCAGGTGGATCATCTAGAAACGGCAGAGATAGTGCTGGAAGAAGACTTGGTGTCAAAAAATATAGTGGTGAAATTGTAATTCCTGGTAACATTATTGTAAGACAAAGAGGTACGAAAATTTTTCCTGGTGAAAATGTTGGAATGGGAAAAGATCACTCAATTTTCTCAGTTATAAAGGGTAAAGTAGTTTTTAAAAAAACTAAGTCAGATAGAACTTTTGTTTCAGTAAAACCCAATTAATAGTACAACTAAAACTAGCGTTGTATTATGAAATTCTTAGATCAAGTAAAAATTTATATCAAAGCAGGAAACGGTGGTGATGGCTCACCGAGTTTTAGAAGAGAAAAATTTATTGAATTTGGTGGACCAGATGGTGGTGATGGTGGTAGGGGTGGTTCTATTATTTTAAAAGCAGAACAAAATTTAAATACTTTAATTGATTATAGATATCAACAACATCATAAAGCTCAACGCGGAGAAAATGGTGCAGGTCAAAATCGCACTGGTAAAGGTGGAGAAAATTTAATTCTTAAAGTTCCACTAGGTACTCAAGTTTTTGAAGAAGACAACAAAACATTAATATATGATTTTACAAAAATTGGAGAAGAGTTTGTAGCTGCAAATGGAGGAAAAGGAGGTTTAGGAAATACAAGATTTAAAAGTTCAACCAATAGAGCACCAAGAAAATTTACTAAGGGAACACTTGGTGAAGAATTTGTAATTTGGCTTCAATTAAAAACAATTGCTGATATTGGTATTATTGGATTACCTAATGCGGGAAAATCAAGTTTACTTGCAGCAATAACTAATGCAAACCCAAAAATTGCAAATTATCAATTCACTACTTTAAATCCAAACTTAGGTGTAGCCAGTTATGATGATAAAGAAATAACTTTAGCAGATATTCCTGGTCTTATTGAAGGAGCACATGAGGGTACTGGTCTTGGTACCAAATTTTTAAAACATATCGAAAGATGTAAATCACTTTTACATTTAATTGATATTACGAACAAAGATTTAATTAAATCATATAACGAAGTCAAAAATGAACTACAAAACTATAGTTCTGAACTTTCTAAAAAAAAAGAATTAATAGTTTTTAATAAAATAGACTTACTTGATAAAAACTTGGTAAAGAAAATAGTTGAGAATTTTTCAAGAAATAAAAATTGTGAGGTACATACTTTATCTACACTAGAAAAAAACTCGGTATCTAAAATTAAAGCTAAACTTATTTCTTATGTATCTTAAAAATTCAAAAATAATCGTTATTAAAATTGGATCATCTATATTAGTTGATAATAAAAGAAAAATAAGAAGCAAATGGTTATCAAGTTTTGCAAAAGATATTAAAAAATTAAAATCTAATAATAAAAAAGTAGTGATTGTTAGCTCTGGAGCTATAGCCCTTGGATGTAAGAAAATGAATTATAACAAAGCAAATCTCAAACTCGACAAAAGTCAAGCTATAGCTTCTATAGGCCAAATTGAATTAATGAATTTATTTTCACAAACATTTTCTAAATATAAATTAAATATATCACAAATTCTTCTAACATTAGAAGATACTGAAGAAAGAAGAAGATCAATAAATGCAAAGAGAACTTTTGAAAATTTATTTCAACTTGATTATGTTCCAATTGTAAATGAAAATGATACAATTGCTACATCTGAGATAAAATATGGTGATAATGATAGACTTGCTTCTCGTGTAGCTCAAATTACTAATGCAGATACATTAATTTTATTATCTGATGTTGATGGTCTTTTTACAAAAAATCCAAAAAAATTTAAAGATGCAAAACTAATTAGGAATATTTCTAATTTCAGTAAAGATATAAAAAATATTGATATGAAAGGTATTACAGAGTTTGGAAGTGGTGGTATGGATACAAAAATTGAAGCAGCAAAAATTTGTAATTTAGCTGGTTGTAATATGATAATTGCCAATGGATTATATTTAAATCCTATTAATCAAATAGAAAAAAAAAATAACTGTACATGGTTTATTTCTAAAATACCTAAATTAGACGCAAGAAAAAAATGGATTATTAGCTCTGTTTCTCCTAAGGGTGAATTAATTATTGATGATGGTGCTAAAAGGGCTCTAATAAATGGAAAAAGTCTTTTAGCCGCTGGTATTAAAAAAGTATCAGGTAATTTTAAAAAAGGTGATCATATTAAAATTTTAGATAATAAACGTAAAGAATTCGCAAGAGGTTTGAGCTCTTTTTCATCTAATGAAATTACTAAAATCTTAGGGTGTCACTCTAATGAAATTAAGAAAATTCTTGGCTATATTTCTAAATCGGAAGTTGTTCACAAAGATGATATGGTAAAGATATAATGAAAAACAAACTTATTGAAATTGGAAAAAAATCAAAAAAAGCCTTCTTTTCTCAACCAAATTCTAAAAAAAAAAATAAAGTTTTAAAAGATTATTGTGATTTAATAAAAAAAAATAAAAAAATAATTATTCAACAAAATAATAAAGATGTTCAAAATGCAAAAAAGGAAAGATTAAAGAAAAATTTTATTGACCGGCTTATTTTAGATGAAAAGAAAATTTTAAGTATTATTTATTCAATTAAATCTATAATTAAGCTTAAAGATCCAACAAATGTTATCTTAGAAAAGTGGAAAAGACCAAATGGTTTACAGATATCAAAGATTTCAATTCCAATTGGAATTATTGGTATTATCTATGAAAGCAGACCTAATGTTACATCTGATGTTGCATCTTTATGTTTTAAATCTGGAAATGCAGTAATTTTAAAAGGTGGAAAAGAAGCATTTTACTCAAATAGAATTTTGTCAAAACTATTTAGAAAATCCTTAAAAAAAAATAATATTGATGAAAACTTTGTCCAATTTATTGATAATAGAAATAGAAATGTTGTTAATTTCTTGTTAACAAAAATGAACAAGTATATTGATGTTATCATTCCAAGAGGTGGAAAAAATCTAGTAAAGAAAGTTCAAAATTTAGCTAATTTACCAATAATTGGACATTTAGAAGGAATTTGTCACACTTTTATTGATAAAGATGCAAACTTTAAGATTGCAAAAAAAATTATTATTAATGCAAAACTTAGAAATACCGCAATATGTGGTGCAACAGAAACAATTTTAATGCACAAAAAAATTTTAAAAAAATCATGTAACTTTATCTTAAAAGGGCTAGAAAATAATGGTTGTAAAATATTTGGAGATAGAAATATTAGAAAATTTTATAAAGGAAAAATATTTAAAGCTACCAACAAAGACTGGTCTAAAGAATACTTATCACCAATTGTTTCTGTGAAGTCAGTAAAAAATTTAAATGAAGCTGTTATGCATATAAATAAATATGGTACTATGCATACAGACTCGATTATTACCCAAAATAAAAAAAACGCAAAAATATTTTTATCAAATGTAAAAAGTGCAATAGCTATGCATAATACATCTACACAATTTGCTGATGGTGGTGAATTTGGTTTTGGAGGTGAAGTTGGTATTTCTACCAATGTGCTCCCTCCAAGGGGTCCTGTTGGTCTTAATCAATTAGTCTCTTATAAATATCAAATTACTAGTAGTGGAAAAATAAGGAAATAATTTGAGTTCAAAATATAAAATAGGGATACTTGGTGGATCTTTTGATCCAGCTCATAAAGGCCATTTAGCAATATCTATAGAAGCTCAAAAAAAATTTGATTTAAAAAAAATAATTTGGGCAATAACTACAAAAAATCCTCTAAAGAAAAGAAGTAAAACAACTATTGCCGATAGAATAAAAGGATGCAGAAAAATTATAAAATCCAAAAAATTTATTAAAGTGAAATTTTATGAAAAAATTATTAAATCAAATAAAACTATTGATTTATTAAATCATATATATAGAGCTACAAAAACTGACATTTACTTTTTAATGGGTGCTGATAATTTAATCAATTTCCACAGATGGCATAAATGGAAAATTATTTCACAAAAATACAAAATTATAGTTTTTGATAGAAGTGGATATAAAAAAAAATCATTAAATTCAATCTCATTTAAAAGACTTAATGGTAAAAATTTAAGTTTTGTTGAATTTAAAAAGGTCAATATTTCATCTTCTCAATTAAGAAAAATTTGATAAGGTTAAATTAATTAATGGATAAAATCGTAAATTTAAAAAAAGTTATTATAGAAACCTTAGACATTAATAAAGCTCAGGATATAATAAGTATAGACTTAAAAAATAAAAGTTCTATGGCAGATTACATGATCATAGCAAGTGGAACTTCTTCTAGGCATATCCAAGCATTATCTGAGCAAGTTTTAGAAAAATTAAAAGACAATGGCGTTAGTAACTCTAAAATTGAAGGCAAAGATAGTGATGAGTGGAAATTGGTAGATGGCATTGACTTAATCGTTCATATTTTTCATCCCGAAAAAAGAAAATTTTATGAACTAGAAAAAATATGGTCTGAATTAATTCCAAAAGAAAAATTAATAATATGATAAAAAAAATTTTTTTACTTTTATTTGCTTTGTTGTTTTTTAAAAATAATAATATTCTTGCAAATGAAAATACTATTTATAAAAAAATAGATATATTTGGTGAAGTTCTTGAAAAAATAAGTAAAGAATATGTTGACGAAATAAACCCTTCTGAAAGTATGGATTCAGCCATAAATGGTCTATTACAGTCATTAGATCCATATTCAGCTTACATGTCTCCAGAGATTTTTGAGGAAATGCAAACTGAAACTAGTGGAGAATTTGGAGGATTGGGAATTGAAGTTGGTATGGAGGCTGGAGTTGTAAAAGTAATTTCACCTATTGATGATACCCCAGCTTCAAGAGCAGGTATTAAAGCAGGAGACTATATTGTAAAAATAGACAATATTCAGGTTCAAGGAAAAACTTTAAGTGAAGCTGTAGAACTCATGCGAGGACCTGTAAATACAGAAATAGAATTAACGGTAAGAAGAAGTGGTGAAAAAAAAGCGCTTACATTTCAAATTACAAGAGAAATTATCCAAATAAAATCAGTCAAAGCCGAAATTTTAGATAAAAATATTGGCTATTTAAGATTAACTTCATTTAATGAAAACAGCGGAAATCAAATAAAAAAAGAAATAAAAAAATTTGAGAATAATGATAATATAAGATCATATATTTTAGATTTAAGAAATAATCCAGGCGGACTACTTTCACAGGCAATAGCAATTTCAGATTTTTTTCTTAACGATGGTGAAATTGTTTCAACAAAAGGTAGAAAAAATTCTGAAAACCGAAAGTGGTTTGCAAATAAAGGAGATTTGACAAATGGAAAATCTTTAATTGTTCTAATTAATTATGGATCGGCTTCAGCATCTGAAATTGTTGCAGGTGCATTGAAAGATCATAAAAGAGCTATTTTATTAGGAGAAAATAGTTATGGAAAAGGATCTGTACAATCAATCATACCACTCAAAAATAATGGTGCAATTAGGTTAACTGTAGCTAAATATTATCTTCCTTCTGGAAAGTCCATTTCCGAAGTAGGAGTTTTACCAGATATAGAAATTTCTGAAGGGTCAGATGATTTTAAAATTAAATCAGATACTGATAACCAACTGAATTATGCGATAAAACTTCTAAACGGTTAAAATGAAAGAAAAATTTAAAAGTTTACCCTTTAGAAAAGGTGTGGGAATAATAGTATTAAATAGAAATAATAAAATTTTTGTTGCAAAAAGAATAGATAATCCTGGAAATTTTTGGCAAATGCCTCAGGGTGGTGTAGATGAAAACGAAGATTTTTTATCTGCTGCTTATAGAGAATTGGAAGAAGAAACAAGTATAAAAAAAGTGAAACTTATAAAAGAGATTGATGAAATGACAACATATGAATTACCTAATAATTTATTAGGCATAATATGGAAAGGTAAGTTTAAAGGTCAAAAACAAAAATGGTTTTTAATGAGACATCTTGGAGATGATGAAGAAATTAATATTAATACCAATAAACCAGAATTTCTAGAATGGAAGTGGATTGATTTAGATATGATAACAGATGTTGTTGTCGATTTTAAACTTGAAGTTTATAAGATACTTCAAAAAAAAATTAAAATGATAATTAATTAATTGATTTTAAAACATCTATTTTTTGGTCACCTAAATATTTCATTTGGTCACTAATTTCTGACTTATTTATATCTTTCTCAGCTTCTTTCAATAACTCACTAATTTTACTTTTTTCCATATCTTTTAAATTAAAAATTGAACTTGTAAGCACTGATAAATTATTATCTTTAAATTCTAAAATTCCATCCTCGACATAATATTTTTCTTCTCCAGATTTAGAATTGACTTTAATTATTCCTGGTTTTAAAAATGAAATAATAGAAATGTGATCTTTAAGTATTCCCATTTCACCTTCATATGCTGGTACAATTACTTCTACAACATCATCTTTTACAAGAAAAGATTTTTCGGGGTTAACTATTTCTACTTTAAATTCGTCACTCATCAGGCAGCATCTTTTTTCATTTTTTCAGCTTTTTCTATAGCTTCTTCAATAGTGCCGACCATGTAGAATGCGGCTTCAGGAAGATGATCATACTCACCTTTGCAAATTGCATCAAAGCCTTTAATTGTCGACTCCAAATCTACAAGTTTACCTGGTGAACCAGTAAATACTTCAGCAACGAAAAAAGGTTGAGATAAAAATCTTTGGATTTTTCTAGCTCTTGCTACTGTTAATTTGTCTTCCTCTGACAATTCATCCATGCCTAAAATTGCTATAATATCTTGTAAAGATTTGTATGTTTGAAGCACTTTCTGTACCTCTCTTGCAACTCTATAATGTTCGTCACCAACTATTCTAGGATCAAGAATTCTTGAAGTAGAGTCTAATGGATCTACTGCGGGATAAATTCCTATTTCAGCAATTTGTCTTGAAAGCACTGTTGTTGCATCTAAATGTGCAAATGATGTAGCGGGAGCTGGATCTGTTAAATCATCGGCCGGTACATAAATCGCTTGCACAGAGGTAATTGAACCTTTATTTGTAGTTGTAATTCTCTCTTGTAAATTACCCATGTCTGTTGCTAAAGTAGGCTGGTATCCTACAGCTGATGGAATTCTTCCTAACAAAGCCGATACTTCGGAACCAGCTTGAGTAAATCTAAAAATATTATCTACAAAGAATAAAACATCTTGACCTTCTTGATCTCTAAAATATTCTGCAACCGTTAATCCTGTAAGAGCGACTCTAGCTCTAGCTCCTGGAGGTTCATTCATTTGACCATACACTAATGCTGCCTTTGATCCTGAGCCATCTTTTTTAATTACACCGGATTCTATCATCTCATGGTAAAGATCATTTCCTTCTCTAGTTCTCTCACCAACACCAGCAAAAACAGAAAATCCACCATGTGCTTTTGCAACGTTGTTTATTAACTCCATTATTAATACAGTTTTTCCAACTCCAGCACCTCCAAATAATCCTATTTTTCCACCCTTAGCGTAAGGCGCCAATAAATCAATTACTTTTATTCCTGTAACTAAAATTTCTGTTTCAGTTGATTGATCATTAAATTCGGGTGCAGGCCTATGAATTGGCCAGCTATCTTTTGTTTTGACAGCGCCTCTTTCATCAATAGGTTCACCAATTACATTGATAATTCTTCCTAAAGTTTCTGGACCAACAGGAACTTTAATTGGCGCATTTGTATTAACTACTTCATCTCCTCTTTTTAATCCTTCTGTTGCATCCATAGCAATTGTCCTAGCAGTTGACTCACCTAAATGTTGTGCAACTTCTAAAACTAACCTATTACCACCATTTTTACATTCTAATGCAGTTAAAATCTCTGGAAGTTCTCCTTCAAATTTAACATCTACTACTGCACCAATAACTTGTGTAATTATTCCTTTGCTCATAATTATAAACTTTCTGCTCCTGATATGATTTCTATTAGTTCTTTTGTAATTGCTGCTTGACGACTTCTATTATACTCAATAGTAAGTTTGTCAACCATTTCACCTGCGTTTCGAGTAGCATTATCCATTGCGCTCATTCTTGCTCCTTGTTCACTAGCTGAATTCTCTAACATTGCTTTAAATATTTGTGTTGAAATATTTTTGGGCAATAAATTACTCAAAATTTCATCCTCATCTGGCTCAAATTCATAACTTTGATCAAATTTATTTTCATTGTCGTTTTCTGTATTTAATGGAATAATTTGCTGTGCTTGAGGTATTTGAGTTATTACATTTTTAAATTGATTGTAAAAAATCATACAAATATCAAATTCCTCTTTTTCAAATCTTTCAATAATGATTTTTCCTACTTTTTCCGCATCAAAATAATTTGCATTTTTTGAGTTTTTAAAAGATATATTTTCAATTATTTTATCTCCATAAACTCTCTTCAGTTGATCATTACCCTTAGATCCAACAGTAATAATTTTCAGTTCCTTACCTTCTTCTTTTAATTTTAAAAAATAACTTTTAGCCTTTTTAATTATATTAGCATTAAATCCACCACATAAACCTCTGTCTGAAGTAATAACTACGCAAAGGTGAATTTTCTCATTTCCTGTACCTGATAAAAGTTTAGGAGCATTTTTTTTGTCAGAAATGCCATTAGACAAATTTAAAATAACATTATTCATTTTTTGAGAATATGGTCTGCCTTTTTCTGCATTATCTTGAGCTCTTTTAAGTTTTGCAGCTGCAACCATCTTCATAGCCTTTGTAATTTTTTGTGTAGATTTTACACTAGAAATTCTTTTTTTGAGATCATCTAAACTTGCCATAAAATTATTAAGATTTGAAAGTTTTCTTTAGATTTGTAATTACATCAATCAAACTTTTTTCTGAATCCTCCTCTAGTTTTCCTGAGTTTAATATTGAATCAATAATCTCGGGTTTATCAGCTTTACATCTATCTATTATTTTATTTTCAAACTCAGCAATGTCTTTTAAATCAATATCATCTAAATAACCCTTTACACCACAAAAAACTGAAATGACTTGTTCTGCTACCGTCATAGGGGAATACTGCTTTTGTTTTAAAAGTTCAGTTAATTTAGATCCTCTATTTAAAAGTTGTTGCGTTGAAGCATCTAAATCTGAGCCAAACTGTGCAAATGCAGCCATCTCTCTATATTGCGCTAACTCTAGTTTCATTGAACCAGAAACTTTTTTCATCGCTTTTGTTTGAGCTGCAGAGCCAACTCTAGAAACTGATAATCCTACGTTAATAGCTGGTCTGATACCTTGGTTAAATAATTCAGTTTCTAAAAATATTTGTCCATCTGTAATTGAAATCACATTGGTAGGAATATAAGCTGAAACATCACCACCTTGAGTTTCAATAATAGGAAGTGCGGTTAAAGATCCGCCACCATGTTCATCACTTAATTTTGCGGCTCTTTCTAGTAATCGGCTATGTAAGTAAAATACATCTCCTGGATATGCCTCTCTACCTGGGGGCCTTCTTAATATAAGTGACATTTGCCTGTATGCTACTGCTTGTTTTGAAAGATCATCATAGATAATTAGTGCATGCATTCCATTATCTCTAAAAAATTCACCCATAGCACAACCAGTATAAGGAGCTAAAAATTGCAAAGGTGCAGAGTCTGAAGCTGTTGCGGCAACGATAGTTGTGTATTCCATTGCACCAGCTTCTTCTAAAGTTTTTTGAATTTGTCTTACTGTTGATCTTTTTTGTCCTACTGCAACATAAATACAATATAGTTTTTGTTTCTCATCACCTGACTCATTTATTTTTTTTTGGTTAATTATTGCATCAATTGCAACAGCTGTTTTTCCAGTTTGTCTATCACCAATAATTAATTCTCTTTGACCTCTTCCAATTGGAACTAAGCTGTCAATTGATTTTAATCCTGTTTGCATTGGTTCACTTACAGATTGTCTTGGAATAATTCCAGGGGCTTTTACCTCAACCCTGCTTTTTTTAATTCCTTTATCTAACGCACCTTTTCCATCGATTGGATTTCCTAATCCATCAACTACTCTTCCTAGTAATTCTTTTCCAACTGGTGTATCAACAATACTTCCTGTTCGTTTTACAACATCTCCCTCTTTAATATTTCTGTCGTCACCAAAAATAACTACTCCAACATTTTCACTTTCTAAATTTAAAGCCATACCTTTAGAGCCGTCTGAGAATTCAACCATTTCTCCTGCCTGAACATTATCTAATCCATAAATTCTTGCTATCCCATCTCCTACAGACAAAACTTGACCAACTTCAGAAATTTCAGCCTTTTCTCCAAAATTTTTGATTTGTTCTTTTAAAATTTTTGTCACTTCTGACGGATTAATTTCCATATTATGCCTCTATCATTCTATTTTCAATTTGTTGTAATTTATTTTTAATAGAAGTATCAATCATTGTACTGCCAATTTGCACAACTAAACCTCCAATTAAACTTTGATCGTGAGTGTAGTTTAATTTTATTTCTGACTTAAAATTATTTGATAATTCTTGAGTAATCTTGCTTATTTCATCTTGAGTCAATTTTTTAGCTGATTTAATTTCAGCTTTTAGTTCACCTCTTTTTTCTGAACAAATCTCATTAAAACTTTTTAAAATTTGTTGAACATAAAAAAATCTTCTTTTTGTTATTAAAAAACATAGAAAATTTTTGAATAGATCCTCCAGTTTAAAATCACTGGATATCTTTTTTATTACTTTATTTAAAATATCACGATTTATTGTAGGATTTTTTATTAAATTGTTAAAATCTTTGCTGTTTGAAATTAGTTTTAATAAAGCATAAGAATTTTCCTCAATCTTTGACAATGAATTAGCCTCGTTTGCTAATTCATATAAAGCTAAAGAATATCTATTAGCCGATGTGTCAGAAAATCCTTTATTTTTGCTCAATTTATTTCCTCTAAAATGTAAATGATTAATTTAAAATCACGTTTTAATTAACATATGCATTTATAGTCTTCAAGCACACATTAGCAAAAAACTGTTATTTTTAGGCTTTAATTAAAGCTAATTGGATCAACATCAACTGAAAGTTTTATTCCAGACGAAAATTTATATTCTGAAATTATTAAAGCTAAAGAGTTCTGTAATTTTAGAGTTTTTGGACCTCTAATTAACAACCTGATGCGGTATTTTTTTTTTAATCTAAATATTGGTGCATTTACAGGACCTAAAATTTTTGCCTCAATCTTATTCTCTATGAATAATTTAAATTTAAATGCTTCTTTCTCGAGCTTATTCTCCTCTTCACCTGTTAAAATTAGAGCAATAAATCTTTGAAAAGGAGGAAGATTATTCTTTTTTCTAATTTCTATTTCTCTATTTAAAAAAATTTCTGGATTTTTATTGGCAATGTCTAAAATCATTTTATTGTTAGGGTTATAGGTTTGAAAATAGACCATTGATGGCTGGCCAGTACGTCCAGCTCTACCAGATAATTGATGATATAATTGTAAATTTTTTTCTGCTCCTCTTAAATCATATCCAGAAGATGATAAATCTATATCAACTACAACGATACAATTTAAATTTGGGAAATGAAAACCTTTTGAAATTAATTGTGTTCCAACCAAAATTTCAATTTCATTATTTATAATTTTTTCTAATTTATCTTTTGAACTTTTTTTATTCATTGTATCACTTGAAAAGATTTCAATTTTTTTTGACGGAAAATATTTTTTTACCTCCTCTGAAATTCTCTCCACTCCAGGTCCACTAAATACGAAATCACAATTACCGTCTTTGGAACAAGATCTATCTAAAAAGGTTTTAAATCCACAATAATGACATAATAAATTATTTTTTTTTTTGTGATAAACTAAATTTATTGTGCAATTGGGGCATGAAAAAGAATTGAAACACTTTTTGCACAAAACACTTGGTGAAAATCCTCTTCTGTTTAAAAAAAATAATACTTGATCTTTCTTTTTTAAATGGAAATTAACTTTATCTATTACTTCTTTTGATAACCAAGATTGTTTCTCTAATTTAATTTTATTTAAATTTATTATCTCATATCTAGGTAATTCAGCATTTTGATATCTATGCTTCAATCTAGAAATTGTATACTTTCCTTTTTTAATATTTTCGTAAGTTTCAATTGATGGAACTGCACTAATTAAATTTATTGGTATATCCTCAAAAGATGCTCTGGAAATTGCCATGTCTCTTGCATTATAAATAATTCCCTCATCTTGTTTATAGGACTGGTCGTGTTCTTCATCTACAATTATAATTCCTAATTTTTTGTAAGGTAAAAATAAGGATGATCGTGCTCCAATGACAACTTTAATTTCACCTGAGGATACTCCACTCCAAATAATCTCCTTATTCTTCTTTGAAATACCTGAATGCCAAACAGCTGGTTTTAATCCAAAAAATTCAATAAACTTTTTCTCGAATTGATTTGTTAAACCAATCTCTGGTAACATTATCAAACCCTGATTACCTTTAAATAATATCTTTTTTAAAGCTTCGAAATACACTAAAGTTTTGCCAGAACCAGTTGTTCCTTGTAAAACATGTACTCTAAATTTTTCATTATTAAGATTCATTTCATCTAATGAATTTAATTGTTCATTTGTTAATTTTAGGAAATGATCTTTAATTTTGCTATTAAACTCTTTATAAATCTCTTTAGATTTTTTTTCTCCAGTTTGATTACTTAATAACATAAGTTTAAAAACCATTCCTTTAGGAATTAAATTGTAATCAGAAAACCAACTTAAAAACTTGATAGTTTCTTTTTTTAAAGGTGGAATATTTATTTTTTTAATAATATTCCTCAATTTAAAATTTTTATTATTATCATTTTCAAAATTATTCCAAACAACACCGGTAATATTTGATTTTCCAAAAGGCACCAAAACAAAATCACCAACTTTAAGTTTAATTTTACTTTCATAAGTAAACGGGTAATTAAATATATTTGGTAAAAGAACTGGATATTTCATCAAAATAGATCACTAAATATTAATAATTTTATATTAATAAACTATATGATGATTCTGTTTTTTAAGGGCAGTTTTTTTCTGCTTTTAATCTTGAAAGGTGCTCAGCTCTTCTATTTGCAGCATCTACTGCTTCTTTTACATTTACGCTAGTGGCCCATAAACCTGGTAACCAGAAAAGTAAAGCCGCCATGTTTGTTCCTGTACCCAGATTTTTCTCTTTTTTTGCATCTGCTGCATACTTATTAGCCATAGCTATTTCTGTGTCTAACTGAGAACATGTCATTTTAGAGTCATTTGGACCAACTACATTAACAACAGTCGGTGTAGCGCATGATGCTAAAAATATGCAAAGTATTAGAAAGGTACAAAATTTTTTCATATCAGTTATATATTGAAAAATTAAGTATTATGCAATATTTTATTTATATATTAATTATAACTTTATTGACCTTTAAAAGTTATGCGTTTACACCAATTCCCAACCCCTCAGCTATAATTGATGCTCCTGGTAAATTTATAAAAGAAATAATTAAAGCCTACAAAAAAAAGAAGGATGATGAGCATTCTCAAAATGAATATGAGGAAGATTTTAAAAAATTTGATAAGGAAGATGAAAGTAATGATGTTTTAGATAAAAAAAAAAAAGAATTACTTCAAAGGTTTGAAGGAATTTGGGATGGTTTTTTAAATATAAAATCTGAAAATCAAGATCTTGAGTGTAAAATTGAGATATTTATTAACAAAAGCTCTTTTGAAGATAAGTTTATATGTGATCAAAAAGAAATTAAAATTAAAATCACTATAGGTTTGAGTCAAAATTTAGAAAAGTCTTTTATTGTGATTAATAAATCAATATTCTATATTTATGGAGATATTTCCTCTTTTGGTAATAAGGACAAAGAAATTAAAATTATTGGCAATTTCACTAAGACTTAATTAAGAGTGTATTGCTCTTTTATCTACAGATAAAGCTGCTTCTTTTACCGCCTCTGAGAAGGTTGGATGTGCATGACATGTCCTTGCGATATCCTCTGAACTAGCTCCAAATTCCATTGCAATACCTATTTCTGCAATCAACTCACCAGCGTGTGGACCTATTAAGTGTGCGCCTAAAACTCTGTCAGTTTTTTTATCTGCTAAAATTTTTACAAACCCTTCAGTATCATCAATTGCCTTAGCTCTCGAATTAGCCATGAATGAAAATTTCCCAATCTTATATTCAATATTTTTTTCTTTTAATTGTTCTTCTGTTTTGCCTATAGAAGCAACCTCTGGTGCAGTGTATATAACTCCAGGAATAGTATCGTAATTCACATGGCCCGATTGTCCTGCAATATTTTCTGCTACAGCTATTCCTTCATCCTCTGCCTTATGAGCAAGCATTGGTCCATTTATGACATCTCCAATAGCGTAAATATTATCCAAATTTGTTTTAAAACTTTCATTAGTTTTAACTCTTTTCTTTTTATCTAACTCGATACCGATTTTTTCTAAATTTAACCCTTCGGTATTTGGTTTTCTACCAACAGAAACTAACACAACATCACATTCAAAATCTTTTTTATTTCCTTCCTTATCGGATGTTGAAACAATTACTCCTGATTTGTTTTTATCAACTTTTTCGACTTTGTGTTGTAAATGAAAGTTAATTCCTTGTTTTTTTAAAATTTTCATGAATTCTTTTGAAATCTCTTTGTCCATACCTGGTGTTATATGATCTAGAAATTCAACTACGTGCACCTCTGATCCTAATCTAGACCAAACAGATCCCATTTCTAATCCAATATAACCTCCACCTATAACAATCATTTTTTTTGGTACTTTTTCTAAATTTAAAACACCTGTTGATGAAACAATTACCTCTTCATCGATTTTAATATTTGGTAAAGATACTGGAACTGATCCAGTTGCAATTATAACTTTTTCTGTTTGAATTACTATTTCTTTATTATTATTATCTTTAATTAAAATCTCTTTTTTTGATTTAAAACTTCCTTTTCCTTTAAAGTAAGTTACTTTATTTTTCTTTAATAAAAATTCTACACCTTTTGTTAATACTGTGACTGCCTTTTCTTTACTTTTCATCATTTTTGGAAGATTCAATTTAACTTCACTAACTTCAATACCTTTGTTCGATAGATTTTTAACTTTATGAAATTCTTCAGATAAATTTAATAAACTTTTTGATGGTATGCAGCCTACATTTAAACAGGTTCCTCCAAGTGATCCTCGTGACTCAATACAAGCTGTTTTCAACCCTAATTGTGCAAGTCTAATTGCACATACATAACCACCAGGTCCACCTCCAATTACTACTGCTTGAAATTTTTCTGACATCTAAATATCTAAAAATAACCTTCTTGGATCTTCTAAATTTTCTTTTATCATTTTTAAAAATGATACTGACTCTTTTCCATCAATTATTCTGTGATCATAAGATAAAGCTAAATACATAATTGGTCTTATCTTAACATCTCCATCAACTACAACTGGTCTTTCAACAATATTATGCATTCCTAATACACCTGATTGAGGTAAATTTAATATAGGTGTTGAAAGCATTGATCCATAGACTCCTCCATTACTTATTGTAAAAGTGCCTCCTTGAAGATCTTCAATAGTAAGTTTTCCATTTTTTGCTTTATCACTTAATTCTTTAATATTTTTCTCAATATCAGCAAATGATAATTCATCAGCATTTTTTAAAACAGGAACTACAAGCCCTTTGTCTGTTCCTACCGCAAAACTAATATTATAGTAATTTTTGTAAATTATTTCATTACCTTCTATTTCGGCATTAACAGCTGGAAAATTTTTTAAAGCTACAATACATGCTTTCACAAAAAATGACATTAAGCCTAATTTAATTCCATAGCGACTTTGAAAATCTTCTTGGTTATCTTTTCTCATGTCCATGATATTGATCATATCGACTTCATTAAATGTAGTTAATAAAGCAGCATTTTCTTGTGCCTGTTTTAATCTTTTAGCAATAGTTTGTCTTAATCTGGTCATTTTGATTCTTTCTTCTTGACCATATTTTATTTTTCTCTCGGATGGTGGGGGGTTAGCTCCCATTAAATCAATTAGATCACCTTTTAATACTCTTCCATCTTTTCCAGATCCTTTGATTGACTTGATGTCAATTTTATTTTCTGCAACAATTTTTCTTACTGCAGGAGATAGACTTTCATCAACAGTTTTTTCGATTTCAGCTTTTTCCTCAATTTCATTAGTTAGAATTAGTGGTTCTTCTTTATCTATAAAATCCTCATCTATTTCTTTTTCAAATATTTCAGGATCTTTTCTTTGAGTTTCAATATTTACAATATTATCATTAATTTCTTTTGGTTTAATTTTCTCAATTTTTTCGATTTTTTTGGATACAGATCCATTTTCTGTAACAAAACCTAAAAGAGCTCCAACTTCAACTACTGAACCATCTTTTGAATCAATTTTTGATAAAATACCAGATATAGGTGAAGGAACTTCTAAATTAACTTTATCCGTCTCTAATTCAACAATTGGTTCATCAGCTTCGACTTTATCACCTTCATTTTTCAGCCACTTAGAAACAGTTGCTTCTGTTATACTTTCTCCTAAAACAGGAACTACAATTTTTTCACTCATTATTTTTATTAATTAAAAACATTTTTAATAATTTCTTCTTGTTGAGAAATATGCCTTTTAACATAACCTGTTGCAGGAGATGCATCTGGGCTTCTTCCTATATAAGAAACATGATTATTATTAGCCTTTATATTATCTAATGTCCATTGGATATAATCTCTTACAGAAAACCATGCACCCATATTTTTTGGTTCTTCTTGACACCAGTAAAATCTAGCATTTTTTGCATACGGTTTTAATTCTTTTACCAAACTTCTTGCTGGAAACGGATAAAGTTGTTCAATTCTATAAAAAATAATGTCACCTCTTTTCTTTTTTTCACGTTCCTCCAAAAGATCAAAATAAATTTTTCCAGAACACAGAATAACTTTTTTTATTTTTTGTGGTTCATTTAATTTTATAAACCCTTTGCTTTTTGGATCTATGGCATGATCCCATAATACTCTATGAAAAGAATTTTTTTTACTAAAATCATCTATGTTCGAAACACAATATTTGTGTCGTAATAAAGACTTAGGTGTCATTATTATCAATGGTTTTCTAAAATCTCTATGCATTTGTCTTCTTAAAGCATGAAAATAATTTGCAGGAGTAGTGCAATTCATTACCTGCATATTATCATTAGAGCATAATTGTAAAAATCTTTCCAATCTAGCTGACGAATGTTCAGGACCTTGACCCTCATAACCATGAGGAAGTAACATAACTAAACCTGAGGCTCTAGACCATTTTCTTTCTCCTGATGCAATAAACTGATCAATAACTACTTGAGCTCCATTAGCAAAATCTCCAAATTGAGCTTCCCATAATGTTAATGTGTTTGGTTCTACTAAACTATAACCATATTCAAAACCTAAAACTGCTAACTCAGATAGAAAACTATCTACGACTTCAAAATTTTTTTGATCCTTTGAAATATTGTTTAAAGGAATATACCTTGAATTATTTAACTGATTTCTTAAAACAGAGTGTCTTTGGCTAAATGTTCCTCTGCCAGAATCTTGGCCAACTAATCTTACTGGATAACCTTCATCTAAAAGAGAGCCGAAGGCTAAGGACTCAGCTGTAGACCAATCAATTTCTGATCCTTTTTCAACATCTATTTTTCTATTTTCTATGATTTTTCTTATAGTTTTATGCACATTCACCTCACTTGGAATAGAGTGAATTTTGTTTGAAATTTCCAATAATTTTTTTGTATTTGCTCCAGTGACTCCTCTTTTATCTTTACCCCTTTCTGGCTTATATCTTGACCAAGTACCTTCAAACCATTCTATTTGTGGTTTATAATCTTTTGCGGTTTTAAATTGCTCATCAAGTAAATCTTTAAATTTTTTTATGGAACTATTTAGAAATTCTTTTGTAATAAATTTATTATTTATTAATCTTTCTCCATACACTTTAACTGGAGAGGGGTGAGACTTAATTTTTTTATACATTAAAGGTTGCGTGAAAGAAGGTTCGTCACCTTCATTGTGACCAAATCTTCTATAACAAATTAGATCAATTACTACATCCCTGTTAAATTTTAATCTAAAATCTGTTGCTATTCTAGCAGCATAAACAACTGCTTCTGGGTCATCACCATTAACATGAATTATTGGAGCTTCGACCATTTTTGCTATATCTGATGGGTATGGAGAAGACCTTGCAAATCTTGGACTTGTAGTAAAACCAATTTGATTGTTAATTATTATATGAATTGTTCCTCCAGTATTATGACCTGGAAGTCCTGACATTGCAAAACATTCAGCTACAACTCCTTGTCCTGCAAAAGCAGCATCACCATGGATAAGAATCGGAATTACTTTCTTTCTCTCCTTATCTTTGTGAAAAAACTGTTTTGCTCTTGTTTGTCCAAGTACAACTGGATTAACTGCTTCTAAGTGTGAAGGATTATCAGTCAAACTAACATGAACAGAATTGCCGTCAAATTTTCTATTAGATGATGCTCCTAAATGATATTTGACATCTCCTGCTCCTTCCTCAGAGGAGCTTATTTCTCCAGCAAATTCATTGAAGATTCTTTTATAAGATTTTTGTAAAACATTAGCTAATACATTTAGTCTTCCTCTATGCGACATTCCAATTTTGACTTCCTTAACTTGAGATTGACCACCAATTTTAATTATTTGTTCCAGTGCAGGTATTAAACTTTCACAGCCATCAAGGCCAAATCTTTTGGTGCCAACATATTTTGTATGTAAAAATTTTTCAAAACCCTCTGCTTGAATTAATTTATTTAATATTGCTTCTTTACCGTTTTGAGTAAACTTAAAATCATCAACTTTTTCTACTCTATCCCTAAACCATTTTCTTTCAGTTGGATTTGCTATATGCATATATTCATATCCAATTGACCCACAATATTTATTTCTAAGGAACTCTAAAATTTCTTTTATACTTGAATATTGTTTATTAGTAACGCCATCTAAAAAAATTTTTTTACTATAATCTTCTTTTTTAAAACCATATGACTCTGGGTGTAATTCGTCCAAATAGTCAGATTTCATCATACCCAAAGGATCTAATTTAGCTATTAAATGACCTCGTTGTCTGTAAGATCTAATCATTGCTACAGCCTTTATTGAGTTTGCATTAGATCTTATTATATCTGTTTCTCTGATTTGTTTATTGCCTACCGTTTTCTCTTGAAAATTTTTAATATTAATTTTATTTTTTTTTGGACTCCAAGATGGACCATTAATTTCCTTGATTATAATATCTGCTTCCTCTCCGATCTCCTCAAAATAATTTTTCCAGCTTTCAGGTAAATTTGAATCCCTATTAATAAACTTCAAATACATCTGCTCAATAAATTCACTATTAGATTTATTTAAAAAGCCTGTTTTTTTTAGTTCTAGATTCTTAGGAAATGACATCTTAAAGGTTTAATATAGACTTTGAAAAAAAATTTTCAATTAGACAATTTATCAAATAAAGTTTTGCCAATTTTTGAAGGTGAGTTAGCAATAGTTATACCACAATCTTCCATTTTTTTTATTTTATCTTGTGCTCCACCTTTTCCACCCGAAATAATAGCTCCAGCATGACCCATTCTTCTTCCGGGAGGAGCTGTAACACCTGCAATAAATCCAACTATTGGTTTCTTTATTTTGTAGTTTTTAACGAATTCTGCTGCTTCTTCTTCAGCAGAACCTCCAATTTCACCTATCATTAAAATTGATTTAGTTTCTTCATCATTTAAAAATAAATCTAAACAGTCTATAAAATTTGTACCATTGATTGGATCTCCACCAATTCCAATACAAGTAGATTGGCCAAGCCCATTTTCTGTTGTTTGGGCAACGGCTTCATATGTAAGAGTACCTGATCTAGAGACTATACCTACAGATCCTTTTTTATGGATATTACCTGGCATAATACCGATCTTGCACTCATTAGGAGTTATAATACCTGGGCAATTTGGACCTATCAATCTAGAATTTGACTTCATTAATCTTTGTTTAACTTTCAGCATATCTTGAATAGGAATACCTTCTGTAATACAGACAATAAGCTCAATTGATGCTTCAATTGCTTCAATAATTGCACCTGCTGCAAATTTTGCAGGAACATAAATCATTGTAGCATTAGCATCTTCAGATTCTTTTGCTTCCTTTACTGTATTAAAAACAGGTAGTCCTAAATGTTTTTGTCCACCTTTTTTTGGTGTGACTCCACCAACTAATTTGGTTCCATATTTGATTGCTTGCTCAGAATGAAATGTTCCATGTGATCCAGTAAAACCTTGGCAAATTAATCTAGTTTCTTTATTAACTAAAACTGACATTTATTTAATTGCCTCAACAATTTTTTTTGCTGCATCATCAAGATTTTCTGCAGAAATTAATTTTAAACCAGAATTATCTAATATTTCTTTTCCTTCCTTAAAATTTGTACCTGCAAGTCTTACTACAAGTGGAACACTAATATCTATTTCTTTAGCTGCATCTACCACACCTTGTGCAAGAACATCACATCTCATAATCCCACCAAAAATATTGATTAATATTCCTTTTACATTTTTGTCTGATAAAATTATTTTTAAGGCGGCTGAAACTTTCTCTTTTGAGGCACCTCCGCCAACATCTAAAAAGTTTGCTGGTTCTTCGCCATATAACTTTATTATATCCATTGTTGCCATAGCCAACCCCGCACCATTTACCATACAGCCTATGCTTCCATCTAATTTAATATAAGCTAAATCATGTTTACTCGCTTCAATTTCTGATGGGTCTTCTTCGTTTAGATCTCTAAGTTCTAAAATTTCTGGATGTCTAAATAAAGCATTGCTATCAAAACTAACTTTTGCATCTAAACAAACAATTTTTTTTTCTTTAGTTAATATTAGTGGATTAATTTCGACCATATTTGAATCTGTTTTAATAAACATTTTATAAATCGATTTTACTAAAGAGATTGCTTCATTTTTAGAATTGCCCTCTAAGTTAAAAATTCTGATAATTTTTTCACAGTCTTGATTTGAAATTTCCTCATTAAATTCAACTTTAGTTGTTAAAATTTTATCTGGAAATTTAATAGCCACTTCCTCAATATTCATTCCACCTTGATCGCTTGTAATAAATGCAATTTTTGATGTAGATCTATCCACTAAACAAGATAGATAAAATTCCTTTTCAATGTTTGATGATACTTCAACATATAGTCTTTTTACTTCTCTTCCTTCTGGGCCTGTTTGATGAGTAATTAATTTTTTTCCTAAAAGCTTTTTAGCCGATTTCTCAAGTTCACTTAAATTATCTAAAATTTTTACACCACCAGCTTTTCCTCTACCACCAGCATGAATTTGAGCCTTCAAGACATATTTATCAGTTTTTAACGATTTACATTTTTCTAAAAGTTCTTCAACAGTAAATCCAAACACTCCCTCCGGTACCACTGCACCAAATCGCTTTAAAATTTGTTTAGCTTGATGCTCGTGTATATTCATTATTTGACTAAATCTGGATCTATTTTAGATGCTGCTTGCCAAAGTTTTTTGACAGCCTCTATTGAGTGAAGAAATTCAGACTTTTCTTTCTCATCTAAGTTAATTTCCTCAATTTTTTCAACACCATTCTTACCAACGATAATTGGAACCCCAGCATAAATATCTTTTATTCCATACTCACCATTTAAGTGAGCAGCACACGGAAGTGTTTTTTTTTCATCTTTTAAATAAGCTTTAGCCATTTCAACTCCTGAAGCTGCTGGTGCATAGAAAGCTGAACCTTTTTCCAAAAATTTTACAATTTCAGCACCACCATCTCTTGTTCTTTGATTTATCTCTTCCAATCTTTTTTGTGAAATTTTTCCCTCTTTAACTAAATCTAACAAAGGTTTACCAGAAACTTTTGTAAATCTTGGTAAAGGAACCATTGTGTCACCATGACCACCCATTACCATTGCTTCTATTTCTCTTACTGGAACATTAAATTCTTCTGACAAAAATAATTTAAATCTTGAACTATCTAATATACCTGCCATTCCAACAACTTTATTTGGCGAAAGACCTGAAAATTTTTGAAATGCCATTACCATAACGTCTAAAGGATTTGTAATACATATTACAAAAGCATCAGGCGCATTTTGTTTTACACCTTCTGCTACTTGTTTAATTATTTTTAAATTAATACCCAATAAATCATCTCTGCTCATTCCCGGTTTTCTTGGTACTCCGGCCGTAATAATTATTACATCTGAGCCTGCTATATCTTTATAATTATTTGTACCTGAAAATTTAACATTAAAGCCATCTACAGAAGATGATTGAGCAATATCCAAGGCTTTTCCTTTTGCTGCTCCCTCTGCAACATCAAACAAAATTACTTCATTCACTAACTCTTTTATTCCTATCAGATGAGCTAAGGTTCCACCTATTTGACCAGCACCAATTAAAGATATTTTGCTCATTCTTAGTTTTATTTCATTGTGGGCATCACAAATTCAGCGTTTGATCGAATTCCTGATGGCCATCTTGAAGTTATAGTTTTTAATTTAGTGTAAAATTTTATACCTTCCATTCCATGCATTGCACTATCGCCAAATAAAGACCTTTTCCATCCACCAAAACTATGAAATGCCATTGGAACAGGAATCGGTACATTTATGCCAACCATTCCGACTTGAATTTTACTAGCAAAAGTTCTTCCAGCATCACCGTCTCTAGTATAAATACTTACTCCATTACCATACTCGTGATCATTTATTAATTTTGCAGCTTCCTCAAAAGTCTTTACTCTTACAACTGATAAAACGGGTCCAAATATTTCCTCTTTATAAATTCTCATTTCTTTTTTAACATGGTCAAATAAACAACCCCCAATATAAAATCCATTTTCATATCCTTGTAATTTTAAATTTCTTCCATCAACTAATAGTTTTGCACCTTCTTTTACTCCTAAATCAACATAACCTCTTACCTTTTCTAAATGTTCTTTTGTAACTAAAGGACCCATCTCAGAATTCTTATCCATTCCAGGACCAACTTTTAAAGCCTCTGCTTTTTTTGACAATCTTGATACCAGCTCATCTCCAATATCACCTACGGCAACTGCAACTGATTGGGCCATACATCTTTCACCTGCTGAACCATAAGCAGCTCCCATCAAACCATTTACAGCACCATCTAAATCACAATCAGGCATTACAACTAAATGATTTTTAGCACCACCTAGAGCTTGTACTCTTTTTTCATTTTTAGCAGAATTTTCATAAATATATTTCGCAATTGGTGTCGAACCAACAAAGCTCACTGCCTTAATATCTTTGTTAGTAAGAATTGCATCTACAGCTTCTTTGCCTCCATTAACAACATTAAAAACACCCTCTGGTAAACCTGCCTCTTTTAAAAGTTCTGCCAATCTTATTGAACAAGATGGATCTTTTTCAGAAGGTTTTAATATAAAAGTATTTCCGCAAGCAATAGCTATAGGAAACATCCACATTGGAACCATAGCAGGAAAATTGAATGGTGTAATTCCTGCAACAACTCCTAAAGGTTGTCGTATTGACCAACTGTCAACGTTAGTTCCGACATTTTCTGAAAATTCTCCTTTAAGCAAATGAGGAATACCACAAGCAAATTCGACAACTTCAAGTCCTCTAGTTAATGACCCTTTGGCATCTTCATAAACTTTTCCATGTTCTGCAACAATTAACTGAGTCAGTTCATCTGAGTTTTTTTCTATTAATTCTTTAAATTTGAACATTATTCTTGCTCTTTGGAGAGAGGGTTTTAAAGACCAATCATCGAAGGCTTTTTTTGCTATTTTAACCGCATGATCTAAATCAGATTTAGAAGCTAATTTTACTTCTTTTTCTTGTTCTCCAGTCGCAGGATTAAATACTTTACCTTTTTTATCAGAAGTTCCAGAAAATATTTTTCCACCTACAAAATGTTCAATTAAATTCATGAATACGATCTTTTAGAGTAAAAATTCTTATTAGTCTATTGTTTAAATATTAGCCGTTGCTATCATTTTTTTTATTTCAGCTATAGCTTTTGCAGGATTTAAACCTTTTGGACATGCACTAGTACAGTTAAGAATTGTATGACAACGATAAAGTTTAAGTTCATCAGCAACTTTTTTTAATCTTATTTGTCTTTCTTCGTCTCTACTATCTATAATCCATCTATAAGCTTGTAATAAAACTGCTGGACCTAAATATTTATCTCCATTCCACCAATAGCTAGGACATGAAGTTGAGCAACATGCACACATAATACATTCGTAAGCACCATCTAATTTTGCTCTATCTTCTTTTGATTGAATTATTTCTTTTGTCTCTGATTTAGAATTAGATTTTAACCAAGGTTCAATAGATTGATATTGTTTATACAAACCGTCCAAATCACCAATTAAATCTTTTTTTACTTTTAAATGAGGTAATGGATAAATATCAATATCACCATCTATTTCAGCGTGTGGGGTAGTGCAAGCTAGACCATTTTTGCCGCCTATATTCATTGCACAGGACCCACATACCCCGTGCGCACAAGATCTTCTATATGCTAGGGTGGGGTCTATTTCATTTTTAATCTTATTTAAAATATCTAATACTTTAGAAGGACAATTGTCCATATCAACTTCATATGTATCAATTCTAGGATTTTCTCCGGAAGATGGGTCCCATCTGTATACATTTATTTTTCTTAAGTTTTTTGAACCAGTCAGATCTTTAAAATATTTACCTTTTTTTATTTTAGAATTTTCAGGTAAATTTATTTGTACCATTAATAAACTCTTTCCTGTGGTGGAAAATATTGAACTTCATTAGTTAAAGTAGATTTATGAACCTCTCTATAGCTTATTTTTGTATTTTTGCCATCGCACCAAGCAAGTGTATGTTGCATAAATTTTTCATCGTCCCTCTTAGGAAAATCCTCCCTTGCATGTGCTCCCCGACTTTCTTTTCTATTATAAGCTGAGTCTACAGTAACAACTGCTTGCCTAATTAAATTATCAAATTCTAAAGTCTCTACTAAATCTGTATTAAATATTAATGATTTATCTTTTACAGATAAATTATTTAAACCATCATAAGTTTTTCTGATCTCATTCACACCTTCTTTAAGTGTTTTTTCAGTTCTAAAAACTGCACATTTAGATTGCATTGTTTTTTGCATAGAAAGTCTTAAATCAGCAGTTCCAGTATCACCATTAGAATTCCTAATTTTATCGAAACGATCTAAACATTTTTGAGTTTCTGTCTTGCTTATTTCTTCATGTGGTGTACCTGGTTTTATAAGCTCTGCAGCTCTCTTTGCTGCAGCTCTTCCAAAAACAACTAAATCAATTAATGAGTTTGAGCCAAGTCTGTTTGCACCATGAACTGAAACACATGCAGCTTCTCCAATTGCCATTAATCCTGGTACGGTTTTTTCTGAACCATTTACAGTCAACACTTCTGCTTTATAGTTTGTTGGAATACCCCCCATATTATAATGAACTGTTGGTACAACAGGAATTGGTTCTTTAGTAACATCCACATTTGCAAATAATCTTGCTGCATCAGTTATACCAGGCAGTCTACTTTCAATAATACTTTTATCAAGATGACTTAAGTTTAAATGAACGTGATCTTGATCTTTTCCAACACCTCTTCCCTCATTAATTTCTATCGACATTGATCTGCTTACAACGTCTCTTGATGCTAAATCTTTAGCCTTAGGTGCATATCTTTCCATAAATCTCTCACCTTTTGAATTTGTAAGATATCCTCCTTCACCTCTAGCACCCTCTGTTATTAATGTTCCATGTCCATAAATTCCTGTTGGATGAAATTGAACAAATTCCATATCTTGTAAAGGTAATCCTGCTCTCAAAACCATCGCATTACCATCTCCAGTACAAGTATGAGCAGATGTTGCTGAATAATAAACTTTACCATAACCACCTGTAGCAATAATTACAGTATGAGATCTAAATCTATGAATAGTTCCATCGTTTAAATTCCAAGCTATTAATCCCTTACAGGCTCCATCTTTCATTAATAAATCTAGAGCAAAATATTCAATAAAGAATTCTGTTTTATGTTTTAGTGCTTGTCCATACAAAGTATGTAAAATTGCATGACCTGTTCTATCAGCAGCAGCACAAGTTCTTTGTACAATTCCATTGCCATAGTTTTTAGTCATTCCACCAAATGGTCTCTGATAAATTTTTCCATCCTCTGTTCTGCTAAATGGCACACCATATTTTTCTAATTCGATAACTGCTTTGGGTGCCTCTTTACAAAGATATTCAATACTGTCTTGATCTCCTAACCAATCAGCACCTTTGACTGTATCATACATATGCCAACGCCAATCATCTTCACCCATATTACCAAGAGAAGCTGAAATACCTCCTTGGGCAGCAGAAGTATGACTTCTTGTAGGAAAAACTTTTGATATGCATGCTGTCTTTAATCCTGCCTCACTTAGACCAACTGCAGCTCTTAAACCTGAACCACCAGCACCTAAGACTACCACATCATATTCATGATCTATAATTTTGTACGTACTCATAACCTCATTATTAATATAATTGTAATTAATGGAATTACCACTGCTGATAGATATAAAAGTCTATTTGCGACATTTTTGATTTTATCATTCTTAATATAATCCTCAAAAACCTCACTTATACTCAAGGCTGAAAAAAAATATGCATTGATAATAAATAAAATAAACAAAAACTTAGATGATGGATTTATAAAAAAATTTAAAACGATGAAATAATCTTGATCATAAATTGTTATAAAATTTAATATAAACCATATCATTAATGGAACTAATATTGCTCCACTAATTTTAAGAAAAATCCATTTTTTAGTTGCATTAATCATTGATAAAAATTTTTTCCGATTATATAAAAAATTACTGTTAAAATCACTGAACCAAATATTACTATTAACCCAGTTATTTTTGTTGCTTTAAGTTCAAATCCATAACCAAAATCCATAATTAAATGTCTTATTTCACTTAAAGCTTGAAAAGAAAAAGACCATGTGAGTCCTAGAATAATAAATTTACCTATTAGTGAACTTAAAAATAAATAAATATATTCATAATTATTTTTACCAAAAAAAAGTGATGAAACTAATAAACAAATAAATGTTATAGCAATTATATTTATTATACCTGTTATTCTATGTGATATAGATACTAATGACGAGATATGCCATTTATAAATTTGAATATGAGGAGATAATGGTGGTTTATTTTCCATAAAAATTATTTTTAATTAATGTCTCAGCTATTTCTACTGCATTCAAAGCTGCACCTCTTAAAAGATTATCTGAAACAATCCACAAATTTAATCCATTTTTTACAGTTTTATCTTCTCTAATCCTTGAAATGAATGTTTCGTTTTTTCCCTCAGCCTCTAATGGTGTTAAATATCCACCATCAATTCTCTCATCAATAACTTTACATCCCTCAAAACTATCTAATGCGTTTCTCACTTTTTCAAGAGAAAAAGATTTTTCAAATTGTAGATTAACTGATTCAGAATGTGATACAGATATTGGTAATCTCACACATGTTGCAGTTAAATCAATTTTATCACCTAAAATCTTTTTTGTTTCATTAGTCATTTTTAATTCTTCTTTTGTATAACCATCATCCGAAAATACATCAATGTGAGGAATAGCATTAAAAGCTATTTGTTTTGTAAAATTTTTGGATTTTACTTTTTTACCATCTAGAACTAATTTTGTTTGTTCAATTAATTCATCCATAGGTGCTTTGCCACCGCCAGATACTGATTGATATGTGGAGACAACTATTCTCTTGATTGTAAATAGATCATGTAAGGGTTTTAGAACAATTACTAATTGTGCTGTTGAGCAATTTGGGTTAGCGATAATATTTTTTTTTATTTCATTTAAATGATTTGAATTAACTTGGGGGACTATTAAAGGTACATCTGGATCCATTCTATAAAAACTAGAATTGTCAATTACTAAACAATCCTTTGCAGCTTTTTCAGCAAATTTTTCTGAAATTTCTCCTCCAGCTGCAAAAAAAGCGATTTTTACTTTAGAAAAATCAAAACTTTCCAAATCAAAAACTTCATGATCCCTACTTTTAAAACTAATTTTTTTACCCGCACTTTTTGATGAAGCAACTAAATAAAGATTATCAATAGATAGATTTTTCTTTTCAAGTACTTCTAAAGTTTTTCTTCCAACATTTCCTGTTGCTCCTACTATTGCAATATTCATGATGTAAGTTTTATACTAGATGAAAGGCAAATCGCAAACTTTTACAGCTATAGAATTGCCCTCAATTTCTAATAATCCTGTAGTAGTCGCTTTACAATAGGGCTCATTTATCATTGCTATTCCTATAACTTTCTTGAAATGAGGAGAATAACAAGCAGATCTTAGATCACCAACAAAATTTCCTTTATCATCTTTAATATTTAAAGATTTAGTTATATTAATTTTATCGATATCTATTTTAACTCCCATTAATTTTCTCTTAACTCCTTCTTTTTGAATTTTTTTAAGTTTTTCCTTACCTAGAAAAGATATTTCAGAGTCTAGATTTACATATTTTTCAAAACCACATTCAAAAGGATTATCATTATTATCAAAATCATTTCCGTAAGATAAAAGACCACTTTCAATTCTTTCTATAAGATTGGGGCAGCCGGGCTTTAAATTGAACCCTTTACCTATTTCAAAAAGATAATCATAGAGATCTAGACCAGATTGAGTATTTTCAACATATATTTCAAATCCTCCTTGTTTTGACCAACCAGATCTTGCAATTAAATGTTTAACACCCTTAAAATCAAAATAATTAAAACCAAAAAATTTTAATTCTGTAATCTTTTTACCAAAAACTTTTTCCATTAAGCTAAATGATTTTGGTCCTTGAATTGCAATTATATCAACATTTGGTTCAAATATTTGAACCTCAAAATTATTTCCAGATGCAAGACCTTTTGCAAAAAATATAACATCTGAGTCAGCAATTGAAATCCACCATCTATCTTCTGCTAATTTCAGAATTACAGGGTCGTTTACTAAGTTTCCATCACCATCAATTATTGGACAATAATAACATCTTCCTATTTTTGACTTTGATAAATCTCTACAAGTCATTAGCTGAACAAGTTTTGCTGCATCTTTACCTGAAATTTCTACTTGTCTTTCAGCTGACACATCCCAAACTTGAACTTCTTTTTTTAAATGATTACATGAATCTTCTATAGATCCGAATGCAGCAGGCAATAGCATGTGATTATAAACCGTATATGCTGTAACGCCTTGTTTTTCTATCCTTGAAGTATAAGGAGTACTTCTTATCCTTCTTGATTTAGCGATTGAATAATTTTTCATGAATTTAAAAATCGTAAGATCTTTTCTCTCATTTCGAAAGCTTTTTCAATCATAATCATATGTCCACATCCATTTATTACATGTGTCTTAGAGTTTTCTAATAAATTTGAAAATTTTTTTCCCACTTCTAAATTAACCATTTTATCTAATTCTCCTAAAATTAATAACGCAGGCAAGTTTATTGTTTTTGCGGCCTCAGAACCATTAGAATAATTATTACATGCATTTAAGTCGACTGCTAATATTTCGCTTATATCTCTTGGTGACTGAATTATTTTTTCTACTGGATTTCCACCTATAAATTTTTTTGAGCCCTCGTAACCCCATTTCATCATTAATTTTACAGCATCAGAGTCTCCATTTTGGGCTAAGTTTATTAAATCTGGATGTACAGGCATTTTGTTTGATCCTCCAATGAAAACTAATTTCTTTAATCTTTCTTTATATTTGAAAGCATACTCAAGTATCTCTAAGCAACCTTGGGAATGACCAACTAAAATTAAGTTTTTTAAATTTAATTTTTTGAAAATCTTCTCTAACCAATCAGCAATTTTCTCAATACTGTCTAAGCAAGGCCCATCTGAATTTCCATGTCCGGGTAAATCTACTGATAATACATTAAAATTCTTATTTGAAAAAAATTGTTCAGTGAGAGACCATACTATATGTGAAAGTCCACTGCCGTGCAAAAAAACAATAGTTTCTTTTTGAGAGTCTATTCCCTGTCCTGCATCAGATGCATGGATATTTTTATTTTCTATTTGAAATATCAATTATTTACCTAAAATTTTTTCTAAGCTCAAACTTTTGAATTTTACCAGTTGAAGTTTTCGGTAAATCACAAAAAACTACTTGTTTTGGTACCTTAAACCCAGCAAGAGTTTCTTTACAAAAACTTATCAACTCTTTTTCTGTTACAGGTTTATCTTTTACCATTTCAATAAAAGCACAGGGCACCTCACCCCATTTCTCATCTGGCTTAGCGACAACTGCTGCGATTGATACTGAAGGGTGTTTTGCTAAAGTATTTTCTATTTCAATCGAAGATATATTTTCACCTCCTGAAATTATTATGTCTTTAGATCTGTCTTGAATTTTAACATATCCATCAGGATGCATTACAGCTAAATCTCCAGAATGAAACCAACCTCCATCCATAGCTTTGGATGATGCATCTTTGTCTTTAAAATATCCCTTCATGACAATATTTCCTTTGATCATGATTTCTCCAATTGTTTTTCCATCTTTGGGCACTTCAGTCATTGTATCTGGGTTCATAACCGCTATACCCTCAGTGTTTGGATACCTCACTCCTTGTCTTGCTTTAATCTCATTTTGTTTCTCTTCATCAAATTCATTCCAGGCATCATTCCAAGCACATTGAGTAACGTGTCCATAAGTCTCTGTTAAACCATAAACATGCATTACTTCAAAACCTAGCTCATTCATCTTTTTAAATATAATACTTGGAGGTGGTGCTCCAGCAGTGAGAACATAAACTTTTCGTTTTAGTTTTTTTCTATCAGTCTCCGATGCGCCAGTAATCATATTCAGCACTATTGGTGCCCCACCAAAATGCGTTACTTCATATTTATCTATTAATTCAAATATTTTTTTTACATCAATATTTCTTAAACATATTGTCCGCCCATTTAGCATGGGTACAGTCCAAGGGTACCCCCAACCATTACAATGAAACATTGGAACAATAGTTAAAAAATTTAATCTATTTGGCATGTTCCAAGCAACTGCACTACCAGTAGACATTAAATATGATCCTCTATGATGATAAACGACACCTTTTGGATTTCCTGTAGTACCAGACGTATAACTTAATGATATTGCTTGCCATTCATCCTCTGGCATTTTCCAATCATAATTTTCATCACCTGTGTTTAGAAAACTTTCATATTCTAGTTCACCAATTTTTTCACACTTAGATTGGTCTGCAAATTTATCGTTAATATCAATTATTATAATTTTTTTTTTTAAGGTGCTTAAAGCCTTTTTTACTTCTACATGAAGTTGTCTATCAACAATTAATACTTTTGCTTCACTATGTTCTAGAATATAACTGATTGTTTTAGCGTCTAATCTTATATTTATAGTATTTAATACTGCACCTGTCATTGGCACTGAATAATGACCTTCAAAAATCTCTGGTGTATTAAAAGCTAAAAAAGAAACTGTATCACCTTTTCCAACACCAATTTTATTTAGCGCACTAGCAAATTTGACTGTTCTTTTGTAAACCTGATCCCATGTATATTTGCGGTCCTCGTAAATAACAGCTTCATAATTTGGATAAATATCTTTAGCTCTTTTTAGAAATGTTAAAGGGGTTAAAGGAACGTAATTTGCATTATTTTTATCCAAATTAGTTTCATAATGGCTCATTTTAATTAAATTTGAAATTCATTAAATTAGAACTGCCTGAAATAGCTATCTTGTAATGTTGTTCTGCTCTTGGCAAAACTTTATCGAAGTAAAATCTTGCTGTATCTATTTTATCATCATAAAAATTCTTATTTTCATTATAATCTTTAAAACTTACCTCTAAAACTTTAATCCACGCATACGCAATAGATACATAGCCTAAAGTTTTCAAATAGTCATTTGCCGCTGCACTTACGTCATCTTTATCCGTTTTTACTCTATCCATCATCCAATCGCTAAATTTTTTTAATATACTTAAATGATTATTAAATTCTGATACAAATGGTTTAATTTTTTCATTATTTGAATTACATTCAGATTTTACCTGGTTCAAAAATTTATTTATTATACTTCCATTTTTATTCGATAATTTTCTAAAAACTAAATCAGCTGCTTGTACTGAATTAGTTCCTTCATATATAGGTGTGATTCTATTATCTCTATACAACTGTTCTATCCCTTGATCCTTTGTATAACCATATCCTCCATGGATTTGCATTGCATCACTAGTTATTTCCATTGCTAAATCTGTGAATAATGATTTAACGACAGGTGTCATCAAAGATACATAATCCGATGCTTCTTGACGAACTTTTTCATCTGGATGATTCAAACTAACTTCAGTTTGTTGAGATAACCAAAAACATAAAGCTCTTTCACCTTCAATAATTGATTTCATGTTTAATAATGTTCTTCTAATATCTGCATGCTCAATAATAAAATCAGCCCCATTTTTTGATTTTGAATTATTTGTTTTTCCTTGTTTTCTCTCTTTTGCATAAGATAAAGAATTTTGATAAGCGATTTCTGAAATTCCTAAACCTTGAATACCAACGACTATTCTCTCGAGATTCATCATTGTAAACATAGCGCTCAAACCTTTTTCTTTAGCTCCAATCATATATCCAGATGCATCATCAAAATTTAATACGCAGGTAGCGGATCCTTTTATACCCATCTTAGTTTCTATAGATCCTGTTGATATTCCATTTCGTGGTCCTAAAGTTCCATCATCTTTAACAATAAATTTAGGTACTAAAAATAAACTTATTCCTTTTGTTCCAGATGGAGAGTCATTAACTCTTGCTAAAACTAAATGAATAATATTTTCAGTAAGATCATGATCACCAGAAGTAATAAAGATTTTTTGCCCAGTTAATTTGTAAGTTCCATCAGATTGTTTTTTTGCTTTTGTTTTAAGTAAACCTAAATCAGTACCACAAACTGGTTCAGTTAAGCACATTGTCCCACTCCATTTTCCTTCAACTATTTTTGGTAAATACTTATTTTTAATATCATCAGTAGCATGGTGATTTATACAATTATATGCACCAATACTTAGTTCGCTATAAAGTTTAAAAGATAAGCTAGCAGAGGATAACATTTCATCAAAAAATGCACTCACAGTTTTTGGCATACCTTGTCCTCCATACTTTGGGTCACAAGATAAAGATGTCCACCCATCCTCTATATATTTTTTATAAGCTTCTTTATATCCAGGAGGAGTTCGCACAATCCCATTTTCTAAAACTGCTGGATTTTCATCTCCAGCTTTCGCGAGTGGTAAAATAAGGTTTTGATTTATTTTAGCTGCTTCCTGTAAAATATCTTTAACAAGGTCTGAGCTTACCTCTTTATATTTTTCTAACTCATTATAATTTTTATTGTTTCTTAATTTATCAAAAAGAAACATCATATCTTCTACTGGAGCGGTATAGCTTGGCATTTGACTAGTTTAAAATAATTAATTGATTATTGCAATTTTGAAATTATCGCATCACCCATTTGTGAAGTAGAAACTTCTTTCATCCCATCTGATAAAATGTCTTTAGTTCTTAAACCATCGTTTAAAACGTCCTGTACTGCTTTTTCTAGAGCCTGAGCCTCCTTATCAAGGTCTAATGAATATTTTAAAGACATAGCAAAACTCAGTATACTCGCTATAGGATTGGCTATACCTTTGCCAGCAATATCAGGAGCAGATCCATGAATAGGCTCATACATTGCTCTCATTTCACCATCTTTATTTTTAGCCCCTAAAGATGCTGAAGGTAATAAACCTAAAGATCCTGTTAACATAGACGCTTGGTCTGACAACATATCTCCAAATAAATTGTCAGTTACTATTACATCAAATTGTTTTGGGTTTCTTAATAATTGCATGGAACAATTATCAGCAAGCATATGACTTAATTCAACATCTTTATATTCTTTATCATGTAATGTTTGAACCTCTTCTTTCCAAAGTTGACCTGCTTCCATAACATTTGATTTTTCACAAGAAGTAACTTTATTTGATCTTTTTTTAGCTAAGTCAAAAGCAATCCTAGCAACCCTAATTATTTCATTACTAGTGTAAGTATGAGTATTAATTCCTTTTCTCTCACCATTTTCAATAGGCTTGATACCTCTTGGCTCACCAAAATATATTCCACCTGTTAATTCTCTAACAATCATTATGTCTAAGCCTGAAACTATTTCGGGTTTTAAAGTTGATGCATCAACTAATTGTTCGAAACATATTGCTGGTCTTAAGTTGGCAAATAATTTTAATTCTTTTCTTAATTTTAATAGAGCTCTTTCGGGTTTTTTTGAAAATTCAACACCATCCCATTTTGGACCACCAACTGCACCTAACATTACCACTGCACTTTCTAAAGCTTTATAAAACACTTCATCTGTGATTGGCACACCATGTTTATCATAGGAACAACCACCAGCAAGATCTTCGTCAATCTCAAAATCAAGTGATTTTTTTTCATTAAAAAAATTAATAATTTTTTTTACTTCATGAATAACCTCTGGACCAATTCCATCTCCAGGTAATAATAATATTTTTCGTTTTTTTACTTTAATCATTAAATATCCATGGTTTTTTAATTTTTAACTCTTTTTCAAAATTTTCTATTTTATCTGATTTTTTTAAAGATAGCGCTATATCGTCTAATCCTTCTAACAAGCACTTTTTCTTAAATGTATCTACTTTAAATTTTATTTCACTATTACCAAAAATAATTTTTTCCTCATTAAGGTCTATAGAAATTTCTTCTTTTCTCTTTGCATATTCTGATAGCTCTTTAATTTTTTCATCTTCAAGAACAATTGGTAAGATTCCATTTTTAAAACAATTGTTATAAAAAATATCCGCAAAACTTGAACTTATTACACATGTAATACCAAAATCTAGTAATGCCCATGGAGCATGTTCTCTTGAAGAACCACATCCAAAATTTTTACCTGCAATTAAAATTTTTGAATTGTTGAAAGGACTTTGATTTAAAATAAAATCGTCTATTTGCTTTCCTTTATCATCATATCTCATCTCAAAAAATAAATTTTTACCCAAGCCTGTCCTTTTTATTGTCTTTAAAAATTGTTTTGGAATTATCATATCTGTATCAATGTTAACTATCGGTAAGTAAGCTGGTATACTTTTTAATGTATTAAATTTTTGCATGTTAGTTTTGATACTTTCTAACATCATCAAGATTTCCAGATATTGCTGCTGCAGCTGCCATTCCTGGACTTACTAAATGGGTTCTGCCGCCTCTACCTTGTCTTCCTTCAAAATTTCTATTAGATGTTGAAGCACATCTCTCTTCTGGTTTTAATTTATCTGCGTTCATTGCTAAACACATAGAACAGCCCGGCTCTCTCCATTCAAAACCTGAGTTTACAAAAATTTTATCTAGCCCTTCTTGTTCTGCTTGCTCTTTAACTAAACCTGAGCCTGGAACGACCATAGCATGGACATGAGAAGCTATCTTTTTATCTTTTAAAATTTTTGCAGCTTCTCTTAGATCCTCTATTCTACCATTCGTACAACTTCCAATAAAAACTTTGTCTATCTTAATATCTTTAGCTGCCATATTTGGTTTTAAACCCATATAATTTAAAGCTCTTTCTATGGAGTTTTTTTTATCCTCATCCTTTTCGTTTTGTGGATTTGGTACTTTCTCATCAATTGTAATTACATCCTGAGGAGATGTTCCCCAAGTTATCATGGGTGAAATTTCATCTGCTTTTAAATCTATTTCTTTATCAAATTTTGCACCTTCATCAGTATTTAAATTTTTCCAATATTCTAAAGCTTTATTCCAATCTTTTCCTTTTGGCGACATTGGTCTACCTTTTAAATATTCAAATATTCTTTCATCAGGAGCTATCAATCCTGCTCTAGCGCCTCCTTCAATAGTCATATTACAAATTGTCATTCTTTGTTCCACGCTTAATGATCTTATTAAGTCACCAGCATATTCTATTACACAACCTGTTCCACCAGCTGTGCCTATTTTTCCAATAATTTGAAGAATTACATCTTTAGATGTGACGCCTAATGGAAGCTTGCCATTAACATTTACTCTAAAATTTTTTGCTTTTTTCTGAACTAAAGTTTGAGTTGCCAAAACATGTTCTACTTCTGAAGTTCCAATCCCAAATGCTAAAGCACCAAATGCACCATGGGTAGCTGTATGACTATCTCCACAAACAATAACTGTACCAGGTTGAGTAAATCCTTGCTCGGGACCGGTAACATGAACAATACCTTGCCTCTTGTCATTCATTCCAAAAAGCTGAACACCAAATTCTTTGCAGTTAGCTTCTAAAGTTTCTACTTGAATTTTAGACTCTTTATCTGAAATACCCCTGGACCTATCTGTTGTAGGTACGTTATGATCTGCAACAGCAAGAGTTAAGGTTGGGTGCCTAACTAAACGTTTAGAATTTCTTAAACCTTCAAAGGCTTGAGGACTGGTGACTTCATGAACTAAATGTCTATCAACAAATAATAAAGCTGTGCCATCATCTTGTTGATCCACTAGGTGATCGTTCCAAATTTTATCGTAAAGAGTATAGGGCATTGAAAAAAAAATTATTTTTTTTCTGGTATATTTTTTAGTTTTTTTTCTATCTTAGTTTCAGCTTTAGGGGCCTCTTCTTTTTTAATTTCTTCAACAGGTAAAGCTTCTACCTTCGGAGCTTCTTCCTTTTTAGTATCTGATTCTATTGTAACTGGTGCTAAATTCTCTTCTGTTACAGTCTCTGGTTTTGCATCAAGGTCAATTCCAATCTTCTTTCTTATTTTTTCTGCAATTCTAGCTGATTTACCAGTTCTATCTCTTAAATAATATAATTTAGCTCTTCTAACTTTTCCTGAACGAATAACTTTTATTGAATCTATTACTGTTCCAAATAATGGAAATGTTCTTTCGACACCCTCTCCAAAAGAAATTTTTCTTACAGTGAATGAAGAGTTTAAGTCTCTATTTTTTTTTGCAATACACACACCTTCAAAATATTGAATTCTCTCTTTCTTTCCCTCGGTAATTCTCACTCCTACTTTCACCACATCACCAGGAAAAAATTCTGGTAGTTTTTTTTCAGAAAGAATTTTTCTAACGTTATTTTGGTTTATTTCTTCTATTGTTTTCATTTTATTATAAATCAAATTATTTTTTCTTATATTTCTGCCATAAATCTGGTCTTCGGTCGCGTGTTATAGCCTCAGATTGAGATAAACGCCAGTCTTTAATTTTACTATGATCTCCTGATAACAAGACTTTGGGGACTAGTTTTTCCTCCCAAATCTGGGGTTTTGTGTATTGAGGATACTCAAGAAGACCATTTTCAAAAGTTTCATCCGAAGCTGATTTTTCATTTCCTAAAACACCTGGTAAAAGTCTTAAAACACTATCAAGGATTACTAAAGCTGCTGTTTCTCCACCTGATAACACATAATCACCAATGCTAATTTCTTCAATATTTCTTGTAGATAAAATTCTTTCATCAACTCCCTCGAAATGTCCACAAATTAAAGAGAATGAATTTACTTTTGATAAATCTTGAGCAATATTTTGATTAAATTTTTTACCTTTTGGTGAAAGATAAAAAATTCTCTCTCCCTTTTTAATATTTTTATCAATGGAACTTGCTAGTACATCAGGTTTAAGTAACATACCTGAACCACCACCATAAGGTGTATCATCCACTGTCTTATGTTTATCTTTTGCTGCATCTCTGATGTTAATCACATTTAGGCTCCACAAATTTTTAGCTAATGCTTTGCCATAAATACCTTTATTTAAAGGTCCCGGAAAAACTTCTGGATAAAGTGTAAATAATTGAACTTGCAACATAAATAAATATAAGATTATTTTTTTTCCTCCTTAGGAGCCTCTTCTTTTTTAGCCTC
>CACNWC010000002.1 GCA_902624075.1 uncultured Pelagibacteraceae bacterium | reverse complement strand
ATTGCATTTATTTTTTTCGTTTTTTTTGTCATTTCTCTTATCTATTCTATTCATTTAATTCATCTTGGTTCAAGAGAAGATACTAAAATTAATGAAAATTATTTTTTAAAAAAAAATAAAAAATTTTATAGGGCCGATATTGTCGATAGAAATAACAAATATTTAAGTAAAACAATTAGCTCAATAGATATAGGTATCAGTCCTATCCAAATTATTGATGAAAGAAAATTAGTTTTAAATTTAAAATATATTTTTCCAAATAAAGATTATTCCAAAATTAAAAAGAAAATTAAAAACGGTAGATTTTTTTATTTTGAAAAAAAAGTTTCTGATGAAAATTATGAAAAATTAATGCAGCTTGGTGACAAATCTATACAACCAAGGGAAAGTATCATAAGATTATATCCACAAAAATATTTATTCAGCCATATTATTGGTCAAATTGACAATGATAATAATGGCATATCAGGTTTAGAGAAGTCTCAGGATGACAACTTAAAAAGTATTACAAAACCATTAAAACTAACAGTAGATGCTAATATACAATTCTTGATTAGAAAAGAATTAGTAAAATTCAATAAAATTTTTCAGACTAAAGGTAGTGCTTCAATATTAATGAATATTCATAACGGAGAGATAATCTCATTTGTCTCTTTGCCTGATTTTGATTTGAATGAAAGAAAAAAAATTTCTGACAAAAATTTTATTAATAGAGTTAGTAAAGGTTCCTATGAATTAGGCTCAGTATTTAAACCTTTTACTTTAGCAGCAGCTTTAAACTTAGGTTTAGTTGAGCCTTCAACAGAGTTCTCCAATTTACCCAAATCAATTAATTGTGCTGGCTTTCCAATTAGAGAATATGATAAAAAAATTCCTAGTAGACTAACAGCGGAACAAATATTGATTAGATCTGGAAATATTGGATCAGTAAGAATAGCACAAAAAGTCGGGGAGAATAATTTTAAAAGTTTTTTAGAAAAAATTGGAGTCATTGGTAATATTGATTTTGATATTAATGAAGTTGCTGTTCAAAAGGATTTTTCTATGAGTAAATGTAAATTGGCAACGGCATCATTTGGTCACGGAATATCTACTACATTATTACAATTAGCAAAAGGATATGCGGTTATATCTAATGGTGGTTATAATGTTCATCCAACGTTAATTTTCAAAGAACAAAAAAAAATTAATAAGGGAAAATTTATTTTAAAAAATAGTACTTCGGCAGAGATAAATAAAATATTAAGAAAAGTTGTTACAGAAGATGAAGGCACCGCGGGATTAGCAAATATTAATGGATATGAAATTGCAGGAAAAACAGGAACAGCAGAACAAGTAGCTGATGGTCAATACTCAAACACTAAAATAAATACTTTTGCCTCAATTTTTCCATCATCAAAACCAGAATTTGTATTTATTGTTATGTTAGATTCTCCAAAAGGTTCTCCAACTTATGTTTATAATTATAGAAATAAAAAAGGCAGTTTTACTGGAACACCATTTAATACGGCAGGATGGACTTCTGTTGAAGTTGCTGGTCAAATTATAAAAAAAATTGGGCCTATTTTAGCCACAAAGTATATTCAAGTTTACTAAAATGTTTCTTAAAGATTACTTTCCCAAAATAGAAAAAAAATATAAGAATTACTTCTTTTCTAATATTGCTTTTGACAGTTCAAAAGTAAAAAAAAATTTTATTTTTTTTGCCATAAAGGGTAATAAAATTGATGGCCATAATTTTATCAATGATGCTATCAAAAAGGGATCAAAAATAATTGTTCACGAAAAAAAGTTTTCAGGGATCAGAAATAAAATTTTATTTATTTACACTAAAAATATTAGAAAATTGTTAGCACAAGTTTCTTTTAAAATTAATTATTTAAAGCCAAAAAATTTAGTTTCTGTTACTGGAACTAACGGAAAATCATCTATAGCAGATTTTTATTTTCAAATATTAAATTTAAATAAAAAAAAAGTTGCTTCTATAGGAACTTTAGGAATTAAAACTAACTACTCATTAAGAAGTTTACCCAATACAACAATAGATCCGATAAAATTAAGTGAAATATTAAAAGATCTAAAAAAAAAGAAAATAGATAATGTTATAATGGAAGCATCTAGCCATGGTTTAAAACAACATAGATTAGACGGATTATTATTTGATATTGGAATTTTTACAAATCTTTCTCATGATCACTTAGATTATCATAAAAATTTTAGAGATTATTTTAATTCTAAGCTTTATTTGTTTAAAAAATTATTAAAGAGTAATGGAAATATTATAACTGATAGTTCTATTCCAGAATTCATTAGAATTCAAAAAATTTCAAAAGAAAAAAATTTAAAGCTTAATACAATTTCTGAAGAAAAAAAAAATTTAGGAATTAAAGTCATTCATCATAATTTTGATGGAGATAATCAAATAATATACTTAAAATATAAAAAACTTAATTTTAAATTTCAAATAAAACTAATAGGAAAAGTTCAGCTTAAAAATGTTTTGATGGCATTAATTGCTGCTGAGAAAAGTGGCATCAATATCTCTAATGTCATTAAAAGTCTAAACAAATTAAAACCTATTGATGGAAGATTGGAAAAAATTGGTCAAATTAAGAACAATTCAAAAGTAATTTTAGACTATGCTCATTCTCCAGATGCTTTAAGAATTGTTTTAGAAAATTTAAAAGAACAGTTTCCTAATAAAAATATATCAATAGTTTTTGGATGTGGTGGAGATCGAGACAAGAAAAAAAGATCTTTGATGGGAAAAATTGTGGACACTTATTGTCAAAAAATTTATTTAACAGATGATAATCCAAGAAATGAAAATCCTAATCAAATTAGAAAAAAAATTAAAGAGGGAATAAAAAAAAAATATATTTATGAAATTTCAGATAGAAAAAAAGCAATTAAGAAGGCTATTTTAGATCTCAAAAGTTCAGAAATTTTATTAATAGCTGGAAAAGGTCACGAAACATTTCAAACTTACAAAAACAAAGTACGATTTTTTTCTGATCGAGAAATTATTTTAAAAGCTATTAATGATAAAAATAAAACTTTATCAAAAAATTTAAATTTGAATATTATTAAAGAAATCTCTGACTCAAATATATCTGTCAAAAAATTGAATTCAAAAGAAGCAGTAATAAATTCAAAAGAAGTTTGTAAAGATGATATTTTTTTTACACTTAGAGGTGAAAAAAATGATGCTCACAATTATTTAAATGAAGTATTTAAAAGAAAAGCATCATTAGCAATAGTTGAAAAAATTAAACAAAAATCAAGTTATACTAAACAAATTAAAGTTAAAAATAGTTTAAATTTTTTAACTGATTGTTCCAAAGTTAAAAGAAAAAGTTTAGAAACTAAAATCATAGCAATTACAGGAAGTTGTGGCAAAACATCATTGAAGGATATATTGGGTTTGGCTCTTAACAAGAACTATAAAACAACGTACTCCAAAAAATCTTTCAATAATAAATATGGAGTGCCTTTGACTTTATTTAATATAAGTCAAAAGGATAAATTTGGTGTTTTAGAGGTTGGAATGGATAAAAAAGGAGAAATTGATTTTCTCTCAAAAATAATTAGACCTGATGTAGGAGTTATAACGAATGTAAGTTTTGCGCATATTAAAAATTTTAAGAATATTTCAGGTATTGCTGCTGCAAAAGGTGAAATTATTAACAATATAAACATTAATGGGTCAATAGTTCTTAATGCAGACGATAAATTTTTTAATTTTCATAAAAAATTAGCCTACAAAAAAAAAATAAAAGTTTTGTCATTTTCACTACACAACAAAAATACAACAGTAAATATCAAAAAAATTATTAGGAAAAAAAATATATTTAAGATTATCCTGAATATAAATAACACAGAGAAGCAATTTTATATTAAAAGGAATTTTAATAGTTTTTTATATAATATGTTAGCAGCCATAACAGTCATGCAAGTTTTTGTTGATGTTAATAAATTGAGTAAAAATTTATTTTTAAATATAAAAACGAGAGAAGGTCGAGGTAATATTTCAATATTAACACTCAATAAAAAGAAAATTTTTATAATTAATGAAAGCTATAATTCTAATCCTTTATCTTTAAATTCAGCATTGCAAAATTTTGATAAAATAAAAATTAATAATAATAAGAAACATATTTTACTTGGAGATATGCTTGAATTAGGAAAATATTCAAAAAAATTACATGCATCTATTGCAGACTCAATAAATAAGACTCAAATTGATAAAGTGCATGTTATTGGAAAGGATATTATTCAAACTTTTAAAAGAATTAATAAATCCAAAAAAGGAAATATTCTAAAAAATGATTCGGAATTAGATGATCTTTTGATAACTAATTTAAGAGATGGTGATTATTTGATGGTAAAAGGATCTAATTCAACGGGTTTATTTAATTATATAAGTAAATTAAAAAAGAGAAATATTAATGTTTTATAATTTTCTATTAGACTTTGTTGATATTTTTTCATTCTTAAATGTTTTTAAGTATATTACATTTAGAACTGGTTTAGCGGTGTTTACATCATTAATTATCGTATTATTGATAGGAAATCCTTTTATAAGATATTTTGCCAACAAAGAAATTACTAACCCAATAAGAGATGATGGTCCTACAGACCATATCATAAAAAAAATTGGAACTCCTACTATGGGTGGTTTGATTATTTTAACTGGTTTATTAATCTCTGTATTAATGTGGGCTGATCTTAAAAATATTTATATTATTTTTGCTTTATATATTGCTATATCATTTGGTTTGCTAGGTGTTTATGACGATTATCAAAAAATAAAATTCAAAAATTCCTCAGGAATATCCTCTAAGATAAAAATATTATTACAAATAATTTTGGCTGTAATTGGAATAATATTTTTGATAAAATTTTCAAATAACAGTGAGTTAACAAATTTATTTTTTCCTTTCTTTAAAAATTTAATTATAAATTTAGGTTGGTTCTTTATTCCTTTTGCAATTTTTGTAATTATCGGATCTTCTAATGCAGTTAATTTAACTGATGGTTTAGATGGTTTAGCAACTGTACCAGTAATTCTGGTTGCTGCTTGTTTTGCATTTATAAGTTATGTCACTGGAAATATAGTTTTTTCAGATTATTTACAAATTCCTTATATTGAAGGAACGGGTGAAATTTCAATTTTTTGTGGAGCTATCATTGGAGCGTGCTTAGGTTTTTTATGGTTTAACGCACCTCCTGCAAAAATTTTTATGGGTGACACTGGGTCTTTATCATTAGGTGGTTCTCTGGGTGCTGTGGGAATAATTACAAAGCATGAAATAGTTTTAGCAATTATAGGCGGATTATTTGTCCTTGAAGCTGTTTCTGTTATGGTACAAGTGATTTCATTCAAATTGACTGGTAAAAGAATATTTAAAATGGCTCCAATACATCATCATTTTGAAAAAAAAGGTTGGCCAGAGTCAACTGTAGTAATCAGATTTTGGATTATTTCGATCATTCTAGCAATGATTGGTTTAGCTACGTTAAAACTCAGATAAAAGGTTAAGGCTTGAATATCTTTTTAAATAAAAAAATATTAATTTATGGTTTGGGAAAAAGTGGATTATCTTCTTTTAAGTTTCTAAAAAAAAAAAATTCTGTTTTTTTATTCGATGATGATTTTTCGAAAACTCAAAACTTAAATTTAAAAAAAAATATAATTAATTATCAAAATATTTTGAAAGTAAAATTTGATCAAATAATTATAAGCCCTGGAATCGACATCAATAAATGTAAATTATCTAGATTTCTTAAAAAAAATTATAACAAAATCTACTCCGATTTAGATGTTTTTAATTCATTTTATAATAATGATTGTATTACAATAACTGGGACAAATGGTAAATCTACCACATGTCAATTACTTTATGAAATTTTTTCTGATCAAAAATTTGATGTCCGATTAGTCGGAAACATCGGAAACCCAATTTTATCTGTTAATAATGTAAATAAAAAAACAGTCTTTATTATTGAAGCCTCTTCTTATCAATTAGAATATAGTAGACTTTTTAAGTCAAAGTTTGCTGCTATTTTAAATATTTCACCAGATCATATTGAGAGACACAAAACATTTAAAAATTATATTAAAGCTAAATTTAAATTATTAAAAAATCAATCAAATAAACATTTTGCATTTGTCAAAAAAAAAGACTTTATAATTAATAAAGAATTAAGATCAAATAGTTTAAATTGCAAAATTATTAAAGTAGATACAAAAAAAATAGATAAGCTACTTAAAAATATAGAAAATAAATATTTTTTAACTGAAACAAATAAAGAAAATTTTTCATTTGCATTCGAAATATCAAAAAAATTTAATCTTAAATATGGATTAATAAAAAAAACAATTCAAAAATTTAACGGGCTTAAATACCGTCAACAAGTTATTTTTAAAAAAAAGTATCTAACCATTATTAATGATTCAAAATCTACAAGTTTTTCATCATCTATGGGTCTTTTAAAATCAAATCAAAATATTTACTGGTTATTAGGTGGCATTTGCAAAAAGGGCGATAAATTCGACCTACCAAGAAAATATTTTAAAAATATCAAAGCTTTTGTATATGGTAAAAACAAAAAATTTTTTAATAAAAAACTTCAAGGTAAAATTAATTTTAAAAATTTCAATAACTTAAAAGAAGCACTTAACAAGGTAATTTTGTTTATTAAAAAAGAAAAATTTATAAACAAAACAATATTATTTAGTCCATGTGCTGCATCATTTGATAGTTTTAAAAATTTTGAAGATAGAGGTCTTTATTTTAATAAATTGATTAAGAAGCACTTTGATGGAATTAAATAAATCAATTTATAATGTATATTATGAGTGGTGGAAAAACATAGATAAATTTTTATTTTTACTGATTATTTTATTATTTATTATTGGGTTATTTTTTTCATTGGTATCAACATCTTTATTAGTTTCAGATAAATTAAATACAAATGACTATACTTTTTTTTTCAAGCATTTATCTTTTGTTTTTTTAGGTATATTTATAATTTTTATTTTGTCTTCAATTCATGAGGAAAAACTATTTAAGATTTCTCCTATAGTATTTTCATTTTCTCTAATTTTTTTGTTATTAGTTCCCATTATAGGTGTTGAGGTGAATAGTGCAAAACGATGGATTGATTTGTATTTTTTACCTAGATTTCAACCAATTGAGTTAGTCAAACCATTTTTAATTGTATTAATCAGTATAATTTTAAGTAGTGAAAAATATACAAACATTTATTTAAAGTATTTAGTTTCTTTTTTAATAACTTTAATAATAGCTTTGTTATTAGCTGCACAACCAGATATTGGGCAAACATTGTTGGTTTTTTTTAGCTGGTCCGTTTTAATTTTTATTTCTGGAATAAATATTTTCTTTCTATTAGGTTCTTGTTTGACTTTATTCACAGTTCTTTATTTCTCGATAAGGTTTGTTCCTAAATTTGAATATATAAAAAACAGAATACTGTCTTTTTTTAATAGTGAAACAGGAACACATAATGCTCAATCAGAAAAAGCAATTGATTCTATTACAAGCGGGGGGTATTTTGGAAAAGGTATAGGAGAGGGAACTTTAAAAAATAGAGTGCCAGAAGCTCATACAGATTATATAATTTCTGTGATATCCGAAGAGTTTGGGGTAATTGCCATAATTTTAATCTTATTTTTATTTTTAATATTTATTTATTCTGTATTTAAAAAAGTCTATTTAGAAAATAAGGAAAGGGTTAAATTAATTTTAGTAGGCTGTGTAAGTTTAATTTTAGTTCAAGCAATGATTCATATCGGAGTTAACATAAGATTATTTCCCACTACAGGAATGACACTTCCTTTTATAAGTTATGGTGGATCATCTATTATCAGTGTTTCAATTTTATCTGGGATAATTCTAAATTTGACTAAAAGGAAAGTAAGATAATATGAAAAAAAAATTTTTAATTACTACTGGTGGTTCTGGCGGCCACGTAATACCAGCTTTAATTATTTTTAAACACTTATTGAAAGAATTTGAAGTAATAATTACTACAGATAAAAGAGGCTCAAATTTTTTTGATAAAAATATTCAAAAATTTAAAATTATAAATACGCCAAGATTGAACAATCTTTTTTTTCTACCTTTTAATTTATTCAAGATAATATTTTTAACAATTAAATCATTTTTATTTATAAAAAGTGAAAAGATACAAAAAATTATTTCCACTGGGGGATATATGTCTCTTCCTGTTATTTTAGCTGCAAAACTTTGTGGATTAAAAATTTATTTACTCGAACCAAATTTAGTTTTAGGGCGCGCTAACAAGTTTTTTTTAAGTTCATGTGAAAAAATTTTTTGCTATAGTAATAAAATTAGGAATTTTCCTAATCAGTTTAAAAATAAAATAGTATTGATAAATCCCTTGGTAAGGGAAGAATTTTATATAAATGATAATATTTCAATAGAAAAAAATCAATTTAACCTGTTAATAATAGGAGGAAGCCAGGGTGCGAGTATTTTTGATAAAAATTTAAAAAAATCTATTGTTAATATTTCAAAAAAATATCCAATTAAAATAGTTCAACAAACTAATGAAAAGAATATTTCTAATCTTAAAGAATTTTATTCAGAGAATAACGTAAAAAACTTTATCTTCAGTTTTAATGAGAATTTTAAGGAAATAATCCAAGCGTCTGATTTCAGCATAACAAGAGCGGGAGCCTCAACTTTAGCGGAATTATCAATATCAAACATACCTTTTTTAGCTGTCCCCTTGCCATCATCAAAAGACAACCATCAATACGAAAATGCAAATTTCTATAAAAATAATGATTGTTGCTGGGTTATTGATCAACATTTATTTGAGGATAACGTTGAGGAGATTTTATTGAATATTTTAAAAAATAAAGAGGATTTTTTTATAAAAAAGGAAAATTTAAAAAAATTAAATTACCAAAATACTTGGATTAGTGTTAATCAAAAAATATTAAATACTTTAAATGAAAATTGAATTAGCAAAAAATGAAATAATCCATTTTATTGGTATTGGTGGAATTGGGATGAGTGGACTTTCTTTAATAATGAAAGGCAAAGGTTTCAGGATTCAAGGAAGTGATATATTGCTAAATAAGAACATTGAAAGATTAAAAAAAGAAAAGATAAAAATTTTTATTGGTCATAAGAAGCAAAATCTTAAGGATGCTACAATTGTTGTAGTTTCCTCAGCAATTAAAAAAAATAATCCAGAATTATTAGAAGCAAAAAGAAAAAATTTACCGGTTATTAAAAGAGGTCAAATGTTAGCGCACATAGTTTCTTTGATGAAAAACATTGTTGTTGTGGGTTCTCATGGAAAAACCACAACCACATCATTAGTAACCTCAATCTTTCAAAAAACAAAAATAGATCCAACAATAATAAATGGTGGTGTTATTAATTCTATTAAAAATTCTGCTAAACTTGGAAAAAGTGACTGGTCTATTTTAGAGGCTGATGAGTCAGACGGTAGTTTTGTTCACATTCCTCCGACTTATTCTATTATTACCAATATTGATAGAGAACATATGGATTATTATAAATCAATGGATGTATTAAAGAATTATTTTATAGAATTTTTGAATAAAGTTCCTTCTTTCGGTAAATCATTTATTTGTATTGATGATAAAATGAATGTTGAGTTAATTAAAAATTTGAAGACCAAAAACTTTTACACATATGGAAGCAATTTAAAATCTAACTTTTTAATTAAAAATGTTAAATATGATAAGAGATTTACTGATTATGATTTAATAATAAATCTTCCAAACAAACAAAAAAAGACTATTAAAAAAATTAGAATACCTTTACTTGGCATACATAATGTAAAAAATTCTGTCGCTGCTACAGCTGTCGCTTTAACAGTTGGAATATCAATTTCAGATATAAAAAGGGGATTGTTAAATTTTGAGGGTGTTGAAAGAAGATTTAATAAAATTTTTACATATAATAAGATAGATTTTTATGATGATTATGCTCATCATCCAACAGAAATAAAAGAAGTTTTGGATGGTTTAAAAAAAGTTTATAAAGGATATGATAAAGTTTGTATTTTTCAACCACATCGTATTTCACGATTAAAAGATTTAAGAAAAGAGTTTTCATTATCTTTTAAAAATGCCAATACAGTAGTGCTCTGTCCAATTTATACAGCTGGAGAAAAAATAAAGTTAGGATTCAATTATATAAAATTTGCAAAAGAAATAATTAAAAATTCAAAAGTAAAATTATTCATAGTCAATGACAATTTTCAACTAGCAAAGTTTCTTAAAAAAAATATGTATGGAAAAAAAATTGTAATTGGTATGGGAGCTGGAACAATATCTAGTTGGATGAAAAGTCTTCCAGAATTAATGTAATGAAAATTGATAAATTGAAAGATTTATTGGATGAATTTGGTGCAAATGTAAAATATGAGCAAGACTTAAAGAAAAAAAATTGGTTTAATATAGGTGGAAAATCAAAAATTTTTTTTAAAGCTGAAACTTTGAAAGATTTAGTAAGTTTTTTAAAAAAAATAGATAATAGGGAAAAAATTTTTATTTTAGGAGCAGGATCAAACACTTTAATAACCGATAAGTTATTTGATGGAGTAGTTATAAAATTAAGCAAAAATTTTAATAATATTTCTTTATTAGGAGAAGATATAATTATAGCTGGGAGTGCTGTTTTTGATAAATCATTATCTGATTTCGCTGCAGAAAATGAATTAAGTGGATTTGAATTCTTATCCTGTATTCCAGGTACTATTGGTGGTGGAATAAGAATGAATGCTGGATGTTTTGGAAAAGAGTTTAAAGATATTTTATTATCAATTCAAGCAATTGATAATTTAGGCAATGTAATTACGATACCATCTAAAGATATCAAGTTTGATTATAGAAAGACTAGTTTGCCAGATAACCTTATTTTTTTAAGTGCTTCATTTAAAGGTGTAAAGGGTGAATTGATTGAAATTAAAAAAGAAATGGAAAAATTAAAAGCTGAAAAAGAAAAAAATCAACCATCAAAAATAAAAACTAGTGGAAGTACTTTCAAAAATCCAATCTCACAAACTGAAAAAAAAGTATGGGAACTTATAAAAGATTCAGTGCCATTAGATGTAAGCTTTGGAGACGCACATATATCAAATAAACATTGCAACTTCTTTGTAAACAAAGGCAACGCTTCATTTGAAGATATGTCAAAATTAATTGACTTCGTATCTAAAAAAGTTTTAGAAAAAACAGGAATTAGTTTAGAAAAAGAAATTAAAATATTGGAATAATTTGAAAAAAAAAATTTTAATAATTTCAGGAGGTATCTCAAAAGAAAGAGCTATTAGTCTTGATACTGGAAGACAAGTAGCTAAAGAACTTTCTAAAAATGGTTATAAAGTAAAAATTACTGAGCCTAATTTTAATCTATTAAAAATTATAAAATCATTTAAACCAAAAAAAATTTTTAATGCTTTGCATGGTCAGTATGGAGAAGATGGTTATATCCAAACAATTTTGGAAGGCATCAAAATACCATATACCCATTCAGGTGTTATCTCCTCAGCATTGGCTATGGACAAAGAATTATCAAAAAAAATATTTATTAAGAATAAAATATTAACTCCAAAATTTATTTTGTATGAATTTAATAAAAAAAAAACGGTTTTATTAAATTTAATACAAAAAAAACTCAAATTTCCAGTTGTGATTAAACCAATTAATGAAGGATCCAGTGTAAATGTTTTTATATGTTCAAAAAATAATATCTTTAAAAAACTTAGAGTTCTTAAGAATTATAAAAAAATTATAATAGAAGAATTTATTCCTGGAAGAGAAATTCAAGCAGCAATTGTAGGTAAGAAAAAACTTGGGGCAATTGAGCTTAAACCTAAAAGAACATTTTACGATTATCAAGCGAAGTACAATGTTAATGCGAAAACCCAACATTTAATTCCAGTTAATTTATCAAAAAAAGATTATAACAATTTAATGAATGTAACCATGAAAGCACACAAATTAATTCATTGCAGAGGAGTTTCACGCTCTGATTTTAAATTTTTTAATAAAAAATTTTATTTACTAGAAATTAATACACAGCCAGGTATGACTAAACTATCTTTAGTACCTGAAATTGCTCGCTATCATGGTATTAGTTTTATCAAGTTGTTAGAATTAATTTTAAAAGATGCCTCAATTCAAAAATAAAAAAGTTTTAATTTATATTTTTTTATTTTTAATGATTGGAACAATAAACAACAAAAATTTAGCTAATTTAAGTTTCCCAAATTTAAATAATATAATTGTTTCTGGTTTAGATGAAAAAAGCAATTTAGATATAGCTAGAAAATTAAATGTTCTAAAGGTCAATAATTTATTTTTTATAGATAGATCTAAAATTAATAAAATAATAAATTCTAATAATTTTGTTGAAAAATTTACAATATATAAAATTTATCCATCATCAATAGAAGTAAAAATTGAAAAAACTAGATTGATAATAAAAACAGCTGATGACAATTATATCGGATCCAATGGTAAGTTTATAAAAACGAATGAACAAATAAATAATTTACCTATTATTTTTGGTGATTTTAATGTTTCAGATTTTTTCTTTTTTAAAGAAATTGTTGATAAATCAAATTTTAAATTTGAGAATATTGACAAATTAACTTTCCTACCATCTAAAAGATGGAACATTGAGACAAAAAATGGAGTTCTAATAAAATTACCAAAAGAAAAATTAATTGAATCTTTTGAATTATTAGATGTCTTCATTAAAGAAAAAAAAAATGAAAATCTTAAAATTATTGATCTTAGACAAAATAGTCAGGTAGTCGTTGATGGATGAAAATAATCTTCAAGTTTTTTTATATATAGACTCAAATAAGTTTTTAATTTCGGTTCATCAGTATGATGATTTTAAAAATATTTATCTTAATAAGTACATAAAAAATAATAATCAAAATGAATTAACATTAGATGACTTAGAAATATTTTTGGACCAAAATATTTACAAAATAGAAAAATTATTTAATACATTCATTAAAGATATTAATCTTATAATTGATCATAAAGATATTCTTTCAGTAGATATTTCAATTAAAAAAAATAATAATGGAGATGAAATTACTCTAGAAAATATTAAACATGCTCTTAATGAAATAAAATATCAATTTAAAGATAGTTTTAATAATAAAACCATAATTCACATGATAATAAATCAATATTTAATTGATGGGAAAGAATTTTTATCTTTGCCTCAAAAAATGAAATGTAAGACTTTTTCTTTAGATGTAACTTTTATTTCATTATCCAACGAACTTATTGAAGAAATTGAAAAAATTTGTAAAAAATATCAAATATCAATTGATAAATTTTTAAGCGCTCAATATGTAAAAAAAACATCAAAATCGAGCAAAAACGAAGAACTATTTTTAATGAGTAAAAAGATCATTGAAGGTTTTAATGATAACGAGGTTATAATTTCATCAAAAATTACTAGAAAAATTGGATTTTTTGAGAGATTTTTTCAACTTTTTGGCTAAATGCATAAATTGTATTTTATAGTAATATTTGTTGTTTTTTAATCTAGAACCTTTCACTTTATTAATCTAGATGTGTCTTATTTAAATCAAAAAACAGTCAAAAACTCAATTAAGTTTGAGGGCATGGGTTTACATAGTGGTAAACTTGTGAAAATTTGTGTTAAGCCTTCTGAGCCTAATTCAGGTATTTATTTTAAAAGAATTGATTTAAAATCTAATAACATTGTTCAACCAAACTTTGCAAATGTTACCAACACTTCTTTAAACACAACAATTTCTAATGAATTTGGTGTTAAAGTATCAACTATTGAACATTTAATGGCAGCTTTATTTGGATTAGGAATAGATAATGCTGTAATTGAAATAGATGGTGAAGAAGTTCCAATTCTTGATGGTTCAGCTAGAGAGTTTGTAAAAAAGATAACCCAAAGCGGAATACATTTTAGTGAAACACCAATTAAAATAATAAAAATAAAAAAAAGGGTTGAGTTTGTAGAGGGCGATAAAAAAATAATTATTGAACCAGCCAAATTAAACTTGAACATTGATTTTGAAATTAAATTTCAAAATGAGCTAATTGGTAATCAAAGAAATAAAATTAAAGTTTATGAGGATGATTTGACAGATATATATGACTCTCGAACTTTCTGCCTTTACGAAGATATAGAACAAATTAAAAAAGATGGTTTGGCAAAAGGCGGAAGTTTAGAAAATGCTATTGTTGTGAAAAATAATGAAATTTTGAATAAGGAAGGATTAAGAAATAATAAAGAGTTTGTAAATCACAAAATTTTAGATTGCATTGGTGATTTATTTACATCTGGTTATAGAATGCTTGCGAATGTAACTTGTTCACAAGGAGGGCATTATTTAACAAATCAATTATTAAGGAAAGTGTTTAATAATAAAGATAATTACTCAGTTTTAGAGATAAAAGAAAAAAGTTTACCTCATACTTATATCCAAAAGAATATGCTTAAATCAATAGCATAAAATAATTTTTTAACTAATAATACGAAAATATGAAATTTATTTTCACTATTATATTTCTATGTTTTTTATTTATTTTATCAGGATGTAATAAAAACAAAGAGTCTGAAATTATATTAGATAGCAAAGATCTTGAGCTTCAAATGATAGAAGCTTACAACAAAGGACTTACAGCATTAGATGAAGGTGATGTATTGTTTGCTGCAAAAAACTTTAATGCAGTAGAAAATATTTATCCTCAGTCCATATGGGCACCCAGATCTATTTTGATGGCAGCTTATTCATATTATTCTCAAGATTATTATGGGGATGCAATATTTGAATTGAATAGATTTTTAAAAAATTATCCAGTAAATCAAAATACTGCTTATGCATATTTTTTATTAGCTACGTGTCATTATGAAAGAATTGTTGATGAGAAAAAAGATTTAAGTCCATTATTAAAATCAAAAAAGTATTTTGAAATAATTTTGTCAGATTTTCCTAATACTGATTTTTCCTTAGATGCAAAATTTAAATTATCTTTGATTGAAAATACTCTCGCATCAAAGGAAAATTATATAGCTAATTATTATTTATCACAAAAAAAATGGATACCAGCAATCAAAAGATTTAAATATATTGTGGAAAACTATGAAGATACTGATTATGTTGAAGAAGCATTACATAGATTGGTTGAAGTGAATTATATTTTAGGATTAGAGGAAGAGGCAAAAAAATATGCTGTTTTGTTGGGTTACAACTATCAAAGTAGTGATTGGTATAAGGAGTCATATAAAGTATTTAATAAAAAATATGTTAATCCTAAAGATAAAATTAAAAAAGATAAACAGAATTTAATTATTAGAAAATTTAAAGAACTTTTCAAATAAGATGAATTTTGAAAAAATTAAAAAATTATATCTTACTAAAATTAAAGAAATTGAAAAATATAACAAAAAATATTATGATGAAAGCAATTCATTAATATCTGATCAAGAATATGATAAACTAAAGTTAGAGATAATAGAACTTGAGAAAAAATATTCATTCTTAGATCATCAAAAATCTCCATCTAAAATTGTTGGCTTTAAACCTTCTAAGAATTTTTTAAAGGTAAAACATCAGGTACCAATGTTATCTTTATCCAATGCTTTTTCTGAGAATGATTTGATAAATTTTCAAAAAAAAATTATTAATTTTTTAGACAAAAAAAATGATTTTAAAATAGAATATAGTGTAGAACCCAAAATAGATGGCATTTCTGCTTCTTTGATTTATAGAAATGGCCAATTTGTAAAAGGCTTGTCTAGGGGGGATGGAAAAGAGGGAGAGGATATAACTGAAAACTTAAAAACAATAAAAGATATTCCAAGTTTTATCAGTGCTAAAAATTTTCCAAAAGAAATAGATATTAGAGGAGAAGTTTTTATAAAGAATTCTGATTTTAAAAAATTATCCAATAAATTTGCTAACCCGCGAAATGCCGCGTCAGGTTCGCTTAGACAAAAAAATCCAAATGAAACAAAAAAAATTCCATTAAAATTTATTGCTTATACATTTGGATATGAAAAAAATATGCAAGTTAAATTTCAAAGTGATTTTTTAGAAAATTTAAACACATGGGGATTCAAAATAAATCCTTTCAACAAAAAATTAACTGGAATAAAAAAATTATTAGAAAATTACTACGATTTAGAAAAAAAAAGAGATAAATTAGATTTTGATATTGATGGTATCGTTTATAAAATTAATGATCTTGATTTACAAAAAAGACTTGGAAATGTTGCTAATGCACCAAGATGGGCCATAGCTCATAAATTCACTGCTAATAGCTCTGTCTCAAAAATTTTAAATATTGAAATTCAAATAGGTAGAACAGGAGCTCTTACACCTGTGGCAAAGATAAAACCTGTTAACATTGGTGGTGTTATTGTTTCAAATGCAACATTACATAACGAAGATGAAATTGTTAGAAAAGACATTAGGGTTGGTGACACTGCTTTAATTGAAAGAGCAGGCGATGTAATTCCTCATATAACATCTATAGATTTTAGAAAAAGGGTTAAAAATTCCAAAAAATATATATTTCCTCTCAAATGTCCTTCATGTGGCTCAAATACTATTAAAGAATATAATTTAACTACAAAAAAAACTGATGCAGTAAGAAGATGTTCTAGTGAAGGATATGAGTGTGAAAAAGTATCAATCGAAAAAATAAAACATTTTGTGTCAAAAGAAGCATTTAATATTGAAGGTTTTGGAAAAAAAATAGTAGAAAATTTTTGGAAATTAAAACTAATAAGACTTCCTCAAGATATATTTAATTTAGATTTTAAAAAAATTGAAAATTTAGATGGGTGGGGTAAACAATCTGTAAAAAACTTAGAATATTCAATCAATTCACGTAAAAACATTTCTTTTGAAAGATTTATTTTTGCTTTGGGAATAAGACATATTGGCCTTGAAAATGCAAAGTTGATTTCAAAAAATCTAAAATCGGCAAATAATTTTTTAGCATTAACTAAAACTGATAAAATTAATGAATTAGTTAATATTGATGGCATTGGAGAGACTCAGATTGGTTCAATTAAACATTTTTTTTCTAATACAACTAATAAAAAAGTATTAAATGAATTAGTTAAAATACTCTCTATAAATGATAGTTTAGAGTTTAAAAATGATGGTCTATTGAAAAATAAAACATTCATGCTTACTGGTAAACTTTTGGGCATGAGCAGAGCTGAAGCTAAGTCGTTAATTGAACAAAATTCAGGAACAATTATAAGCAATGTTTCAAAAAAATTGAACTATTTAATTATTGGAGATAAACCAACAAAAAGAAAAATTATAAGTGCAAAAGAATTAAAAATTAAAATTTTAAATCAAGATGAGTGGATGAAAATGTTAAATAAAACTAGTTAACCACTTTTTTTCATTTTTATTTAAAAACTTTGATATTTTTGAATAAATATTTAAATTGTAGTTTAATAAATATTTTTTTTCATTTTTTGATAATTGTTTAAAATTAATCAAATCTTTTTCAATAGGCACTAAAGTTAAATTTTCGAAAGATAATTTATTTTTTATTTTTTTAACATAAATTAAATTTTCAATTCTTATTCCAAATTTATTTTTTTTATAATATCCTGGCTCATTACTCACTATCATTCCTTCTCTAAATTTTACTCTATTTAATCTAGATATTGAATGCGGACCTTCATGAACGTTCAAAAAAAAGCCAACTCCATGACCAGTCCCATGTTCATAATTTAAACCAATTTTTTTAAGATATTTTCTAGCCAATATATCAATAGATTTACCATCAAAATATTTATTAAGATCTGCTTCCACTACAGCAATATGTCCTTTTAATACTCTCGTAAAAATATTTTTTATATAATTCTTTGGTTTTGAAAAACAAATTGTGCGAGTTACATCAGTTGTTCCATACTTATATTGTCCGCCTGAGTCACAAAGAAATATGTCACTTTTGTTAATCTTTTTTGTATTTTTTTTTGTAGCCCTATAATGAACTATTGCTCCATTTTTTCCAGCTCCTGCAATAGTATTAAAACTTGGAAATAAATAATTTTTATTTTTTTTTCTAAATTTTTCTAATTTTTTTTGAGCTTCATACTCAGTGATATTTTTCTTGTTGACTTTCTTTATCCAGTACAAAAATTTTGTTAATGCAGCTCCATCTGAAATATGACTTTTGATCATACATCTAATTTCTTTTTTATTTTTTATTGATTTTAAAAAGTAAATTGGATCTTGTTTTTTGGAAATTTTAAATCTTTTTTTTAGTAAATTCTCGTAAAATATCGAACAAGTTTTATTATCAATAATTACTGTACCTTTTTTAAATTTATCTAAAAATTTTTCAAAATTTTTAGGTTCGATTACTTGATTTTTTTTAATTTTTTTATCATTAATTATTTTTTTTGTTTTGTTAGAGTCGGCTATTAAATAAATTTTTTTTTTGTCATCTACAATCATTCTACTATTAGGTATTGGGCTATTCGGGTTATCGTAGCCTCTAATATTTAATAGCCAAGCAACATTCTCCGGCGCACTTATGAATAGATAATTTGATTTATTTTCTTTTAAAAAATTTGAAATTTTTTTTAATTTACTTAAATGGCTTTCTCCAACCACTTGATTTTTTAAAGAAAAAAATGGTTTTGTTTTTATTAAAGAATTATTAAACAGCCCATCAATTAAATTTAATTTTATTTGTTTAACTTTATTATGTTTCTCAAAAAAATTTTTAATTTGAATAGATGTAAAAAGTTTTGGATCTATTCCAAGTGTAATGTTTCTAAATAAATTACAGTTTATAATTTTTTCAAGGTTAACAATTTTAAAATTTTTTTTAGACTCAATTTCAGCTTGGATTGTGTATCTACCATCTACAAATAAATAATTTTTTTTTTTTAGAATTACAGCGTATCCAGCAGATCCAGTAAAATTGGAAATTTTTTCCAATCTATTTTTTTGAGAATATTCAGAAAAAAATTCATCATTTTTGGGCACAACATAACCATCAATGCCAAATTCATTAAAATTTTTTTTAAGCTTTTTGATTTTATGAGCAATCATTTTATTCTCTTTTGGTATCTTATCCAACCTGGGCTTCTATAATCCTCATTTTCATCAAAATCTTGATTGAACTCAAAATCGTCCTCAATATTTTCTTTTTCATTAAAGAAAGAATTTTTTTCTAAATATTTTTCAGGCAATTCGTCAATAAATCTTGAGGCCAAACTATCAATCCAATCTCCTTGATAAAACCTATTCATTGAAAAGGATATATTCACAAGTTTTTTCGCTCTTGTTATGCCGACATAAGCTAATCTTCTTTCTTCTTCCAAACCGTTTTGACCCTTTTCTTCAATAGATTTTTGATGTGGAAAAAGACCTTCCTCCCAACCAGGTAAAAATATTACATCAAATTCTAATCCCTTAGCCGCATGCATAGTCATCATATTTATTTTTTGTCCATCCCAATCTTGATCTATAGATGTTGCCAAAGAAACATGTTCTAAAAAATTTTCTAAATTTTCAAATTCTTTCATCGCACTTAAAAGCTCTTTTATGTTTTCAATTCTATTTTCATTTTCTAAATCTTTTTTATTTTTAAGCATTCCAGAGTATCCAGATTCATCTAGAACAATTTGTAATAGTTTTATATGCCCTATGTTTTTAACATTAAGATCATTTCTCCACTTGCTAATCAAATCCAAAAAAGAAGATAGCCCAATTTTCGTTTTTGGCTTAATTAAATTTTGTTCAATCATTTTTCGTGATGCAATTTCCAAGCACACAGAATTTTTTTTTGAATATTCATGTAAGGATTTAATTGTACTATCGCCAATAGATCTTTTTGGATTGTTTACAATTCTCTCAAATGATAAATCATCTTTTTCTTGATATATTAGTCTTAAATAAGCAATACAATCTTTAATTTCAGCTCGCTCATAAAATTTAGTTCCTCCAATAATTCTATAAGGTAATCCAATTTTTAAAAATCTTTCTTCAAATTCTCTTGTTTGAAATATTGCTCTCACAAGTATCGCAATATTATTTAAATTAAATTTTTTATTAATTTTTTCGATTTCATCAGAAACACCAATTGCCTCATCTTTTCCATTCTTATAACAATTTAATTTTACTAAATCTCCTTCATCTAAAGTTGTTTTTAAAGTTTTACCGACCCTATTTTGATTATTAGAGATTAATTTTGATGCAATTGATAAAATATTTTGAGTAGATCTATAATTTTCCTCCAGCCTTATTACTTTAGTATTTTCATAAACTTGATCAAACTCTAAGAAATTTTTTATTTCAGCACCTCTCCAGCTGTAAATAGATTGATCATCATCTCCTACACAACAAATATTCTTGTTTTTTTCTGATAACAAATTCAACCACTTACTTTGAATAAAATTTGTGTCTTGATATTCGTCAACTAAAACATATTTAAAATTTTTAGAGTAAATTTGTCTTATATCTTTATTCTTTTCAAAAATTTTTACTGTATGTAAAATTAAATCTCCAAAATCACATGAATTAAGATCTATTAATTTTTGTTGATAAATTTTATATATTGGGAGAATAGTTTTTTCATAAATATCTTTATAATTTATTATTACTTCATTTGGGTAATATCCTTTATTTTTCCATCTATCTATAATTGCCAGAACGTACCTTGGGGCCAGTTGTTTGATATCTATGTTTTCAGCTTTACAGATATTTTTTATTAATCTTATTTGATCATCGTTATCTATAATTGTAAAATTAGAATTTAAACCTACGGCTGATGCATGTTTTCTTAAAAGTTTTGCACAAATTGAATGAAATGTTCCCAGCCACGATAATCCTATTGCAGAAGAACCTAAAATTTTACTTACCCTTGTTTGCATTTCTTTCGCAGCTTTATTTGTAAAAGTCACAGCTAAAATTTGATTTGGAAAAGCTTTTTTTTCTTTAATGATGTGAGCTATTCTGGATGTGAGAACCTTGGTTTTACCGGAACCAGCGCCTGCAACGATTAACAAGGGTCCGTCTAGGTATATTACAGCCTCTTTTTGAGCTTTATTCAAATTTTTTAGATAATCAGAGTTTACCATTTAAAATATTTCATTATAAGTTTCCACAAATTATGAGCAAAGATAATTTATTTACAAAAAAACTTAAGAAACAAATAATATATATAAATGACTCAATAGAAAGTTATTTTAATAGGTTTGGTTTTTTTGTAGCAAGTGTCAGAAAAAGAGGCTTAAGTAGAAATGACAGAGTTATTTTGGGTATAGCTATAGTTTTTATTTTAACTCTAAGCTATTTTTTAATTCCCACCATGTATAATAAAAATATAATAAGAGCTGAAATCAAGAATCAAATTTTTAAAAAATATAATATTGATATTAAATTTGATGAGGATTTAAAATATGGTTTATTACCAAAGCCTCATTTTATTTCAAAAAATTCATTTATTATTAGAGAAAAAAATAATATTGCAGATATCGGAAAATTAAAAATATTTATTTCTTTAGATAAATTTTTTTCATTTAATACAGTTGAAATTAGAGATTTGATTTTTCAAAATACTGATTTCAATTTTTATAAGGATGACATTAATTTTTTTAAAGATCTTTTAAAAACTGAGCCAAATGCAAATAAAATAGTAATAAAAAAAAGTAATATTTTTTTTAAAGATGATAATGATGAAGTCTTATTTCTTAATAAAATTTATAATAGTAAATATTACTATGACTCAAATAACTTAGAAAATATTTTAACAGCAAAAATAGAAATCTTTAAAATCCCATTTAAGCTTACAGTCAAAAATGATAAATTTAATAAGCAATTCTTTACAAAACTAAATTCCAAATTAATCAGATTAAATTTAGAAAATTATTTTAATTATGAGAATGAAAAAACTGATGGGATTTTAGATGTTATATTTGTTAATAAAAATACATCCATAGATTATTTGATTAAAGAAAATTCATTAAATTTTTCATCTTTAGATAAAAAGAATCCATTTAATGGAAAAATAGATTTTAAACCTTTTTATTTTTATGCCAATTTTAAATACACTGGATTAAGTACGAAAAATTTTTTTAAGGAGGAGTCAATTTTGTTAGATTTAATTAAATCAGAAATATTTAATAACATCAATTTAAATATAGATGTTGATTTAAATGTTACAGATATAACTAATATAGATGAATTAAATGAATTATTCTTTAAATTAAAAATAGAAAATGGAAATATAAGTCCTTCAGATACAAACATAATGTGGAAAGATGATTTAAAAATAACTTTAGTAGAGAGTTTATTTATTAATGATCAAGATGAAGTCCGTCTTATAGGAAAAATTTTAATTGATATTAAAGATGTAAATGATTTTTTTAGGTCTTTTCAAATTAAAAAAGATTTTAGAAAAGAAATTAAACAGTTTCAAATTGATTTTAATTATAACTTCAATTCTAAACAAATAAGTTTTGATAATGTAAAAATTGACAATAACTCTGATGAGAAACTTGATGATTTTATAAATAATTTTAATTTACAAGAAAAGAGAATATTTAATAAAATTACTTTTAAAAATTTTGTGAATGATTTTTTCAAAGCTTATGCAGGGTAAATCATTTTTTTGGGATCAACAATTTTATTATAATCTTTTTCATTAATTAATCCTGATTTTAAAGCTTCAGTTTTTAGTGTAGTTTTATTTTTAAGAGCGGCTTTAGCAATTCTTGCAGCGTTATCGTAGCCAATTTTAGGAGCCAAGGCCGTGACTAACATTAAAGAATTATCCAAATAATGTTTAATTTTATCTTTATCTGCTTTTATTCCTTTGACACAGAATAATGCAAAATTTTTAGAACTATCAGCTAATAGATCTATAGACTGCAAAATATTGTGAGCAATGAGTGGTTTGAAAACATTTAGCTCAAAATGTCCATGAGATCCTGCCATGGTTATTCCATTATGATTTCCTATAACTTTAACGCATACCATAGTAACAGCTTCAGATTGAGTGGGATTAACCTTGCCAGGCATAATTGAAGAACCTGGTTCATTAGCGGGCAAGATAAGTTCTCCATATCCTGCTCTTGGGCCCGAGCCTAAAAATCTAATGTCATTAGCAATTTTCATCAAACAAACAGCAGTAGTATTCAATGTTCCTGAAAAATTTACTATTTCATCATGAGCAGCTAATGCTGCAAACTTATTTTTTGCTGGTTTAAAAGGGAGTTTAGTTATTTTTTTTATCTCATTTATAATTTTTTTATCAAATCCTTTTTTACTGTTAATACCTGTACCAACAGCAGTTCCACCTTGGGCTAATTGATATATTTCATTTAATGCATTTTTGACTCTATAAATACAATTTTCTAATTGTGATTGATAACCCGAAAATTCTTGTCCAAGCGACAATGGTGTAGCATCTTGTAAATGGGTTCTACCAACTTTGACTATATCCTTAAATTTTGAAACTTTTTTTTTTAATTCTTTATTTAACAATTCAATAGAAGGTAAAAGTTTATTTTTAGTTTCAATTGCGATAGCAATATGCATTGCTGTGGGAAAAACATCGTTAGTTGACTGAGATTTATTTACATGGTCATTTGGATGAACAGGTTTTTTTGAACCTTTTTTTCCACCTAAAATTTCAATTGCTCTATTTGCTATTACTTCATTTACATTCATATTAGTTTGAGTACCGGATCCAGTCTGCCAAACTTTTAAAGGAAAATGTTCATTTAATTTTCCAGATATTACTTCATTTGAAGCTTTGATTATAGCTTTTGAAATATTTGGTGAAATTTGTTTTTCTCTTCCATGAACTATTGCAGCTGCTTTCTTTATCATTGCAATAGACTCTATTAAAATTGGTCTGACTAAAAATTCACCAATATCAAAATATTTTTTAGATCTTTGTGTTGAAGCTCCCCAATATTTATCATCTGGTACACTGATTTTTCCAATGCTATCAAATTCTTTTCTTAATTTCATGAATATTGTTTTTTAAAGTATACATTAAAGGTATATATTAATTTTATCTAAACTTACAGGAGCAAAATGACAAATTTTAATAAAGTTGGAACTTTCATGAAAACTTTTGGCCAAGAGGTTAAAACTAAACCTTCATTAAGCACTGAAAAAATCAACAAATTAAGATTAGATTTGATTAGAGAGGAGCTTGACGAACTAACTGAGGCTATAACTAATAAAGATTTATTAGAGGTTGCCGATGCATTAACTGATATTCTTTATGTAACTTATGGGGCTGGACATGCATTTGGAATTAATTTAGACAGATGTTTTGAAGAAGTGCAAAATTCAAATATGAGTAAATTAGATAATAATGGAAAACCAATTTATAATGAGTCGGGCAAAGTGATGAAGGGACCCAATTATTTTAAACCAGATTTATCAAAGTTTTTATCTTAAATTTTAAGCCAAGATGGAATAATAATTTTAAAAGTCGAGCCACTTAATTTGTAAACTATATTTTTATCAAAATTCTTATCTAAAAATTTGATTAAAGCAAAAGGATAATTTTTATCAATTAGGACTTTTCCTATTTCTATATCATTATTATAAATTTTTTCGTCTTCAGATAATTGACCTTTTATAATTTCGATTGGCAAAAGTCTTTTTGAGAGTTTATTTTTTAATTTAATTCTAGCAGTATTTTCTTGACCGACATAACAACCTTTTTTAAAATCAATTCCATTTAGCTCCTCGTAATTACACTCAATTCCAAATAGTTTATTTTTTAATTTATTAAGGTCTTTAGGAACAATTCCAAGCTTGTGACTTTGATTATAATAATTTTCAATTTTATCATCTTTTAAATTGAGTTTTTTTAATGATAAATAAAGTTTTTCTAAATTAATAATCAATCTAGCACCTAAATTTTTATTTCTTGGGTCTAATAAAATTGGATCCTCTCTATATTTGAAAGTAAAACCTAAAATATCCTTTGAACCATCAATAGATAAATATTTTTCGTATCCAAAACTAGCAACAACAAATTCATTACTTAAATTGAGAATTTCTACTTTTGATCTTATTTTGTATAAATTTAATTGTTTATATATCTCATCAGATTGAGATTTTTCACAATCAATAAAATAACCTGACTTATGTTTAACAATTATAAATTCATATAAAAACTTTCCTTGTGGCGTTAATAAAGAGGCAAAACAACTAGAATTATCAGATACCTTATTTATGTCATTGCTAATAAGATTTTGAAGAAAATCTTTTGCATCCAGACCATTGATATAAAGTATGGCTCTGTCTTCTAATATAAAAACACTATTATTCATATTTGATTGACACTTAATTTTAATATAATAACTTTTCTCGAAAATGTTAGATCTAATAATCAAAAATGGACAATGTTATATTAACGGAAAGTTAGAGAATAAAGATGTAGCAGTTAAAGATGGCAAGATATCAAAGATTGGTAAGATATCTGATGAGACTAAGGAGGTTTATGATGCAAAAAATCTTATTATTTTGCCAGGATGTATAGATACTCAAACTCATTTTAGAGAGCCAGGCTCAACAGATACAGAAGATCTGCATTCTGGAAGTAGAGCTGCGGTAGCTGGAGGAATTACGGCAGTGTTTGAAATGCCAAATACTAATCCACCAACTGCAAACATAAAAGAGTTTCAAAGAAAATTAGATCTTGCAAAAAATAGAATGTACTGCAATTACGCATTTTATTTTGGTGCAACTGCAGATAACGTAAGTCAGTTAGCTGAATTAAAAGATTTAGAAGGCTGCTGTGGCATAAAATTATTTGCTGGTTCTTCAACTGGCAATCTTTTAGTAGCAGAAGAAAAAGATATAGACAAGGTATTTGAAAATTGTTCAAAAGTTGTTGCAGTTCACTCAGAAGATGAAGAAGTATTAAATAAGAATAAAAAATTAATTAAAAATGGAGATGTACATTCACATCCTATTTGGCGAAGTGAAGAGTGTGCAATGTCTTCTACAAGAAGAATTGTTAGACTAGCAGAGAAACATAATAAGAAAGCTCACGTACTTCATATTACAACAAAACAAGAGATAGATTTTTTATCTCAACATAAAGGAAATATTACTTTTGAAATTACTCCACAACATTTAACAATTTATGCACCAGATTGTTATGATAAACTCGGAACATATGCACAAATGAATCCTCCCATAAGGGACAAATCTCATTACGATAGATTGTGGTATGCAGTAAAAAATAATTTAAATGATACTATTGGATCAGATCATGCCCCACATTTAAAAGTGAATAAAGATAAAGAATATCCAAACTCTCCATCAGGTATGCCAGGTGTTCAAACACTTATGCCAGTAATGCTAAATCATGTTAATGATGGAAAATTGTCACTCACACAACTGGTAAATTTGGTGTGTGAAAATCCGATCAAAATTTTTGGAATTCAGAATAAAGGATTTATTCAAGAGGGTTATGATGCAGATTTCACGATTATAGATATGAATAAAAAAATTATGATTAAAAATGAGAATATCGAGAGTAAATGTGGGTGGTCGCCCTTTAATGATGTTGAGTTTAAAGGTACTCCTGTTGCAACTATTATTGCTGGAAAAATAAAAATGAAACATGGTAAAATTTTAGGTGATCCTGAGGGCACTCCTTTAAAATTTAGTTAATTTTTCCTGCAAAACTATTTACAAGAATTACTCCGATAACAATCAAAAATAATCCTGCAATTGCTTGCCAAGCTAAAGTTTGTTTAAAGAAGAAATAACCAAGTATAGCTATTGTAAAAACACCCAATCCACTCCATGTAGCATAAACAATTGCTATTGGAAGTTTATCCATGACAAATGTCATTAAATAGAAAGATACAAGGTAGAATATTGCTAGACAAACCGTTGGAATAATTTTTGTAAAATTTTGTGACACTGGCAATAACATTGTTCCAGCTACTTCGCAAAATATTGCGATAAGTAAAAAAGCATATGTTTTAACCATTATTTAGTATCTTATTATCAATTAAGTCTTGTTTTATTTCTTCAAGAATAGCAGGATCATCAATAGTAGGGGGCATTTTATATTCAACATTATCGGCAATTTTTCTTATTGTTCCTCTTAAAATTTTTCCTGATCTTGTTTTAGGAAGTCTTTTAATAACTATTGCAACTTTAAAGGCAGCAACTGGTCCAATTTTATCTCTTACCATTTGAACACATTCTTTAGAGATTGTCTCGTTATCTTTATCAACTCCAGCTTTTAAAACAATTAAACCTATTGGCAATTGTCCTTTTAATTTATCAGCAATTCCTAACACTGCACATTCCGCAACAGATTGATGTTCAGATAATACTTCTTCTATTGCACCAGTAGACAATCTATGACCTGCAACATTTATAATGTCATCAGTTCTGGACATGATCCAGATATATCCATCTTCATCAATATGACCTGCATCATACGTTTGGTAGTAACCTTCATAATTTGACATATAATTTTCTTTATATCTTTGATCTGCATTCCATAATGTTGGAAAAGTTCCAGGAGGCAAGGGTAGTTTAACAACTATATCTCCCATTTCATTTGGTTTTGCCAAAGTTTGATCAGACTTAATAATTTTTACATCATAACCAGGCACTGCCTTACAAGCAGATCCATATTTTGTTTTCATCATTTCAATACCAGTACAGTTTGAACTAATCGCCCAACTTGTCTCTGTTTGCCACCAGTGATCAATTACTGGAACTTTTAATAAATTCTCTGCCCACTTAATTGTGTCTGGATCAGCCCGTTCTCCTGCGAGAAATAAACTTTCAAATTTACTTAAATCATATTTAGAAAAGAATTTTCCTTCAGGATCCTCTTTTTTAATAGCTCTAAAAGCTGTTGGTGCAGTAAACAAAGATTTAACTTTATAGTCAGAAATAATCTTCCAAAAAGCTCCTGCATCTGGTGTGCCCACAGGCTTACCTTCAAACAATACAGTAGTGCAACCTTTAAATAATGGAGCATAAACTATGTAAGAGTGTCCAACAATCCATCCTATATCACTCGCTGACCACCAAATATCATCTTCATTAATGTTATAAATATTTTTCATTGTCCATTTTAAAGCAACGATGTGACCCCCTATGTCTCTTACAATACCTTTTGGTGTTCCAGTAGTGCCTGATGTATACAGTATGTAAGCAAATTCATTAGAATTCATTTCAACACAATCAGTATCTTTAGCATTGGTATAAGCTTCATCCCAACTTATCTCCATTGGCGCATTTAATTTAACTTCATGACCTTTTCTTTGGAACAAAATCATCTTACTAATCTTATGTTGAGCTTGTTTTATTGCTTCATCTACTAGCGGTTTGTATTCCACAGTCCTTCCTGGTTCAAAACCACATGAAGCAGTTACTAAGAGCTTCGCCTTACTATCATCAATCCTACTTGCAAGTTCGTTAGAAGCAAATCCACCGAATACAACTGAATGTATTGCTCCAATTCTTGCACATGCTAGCATAGCAACAACAGCTTCTGGTATCATTGGCATGTAAATAATTACTCGGTCACCTTTATTGACACCTTGATCTTTAAGTGCACCAGCAAATTTTGATACTTTTGATTTTAACTCTTCATAAGTAAACTTATTTTTATTTCCTGTAATAGGACTGTCGTAAATTAAAGCAGTTTTTTTTCCTTTTCCTTGATCAATGTGGATATCTAACGCATTATAACATGTATTTGTTACTCCATCTTCATACCATTTATAAAAAGGTGGATTGGATTTGTTCAAAATTTTAGTTGGTTTTTTAAACCAAAAGATATCATCTGATGCGTCTTTCCAAAATTTTTCAGGATTATTTATTGATTTTTGATAAATTTCATTAAACTTGCTAGACATAGATTTTTCTGATTCGTTAGTGCCTTTTATTAGATTTTTAAATTATAAATTGTATTTAATTTTAAAAAGTAAGTAAAATCAATGTAAATTAATGATAATTAAGTCTTCAATAATCCCTCTAGATTTGGTATTTAACGCACAACTTTGGCTTAGGGAAGCCTAAGCTTAGTTTATATAAACTAAATAAATAAAAACTAACTAAAGAGGGAGTTTTTTATGAAAAAACTTAAATTGTTTGCTCTTACAGTTGTTGCCTTGATTGGTGTAACTGGTGTAGCAAACGCAGCGACCGCTATGTTAGCTCAAGATGACTTTGTTGGAATATCTTTTTGGATAATTTCAATGGGTATGTTGGCTGCTACAGCGTTTTTCTTTATGGAGAGAAACACTGTTGCTCCTGGCTGGAAAACGTCAGTAACTGTTGCAGGTCTAGTAACTGGTATTGCCTTCATCCATTACATGTACATGAGAGAAGTATGGGTGATGACTGGAGATTCACCAACAGTATATAGATATATTGATTGGTTAATTACTGTTCCATTACAGATGATAGAGTTCTACTTAATTCTAGTAGCTGTAAGAAAAGCAAACTCTGGAATTTTCTGGAGATTGTTGATCGGTTCATTAGTAATGTTAATCGGTGGATACTTAGGAGAAGCTGGATACATCAACGCTACACTTGGTTTTGTAATCGGTATGGCAGGTTGGGTATACATTCTTTATGAAGTATTCTCAGGTGAAGCAGGAAAAGCTGCTGCTAAGAGTGGTAATAAATCTCTTGTGACTGCGTTCAGTGCAATGAGAATGATTGTAACTGTAGGTTGGGCTATTTACCCATTAGGTTATGTATTTGGTTACCTAACAGGTGGTGTAGATGCTAACTCACTAAACGTTGTTTACAACTTAGCTGACTTTATTAACAAAATTGCATTCGGTCTTGTAATCTGGGCTGCTGCAATGAGTTCAGCTGGTGCTAGAAGCAGATAATTACTAAGTAATTAAATAATTTTAGGGCGAGTATGTTTTCACATACTTGCCCTATTTTTTTGCATAACTATATAATATTAATGGCAAAAATAACTTATATCACTCACGATAACCAAAATCACACTATTGATGTTCAGAACGGACTAACAGTCATGGAAGGAGCAGTTCAAAATGATATTCCTGGAATTGATGCTGATTGTGGAGGAGGTATGGCTTGTGCGACATGTCACGTATATGTAAAGGATGAATGGTTTGATAAGCTACCAGCGAAAGAAGATGGAGAAGAAGATATGTTAGATATGGCATACGAACCAAAAAAAAATAGTAGGTTAAGTTGTCAAATAATAGTTTCAGATGAACTAGATGGCCTAATAGTAAACATTCCATCAAAACAAGGATAAGATGAATAAAACAGATGCACTAATAATTGGAGCTGGGCCCACAGGTCTTTTTACAGCACATCAATTAAAACTAATTGGACTTGATTGTGAAATAGTTGATAATTTAGATAAAATCGGTGGTCAATGTATTGAGCTTTATCCAGATAAACCAATTTATGATATTCCTGCAGTACCTGAGTGTACAGGTGAAGAATTAACTAATAATTTGATTAATCAATTAAAACCTTTTGATATTAAGTTTCATTTAAATGAAAGAGTTGATGAGGTAAAAAAAGAAAATGATAATTGGATTGTTAAAACTAATAATGGAACTGAATTTTTAACTCCGAATGTAATAATAGCTGGAGGTGTGGGTTCTTTTGAACCTAGAAAGTTTCCTGTTAAAGAGTGTGAAAATTATGAGAACAAATCATTATTTTATTCCGTAAAAAACAAAAAAATATTTGAAGGTAAAACAGTATCAATATTTGGTGGTGGAGATAGTGCATTAGATTGGGCTGTCGAATTATCTAACAATTCAACTGTAAATTTGATTCATAGAAGAGATGATTTTAGAGGAGCAAAAGCAACTGTAGATAAGGTGATGAGTCTCAAAAAAGAAGGCAAAATTAATCTTTTTACCAAGTATCAAATGACTTCGATTAAAGGTGGCAATGATTTAGAAAGTATAGATATTAAAAGTGATGATAAAGAAATTAAAACCTTGAAAACAGATTACGTGCTTGGATTTTTTGGACTAATCATGCAATTAGGTCCAATAGCTAACTGGGGATTAAATATTGATAAAAAAACAGTTGAAGTTGATACAGAAAAGTTTGAGACCAATCAAAAAGGTATTTATGCAGTTGGTGACATATGTAATTACCCTGGTAAATTAAAATTAATTTTGTCGGGTTTCCATGAAGGTGCCTTAGCTGCAAGGGCGTGTTTTAAATTAGCAAGACCTAACGAAAAATATAGATTTGAATTTACAACTTCATCAAAAACTATAAAAGATCGCTTAGGTGTAAAAGGTGATTGAACTATTTTCAGCAAATACTCCAAATGGAAAAAAAATAAGTATTATGCTTGAAGAAATTGAATACGAATACAAAATTACTAAAATTGATATTAATAATGGTGAGCAATTTAAAAAAGATTTTAAAAAGATTAGTCCCTTCAGTAAAATACCAGTAATTATTGATCATAAAAATAATAAAACAATTTTTGAGTCTGGAGCAATATTAATTTATTTGGGAGAACAAAGCGGTAGATTTTATAATGAAAAAGATAAAACGGTTATTAATCAATGGTTAATGGCTCAAATGGGATACATTGGACCAATGTTAGGACAACATCATCAATTTCATCATTATAATCCTGGAAAAAGTAAATTTGGTGAAGATAGATATTTTGAAATTTCTAAAAGAATATATCAGGAACTTGATGAAAGACTTTCAAAAACAAATTTTTTATCTGGTGATCACTATACCATTGCCGATATAGGAACCTTTCCTTGGATAGCTAGACATGAATGGCACGATATAGGTTTAAATAAATTTCATAATCTTACCAGATGGTATAAAGAAATTTCTGAGAGAAAAGCAGTAAAAAAAGGTTTTGCATTTATGAACGCAAATGAAATACCACCAAAACCATAACTAATTCATTGAATTTAATAATCTAAATAAAGAAGCAAAAATACCATGTCCTGAAAGTTCTATGGCTATAATAATGATTATTATTAAAATAAACTTTTTATTCATCTGCTAAATACAAATATTAATAAAAAAATCCAAAAAAAAGCATAATAAAAATAAATATATTTTTTTGTAAAGTTGTAAGTAATAGGATTATGTACTTTTTTGCTTTTTTTGTTTTTTTTTCTTTTTTTACTCATCGGCGTGAACCTTTTCATTCTTTTCATGTTTTTCTTGTGCAGCAATTGTATACTTAGCAACTGGTCTAGCCATTAATCTTTTAAGCCCAATTGGCTCAGCTGTATCTAAACAGTATCCATATGTATCTTCTCTTATTCTCCCTAAAGCTTTATCAATTTCTGATATCAATTTGATTTGTCGGTTGATCGCTTTCATTTCTACATTTTTATCTGTGTATGAACTTGCTTGATCAACAATATCTGCTGAAATACTATTATCATCCATACTACCATTGTATAGTGCATCGTTGTTCGCCTTAATCAACTCTTTTTTCCATTCTTGTAATTTTATTCTGAAAAAAATTTTATGTTTTTCACACATATATTTTTCATTTTCTTTAGGAACATAAGTTTTAGAAATCTTAATTGGACCTTTGATAGCCTCTTTAGTTTTAATTATATTTTTTGACTTAGTTTTGCTAATAGTCTTTGTTTTTGTTTTAGAAACTTTTTTTTTAAGTTTAGTAGTCTTTGGCATATTCAGTTTTGAATTCGAGGCAGTATATTCAGCAAATTGTTGGTGTCAAGTGAGGTGAATTATTGTAAATATTAAGTAATAATGAATATTTATAATAAAAACATAAATAATGTTTTTTATATTTTTGTTACTTCACATTTAATTATTTGGACAATTGTTCCTTCAATCACAAATAATAATTTACCTTTAGATACAATAGAGGCCCTTGCTTGGGGCAGTAATCTTGATTGGGGTTTTAATAAACATCCACCTGCAAGTGCTTTTTTTTTAGAAATTTTTTATTATATTTTTGGTTCAAGTGATTGGGCATTTTATTTCTTAAGTCAATTATTCATTATTATTTCATTCTATTATGTATTTAGGTTTGCCCAAGAAATTTTAAATAATAGATTATTAAGTTTTATTTCAGTTTTATTATTAGAAAGTATTTATTTCTATAATTTTACTACACCTGAATTTAATGTTAATATTTGCCAATTACCCTTTTGGTCTTTAGTAGTCTACTATTCTTGGAAAGTTTTTAATTCAAAAAATGTTAATTTTTTTGATTGTTTTTTAATTGGTTTCTTTGGCGCCTTAGGCTTCTTATCTAAATATTTATTTGCCTATCTTTTACTGTCGATCGTAATTTTATTTTTTTATTCAATTTATAGAAGATATTTAAAAAAATTTGATTTTAAATATCTGATAGCATTAGAAGTATTTGCAGTTTTATTAATTCCACATTTTGTTTGGTTGTATGAAAATAATTTCATTACTTTTACTTATGGATTAGCAAGGACAGGCCTAGAAAGTTCTGATGCTATTGCTCATATTAAATATCCAATAATTTTTTTAATAAAACAAATTGGAATATTGATACCTTTTATATTTTTAAGTTACCTTTTGATAAAAAAGTTTAAATTTAAAATAGACTTGAGAGATAAAAAATTAGTATTTTTGATTTTTGTTAATTTTTTACCAATTGTGTTAATACTTTTAACATCATTTTTTATGGGTTCTAAAATAAGAACTATGTGGATGACACCTTTCTATTTATTTTTTGGTGTATTTAGTGTTTATTTGTTTCAATCACAAATTAATTTAAAAAAACTTAAAGTGTTTTTTTCCAGTTTCTTATTTTTATTTTTTTTCACACCAATTCTTTATTCATATGTTTCAATTTCTCAAAAAGATAAAAGAACTGATTATCCAGGAAAACAAATTGCTCAAAAGGTTCAAATAATTTGGGATCAAGATTTTAATGATCCTATACAATTTGTTTTGGGCGACGAGTGGAAAGCAGGAAATTTATCTTATCACCTAAAGTCAAGACCTACATGGGAAGGGTTTATCAACAATAAAATACTGAATGATGCAAAAGAATATCTTTGTATTGATGATGTCTGTATAGGGACATATAAATAGACTCAATGAATAGCTTTGATGGCATAACTGAGTTTATAAAAAAAACTCCAAAAACAGAACTGCACTTACATATAGAGGGTAGTTTAGAACCTGAGTTAATGTTTAAATTATCTAAACGTAACAAAGTTGAAATACCATTTAGGTCAGTTGAAGAGATTAAATCTGCTTATAATTTTACAAATTTAGACTCATTTTTAAAAATTTATTATGCGGGTTCCAATGTTCTTATTAATGAAGAAGATTTTTTTGATTTGACTTGGGAGTATATTCTAAGATGTAAAGAAAATAATATTGTTCATACAGAAATCTTCTTTGATCCGCAATCACATTTAGTAAGAGGAATTAGTTTTGATAAAATAATAAATGGTATTGATAAAGCTTTAATAAAAGCTGAAAAGGAACTTAAAATAACGTCTAAAATAATAATGTGTTTTTTAAGACATTTAGATGAGGATTCTTGTTTTGATGTATTAAAGCAAGCTTGTAATTATAAAGATAAAATTATTGGAGTAGGTTTAGATTCATCTGAAAAAGGGAATCCTCCTAAAAAATTTAAATCATTATTTGAAAAAGCTATCCAAGAAGGTTTTATAACTGTAGCACATGCAGGCGAGGAAGGGCCTCCAGAATATATTTGGGATAGCTTAAATTTACTAAAAGTAAAAAGAATTGATCATGGTGTTCAATGCCTTAAAGATGAAAAGTTGATAAATAAACTTAAGCAGGATCAAATTCCGTTAACAGTATGTCCATTGTCTAATATTAAGTTATGTGTTTTTAATAAATTGGAAAACCATAATCTAAAGAAAATGTTGGATAAAGGTTTAAGAGTAATGGTGAATTCAGATGACCCTGCATACTTTGGTGGATATTTAAATAAAAATTTAATTGATACTTCAAAAGCTCTAAATTTAGAATTAAATGATGTAAAAATACTTATTGAGAATTCATTTAAATCTTCTTTCTTGGATGAAAAAACAAAGAATGAATGGCTGAACAAGATTAATTGATGAAAATAAAAATTTTAATTCCTGTATACAATGATTGGAAATCAGCTTCAAAATTGATTGATGAAATCAATGATTTGTCAATTGATCCAAATTTTAAAATTTCTGTCATTATAGTTAACGATGCATCAAATCATGATCGTGAAAATAATCAAAAAAACTTTGAAAATCTTCAATCTTTTAAAATTATCAATATGAAAATTAATCAAGGTCATGCAAGATGTATTGCCACAGGATTAAAATATATTTATGAAAAAGAAGATTTTGATTTTATTATTCCAATGGATGGTGATGGAGAAGATAGACCAGAGGAAATAAAAGAATTTTTAAATAAAATAGAGGATTCAAATGGCAGAGCCATTATAGGACAAAGGGTAAAAAGGTCAGAAGGCTTAGTATTTAAAATTTGTTACAAAATACACAAATTTATTACATTAGCTTTCACAGGTAAATCAATCAAATTTGGTAATTTTACTTGCTTACCAAAGACAGTTGTTGAAAAAATGATCAATGAAAAAGCTACTTGGAATAGTTTTTCTGGATCTTTAACAAAAATAGAAAAAGATTTATTACCAATACCATCTACTCGAGGCCCAAGATATTTTGGACCTTCAAAGATGAGTTTTTTTAATTTACTTAAACATTCTCTTTCAATTATTAGTGTCTTCAGAAAATCGGTTCTGTACCGCTCAGCTCTATTCATAATCGTTTATATCTTAATGATTAAAAGCAATGCATCAGTTATTACAGTAATTCCTTTGGCATTATTATTAATAATGATTTATTCAATTTCTAGTTTAGCTTTAAGAGAAAATATGGATGAATTTGATAAATCTTTATCAAACATAAAAAATATCGACACACTTAAATAAATATTTGACGAAACTACTTAATTATTTTAGCTTTCATAAATAAGTAAGTGTGGTTGTGCTCACTTGTAAATAAAGGGACAACAAAAAAAAATAGCATAACTATGAAAAAAATATTAGTAATCATTACTTTAAGCTTATTAACTTCAAGCAATGCATTTGCTGAGAGATTAAATTGGTTTTTTAGTAAGTGGCTTTCTGAAAACGGACATCATCAATATTTAAATGAGCAAGGATCTCACAATCTAAATATCAAAATAAAAAATAAAGCATTATCAGCTACTAATATTGCCTATCATTCAAACCCAAATAGAGATACGCTGATTTATTATTTATGGAAATATTCATATAGAGATAGAAGTCAACATTTAAAAGAGTTTAAACCGACAAATAGTTCCTACGATTTTAAATTCAACTTAATTGAAGATAAATTTGTAAAAAAGCAAATGAAAACCAAAGGTATCCTTAGCTATTTATATTATCAAGATGGTGAAGTATTAATTGATGAACTTTCTCCTAAAGAGAGACTGGGAGAGTTTTTGAATAATGAAACAAAATTTTATTCAATGTCAATGGGTAAGTCAGTAACTTCTTATTTAGTAGGTCACGCAATATGTGATGGTTATATTGATGGAGTTGATGCTAGAGTAAATGACTGGCCTATAATAAAAGATTCTCTTTATCATGATCAAAAATTAATTAATTTTTTAAATATGAATACTGGTGATCAAAAATACATCGATGAATTTGAAGATGGTACCAGTAAATTAGGTGCATATGAAGATAGAGATATTGCAACAACCATGCGCTCTTACTTTAACAACCAAAATACAAAAAAATCTAAGGAAAGATACAATTACAATGGATTTGTCACTCAGTTAATTTTAAACTATATGAAATTTAAAATTGGTGAAGATTATGACAAATTTTATAGCAAAGTTTTCAACGATAAAATAAAGATCAAAAATAGCATTCGTTATGGCTACACTAGTTTTAATGAAACTTGGGGAAATGGACATCCTAACATAATGGCAACGAGATTTGACTATCTTAGAATAGCAAAAGCTATAATGGATGATTATCAGAATGATACTTGTGTTGGAAAATATTTAAAAGAAATTTACAAAAGAAGAATACCAAAAGGAAGCAAAGAAAAAGAAGAGCCTGCATTTAATCGTACAAAATCATATGGGGGTCAATTTCATATGGATTTTCCAGGATTAAAAGACAAAATTATATTTGGAATGGGTGGCTATGGTGGGAATATGATTTTAATTGATGTAGAAAATTCAAGAATATTGGTTGTTAATTCACTCCATTATAACAACACTAAATATAAATATAATCATAAAAAACTTCTACATGATCCATTTAAAAAAGGTAAACAAATAAATTAGATGTAGTGAAAAAAATTTCAATACTTTTCATATCATTATTTTTTATTTCAAATATTTCTTATGCTGATTTTAAAAAAATAAGAAAAAAAGCAACAGTCACTCAACCAGAAATTATTTTTCCAATTCAAAAGGATAAAAAAGGATGTATTAAAGATTTATATGTGAGTCCGGATAAGAACTATGTTTTACCAGTATTAAAAGTTGAAGCACCCTCTGGGTACGGACTTGATAATAGATTTGATCACGCTAAGAGCAAATTTGAAGACTTTAGTTTTCCTTGTGGTAGTGGGAATGTGGAAGCGTGTGAAAATGTAAAAAGAGTAATTTTAGAGTGGGCAAAAGCTAATGCTGCCCAAAGAACTGGACCTTCTGATGGAGAAGGAAGACACTGGAACGATACTTTAACTGTTAATCTTTATATAGCTTCACCAATGATGGCAGCATATTCATTTGCCAAACAAGTTATTGAAGTTACAGAAGCAGAGGACAAAATTATAAAAGATTGGTTTAAAAAGATTGTAAAAAAAAATGAACATTTAATGTACGAATACTCAAACTATAAATCAGGATCTGGTGCAGCTGGTACACCTAAAAGAGCACATAATCATGCTTTATCATCCGCGATGAGTCATATGCAATTAGGAATTTTACTAAATGATAATAAATTATTTAGAACCGCTTTTAAAAATTTTGAGGCTGCTATAAAATATCAAAGAAAAGATGGAAGCATGCCTATTGAAACAAGAAGGGGTGGAAGGGCAATGTTTTATCAAGCTAGAGCCATGAATGCATTAGCGGTCATTGCTTTGATAGCTGAAAATCAAGGTTATAATGTTTGGGATTATGAACATAAGGAAAAAAATTATCACAACATTGTTAAATTTTTTATAGATTTTACTGAAAATAATGAAATTGTTTTCGAATACGCAAAAAGCATGAAGCATCCAGGACCTGCAAAAAATTATAAAAAACAAGACCTCAATAGTCGATCAAGTAGTAATTGGGGATGGTTATATGCCTATGTTTCAAGATTTCCTGATCATGAAAATGTACAAAGATTAAAAGAATGGTCTCAAGATAAAAGTAAACTTAATAGTTATCAGTGGGATTTAGTTCAACATTATCTAAATATTGGTAATAGACCTTTTGGTTCAGCTTCTTGGACAGTAGTCGAAGCAAACTGTCATTTTACTAAGTAGCTCTTATTGTTGGTAAACAATAAAAATCAGCAGTATCTATTTTAGAAGAGTATTGTCTTCGCATATTCCATTTTTTATGAACACCTGCGCTCGCAAGACTTAAAGTTGATCTTCCATATCTATAGTTAGTATTATCAATTGATTGCATTAAGGTTTTTATTTTTTCATCTTTTTCTGATGAAAATAAATTTTTTCTACCATCATCGTTACGTAGTCCTGTAAGCATGACACCTGCTTTCTGATATCGATATCCATTTTTGAAAATGCTTTCTAAAATTAAAATCGCAGTTTTAACAGTCTCAATACTATTATTTGTTGCGATTGGAAAATCAATTGTCTTTGCATTTGAATAATAACCATAGTCTCTTTGAAAAGGACTAGTTCTGACAAACACCGTAATTGCTTTTGCAACTAAAGACTCTGATCTAATTTTTTCAGATGCATTTAAACAATAGTTTGCAACTGCTTCTTTTAATTCTTGAAATTTTTCAATTCTCTTTCCAAATGATCTTGAGACAACACAACTTTTTCTTTTTGTTTGTGTAGTTTCTAAATTTATACAAGGAATTCCTCTAAGTTCCATTGCAGTTCTAGAACTTAAAACATTAGAGCACTTTTTAATCCATGTATTGGATTTATTTTTAAGTTGCTTTGCATTATAAATTCCGTTTTTTTGATAAAACTTAGTGAGTTGTCTACCCACACCCCATACATCATTAATTTCGACTTTTTCTAAAATTGGATCTAAATTTTCTATACCAATTAAACTAGTAACACCTGACTGTTTTTTCTTTGCAATATGATTTGCAATTTTACTCAAAGTTTTTGTTTTAGCGATTCCAATACTAGTTGGAATACCAGTCCACTGTAAAACTGTTTCTCTAATTTCTTTTCCAACTTTTTCAACTTCAGAGTCTGGGAAATTAGATAAATCTATAAATGCCTCATCTATCGAATAGACTTCTATTTCTGTATTAAATCTTTTAAGAGTTCTCATTACTCTTCTAGATAAATCTCCATATAAAGAATAATTTGATGAAAAAACTTCAACTTTATTTTTGATAATGATATCTTTTCCTTTAAAGTAAGGTTCACCCATTTTAATTCCTAAAGCCTTTGCTTCGTTAGATCTAGAAATAATACAGCCATCATTATTTGATAAAACCACAACTGGTTTTTTTCTTATTTTTGGATTAAATAATCTCTCACAAGAAACATAGAAAGAATTACAATCAACTAAGCCTATTTTTTTAGTACGTAGAATGGATGACATAAGTCACAACCCCCCAAATAAAAATATCTTCTTCTTCATTGATTAAAATTCTATTAGAAAAATCTTTAGATCCTGATGTTAGAAATTTCTTATCTCTTTCTTGAACTAAAGTTTTAACAACAAGCTCATCATGAACATTTGCAATAACCGTTGAAAAATTTTTTGGTTTTAAACTTTTATCGACAACCAATAAGTCTCCATCATTAATCCCAACATCAACCATGGATTTACCCTGAACTCTGATAATAAAAGTAGCTGGAACATTTTTGATTAAATGCATGTTTAGATCGATATCTTCTTCGATATAATCAGTGGCAGGTGATGGGAAACCAGCACCAGCTTTATGTAGATAATAAGGAATAGTTAGTTTCATGTTCTTGTTTTGTTCTAATTTATAGCTCATTTATACAATGCATGCAAGAGGTTGTATTTTGAGTCCGTAATTGAATCAAAAGTGAATCAAAACGTGAACATCAAAACTACATTTTGTGTGCTTGTGGATAACTTCAACCAGAGATAGTTTAATTTAAATATAAATGAAAAAAATTTTAATAATTTTAGTTTCAATATTAACTTTAAGTTTTCAGGCTATGGCATACGAGGAAGCAAATTACGAGGTGATAAAAGAAAATAAAGAATATGAAATAAGAAAATATTCTGATCGTTTAGTCATTGAAACAAATTCTATAAAGGGTAATGGTTTTAGAAAACTATTTAATTATATTTCAGGAAATAATCAGGAAAAAAAAGAAATTAAGATGACAGTTCCTGTTACTCAAGAGAATAAAAATGGGAATATGACAATGCAATTTTATCTACCTTCAAAATTTAACAAAGATAATGCACCAAAACCATCCAATTCAGAAATAAAGATTTTAACAATAGAAAGTGGATACTATGCTGTAATTAAATATTCTGGTAGATCTTCAGATCAAAACTTTTTAAAAAATAAAGAAATGTTAGAAAAACATCTTAAAAGAGATAATATTAAAATTCTAAGCCCCCCAATTAGAGCATCTTACAATTCACCATTTACTTTACCAATGTTAAAAAGAAACGAAGTAATGTATAGAATAGATTTATAAATGAAAAAACTTATTTGCCATTGTGGAGCAGTTGAAGCAGAAATTAATTTAGAGGGAGATTTAGCTAAAGTAATAAAGTGTAATTGTTCTATATGTAAAAGAAAAGGAGCAATTATGTCGATGGTAAAAAATGAAGATTTTAAAATTGTTAAAGGTGAAGACAAATTAAAACTTTATCAATTTCATTCAAAAGTAGCCAAACATTACTTTTGTTCCGATTGTGGAATTTACACACATCATAATCCAAGAATTAATCCAGCAATGACAGGATTTAATGTTGGGTGTATTGATGAAATAAATACTTTTGATATGAAAGAAGTTCCAGTAAATGATGGTCAAAATCATCCATTAGATAAAAAATAATTTCATGCAACAATTTAGTTTATGTTTTGGTAAGGTAAAAAAAGATTGTTTAAATTTTATTAAGTCTCAAGAAACAAAAGCTGATAAATTCAAAAATAAAGAAAGAATGATTAAGTCTTTCTTAATTCCATTATGTTTCTGGATCAGCAAAAAAGCTGAAAAGAAAAGACCTTATTTTGTAGGTTTAGCAGGTGGTCAAGGCACAGGAAAAACTACAATTAGCTCTTTAATCAGAATTATCTTAACTAAATACTTTAGATTAAACGTTTTTAGGATTTCAATAGATGACTTTTATAAGACAAGAAAAGAACGAATAAATTTATCAAAAAAAGTTCATCCTATGCTTTTAACAAGAGGAGTTCCTGGAACACACGATATAAATATGATGTTAAATTTCTTTAAAAAGTCAAAAAGTAAGAAATTCAGAAGATTAAAATTACCAACGTTTAATAAAGCTATTGACGATAGGTTTAATAAAAAAAAATGGTACGATTTAAAGAAGAGACCTGATGTAATTATTTTTGAGGGATGGTGTGTTGGTGCAAAATCAGAAAAAAACAATACTCTAAAAAAAACAATTAATTCGATGGAAAAAGCACAAGATCAAAAACAGGTTTGGAGAAAATATGTAAACCATCAATTAAAATCAAAATATAAAAACTTATATTCACAATTAAATTGTTTGATTTATCTAAAAGCAAAAAATTTTAGTTTGTTACAAAAATGGAGATTAAAGCAAGAGAGAAAACTTTGGGTTAAAAGTAAAAAAAATTCAAACACAAAAATTATGAGCAAAGGGGATGTGCTAAGCTTTATGCAGACGTATCAAAGAATTACACAAAATATGTTTAGATACACACCTAAATATGCTTCAATTATATTAAATTTAAATAGTAACCATCAAATTAAATCTACTGTATATAAAAATAAATGAAAATTTTTTTTTTAATAATTGTAAGTAATTTACTTTTATCTACTTATGTGAATGCTGAGACGTTTATAAGCGCGTTAAAAAAATCTTATAAGAATAATCCAGAACTTAATGCAGAAAGAGAAAGTTTAAATATTTCAGAACAAGAATTAAATATTTCAAAAAGTTCTTATCTTCCAACGGTAACTTTAAGTGGTAGTCAAAGCGAAGAGGAAACTGATAAGTTAACTAATCGTGATGGATCTAATGCATCAATAACCAATGTAGATCCAACGGTCAAATCGATTACAATCACACAAACACTTATAGATTTTAGCAGAGGTGCAGAATTAGCAAAAAGTAAAATTGGAATAAATTTAGCTAAAACAAAACTTCTTAAAAAAGAACAAGATATTTTATATAAATCAATTCAGGCTTATACAGGATTAGTTTCAGCTAGTGAAAAACTTAAGATTAATAGATCCAATGTAAATTTATTAGATCGTCAAGTTGAAACAGATAGAATTAGGCTTGAAAGAGGAAATATATCACTTTCAGATGTTGCTCAATCAGAGTCTTCATTGGCAGGTGCTCAAGCAAAATTGATACAAGCTGAAAATGATTTTTTGACCAGCAAACTAAATTATGAAAATGTAATTGGAAAATTAGGAGATCCAGAATTATTGGATAAATCATCTATAATAGAAGTGGAATTACCTAATGGATTAAATTCTGCAATCGAAATTTCTAAAAGAAATAATCCAGACTTATTAATAGCTCAATTAGAATATGAACAATCAAAAAAAGATACAACAAGTGCAAAAGCTGATTTAGCACCATCCGCCACATTATCATTTGATAGATCTAAAACTAATGATTTAAATGCCACTTATGATGAAAGAGAAAAAGATACTCTTAAAGCAACAATTACTTGGCCATTTTTTTCAGGTGGAAAGAATATTGCATCCTTAAAAAAAAATCAAAGTTTAGAATTGCAAAAAAATTTATTACTTGAAAATATGGTCACAAAAAATCAAACTGATGTAGCTAGTGCTTGGTCGAACTATCAATCAAATAAAAGTCTACTAAATTCTGTTAGAGCACAAGTAAATGCAGCAGAAATAGCAAATGAGGGAATAGTAGCTGAATATAATAGTGGATCTGACCGAACAACATTGGAGGTAATTCAGTCTAATTCTTTATTATTAAATGCCCAAATTTCTCTTGCTGATTCTGAGAGAAACTATGTTCTCTCTCAGTTTAACCTTTTAAAATCAATTGGTTTGCTTAATAGTGAATATCTAAAAATTAGGTAATTTGGGTTTTTTTTAGCTTTAATAAATTATTCTTGCTAATGAGAACAAAATGTGTACATTTATTTTACGATTCGAGTACTAAAAAAATTAAAAAAAGAGGTAAAAATGACTAAAAATAACTTAAAAGTAGTGAAATCTACAAAAGATCAAGAATTGGACAACAAAGAGAAAAATAAGGCTTTAGAAGCTGCTATTAGCCAAATTACTGATAATTTCGGTAAAGGTTCAGTAATGAAGCTTGGCGAAAAAAGAGCTATGGATATCGAGTCGATATCTACAGGTTCATTAAGCTTAGATTTGGCTTTAGGAATAGGTGGATTACCTAAAGGAAGGATTATAGAAGTTTATGGCCCAGAGTCTTCTGGAAAAACAACATTAGCTTTACAAGTTGTTGCTGAAGCTCAAAAGGCCGGTGGAATTTGTGCATTCGTTGATGCAGAACATGCTTTAGACCCAGTTTATGCAAAAAAACTAGGAGTAAATACTGAAGAGCTTTTAATTTCACAACCAGATGCTGGTGAGCAAGCTTTAGAAATCGCTGATACGCTAGTAAAATCAGGCTCTATTTCAGTTATCGTAATTGACTCTGTTGCAGCTCTAACTCCAAAAGCTGAAATTGAAGGTGAGATGGGCGATCATCATGTTGGTCTTCAATCACGTTTAATGAGTCAGGCTTTAAGAAAATTAACTGGTTCAATTTCAAATACAAACACAATGATGATTTTCATTAACCAAATCAGAATGAAAATTGGAGTTATGTTTGGAAGTCCTGAAACAACATCAGGTGGAAATGCACTTAAGTTTTATTCATCTGTAAGAATGGACATTAGAAGAATTGGTGCCATAAAAGATAAAGATGAAATTATTGGTAACTCTACAAGAGTGAAAGTAGTTAAGAATAAAGTTGCACCACCATTCAAAGTTGTTGAGTTTGATTTAATGTATGGAAAAGGAATTAGCAAAATGGGTGAGTTAGTAGATCTAGGAGCTAAGGCCGATATTATTGAAAAATCAGGAGCATGGTACGCTTACAAAGGAGAGAAAATAGGACAAGGTAGAGAAAATGCTAAAGTCTATTTAGCTCAAAATCCACAAGTTGCTGCAGAAATTGAAATGGCAATTAGGGAAAAAGCAGGTGTGATTTCAAAAAAAATTGAGGGAAATCCATTAAGTCCTGAAAAGATTGAAAAAGAGAAGAAAGTAGCTGAAAAAGAAGAAGCTAATAAAGAAGCTACTTCTCCTAAAAAGAACTAAAATTAAAGGTCATCTTTAAATTATAAAGGCGCTTATTATAAGCGCCTTTCCCCCTTATCGTTATCTAGACATAGAAAAAAAAAGCTGTATTTTAAAAATATGGCGGACAAATCATTAAATGAGATAAGAAATACATTCCTTAAATACTTTGAGAAAAATGATCATAAGATTGTTGAGTCTAGCAATTTAGTCCCAAATAATGATCCAACATTAATGTTTGCCAATTCTGGAATGGTTCAATTTAAAAATGTATTCACTGGTCTTGAAAAAAGAGATTATCAAAGGGCTACTACTTCACAAAAATGTGTTAGAGCAGGTGGGAAACATAATGACTTAGAAAATGTTGGTTATACACCAAGACACCACACTTTTTTTGAAATGTTGGGAAATTTTTCTTTTGGAGACTACTTTAAAGAAAGAGGTATTGAACTTGCATGGAATTTAATCACCAAAGATTTTAGTTTAGATAAAAATAGGCTTTATGTAACCGTTTTTCACGAAGATGAAGAAGCTTTTAATTTCTGGAAGAAAATAGCAGGATTTAATGATGATAGAATAATTAGAATTGCAACATCAGACAACTTTTGGTCGATGGGTGAAACTGGTCCCTGCGGTCCTTGCTCAGAAATATTTTATGATCATGGTGATCATTTAAAAGGTGGATTGCCAGGCACGAAAGACCAAGATGGAGATCGTTTTATTGAAATTTGGAATTTAGTCTTTATGCAGTATGAGCAGGTTTCAAAAGATAGAAGAATAGATTTACCCAAACCATCTGTTGATACAGGCATGGGATTAGAGAGAATTGCAGCTCTTTTACAAGGTACTCACGATAATTATCAAACCGATCATTTTAAGAAATTAATAAGTTCAATATCTGAGGCAACAAAAGTCAAACAAGCAGAAAATAATATATCAAGTTTTAGGGTGATTGCTGATCACTTAAGAGCAAGTTCGTTTCTTTTAGCGGAAGGTGTTCTACCTTCAAATGAAGGCCGTGGGTATGTCTTAAGAAGAATTATGAGAAGGGGAATGAGACACTCTCATCTGTTAGGATCCAAGGAACCAATTTTTTACAAAATTTTTGACTCATTAAAAAATGAAATGTCAGGTAATTATCCAGAGCTTGAGAGGTCACAGTCTTTAATTAAAGAAACTTTAAGAATGGAGGAAGAAAAATTTTTAGTTTTACTTGATAGAGGTATAAAAATTTTAAATGATGAAATTTCAAAAATAGACAAAGTTTTACCTGGCGATGTGGCATTCAAATTATATGACACTTACGGTTTTCCATTAGATCTTACAGAGGACATTTTAAAAAATAAATCATTGAAGGTTGATCATAAGAAATTCGATGAATTGATGAAAAAAAGTAAAGAACTTGCAAAAAAGAACTGGAAAGGTTCTGGAGATAGTTCTGAAGAAGCAATTTGGTTTTCAGTAAAGGATAAAACTGGCCCAACAGAATTTTTAGGCTATGAATCTAATCAATCTGGAGGCGTTGTATTAAATCTAATTAAAAACAACAAAGAGACAAAATCTCTATCTACTGGTGAAGAGGGAATGATCATTACAAATCAAACCCCATTTTATGGAGAATCTGGAGGGCAACTTGGAGATAAAGGAAAAATCGTTTCTGGTAACTCTGTTTTTGAGGTAGAGGATACGCAAAAAAAACTTGGAGACTTGTTTGTTCATTACGGATCTGTGAAAACTGGAGAAATAAAAATCAATGACGTAATAGAAATGAAAATAGATGTGGAGAGAAGAGATAATTTAAAAGCTTATCATTCTGCTACACACTTACTCCATGAATCATTGAGAAGAACCTTAGGCAAACATGTTATGCAAAAAGGATCATTAGTTGCTCCAGACAGGTTAAGATTTGACTTTAGTCACATGAAACCAATTACTAATGAAGAGTTAGAGACTATTGATAAATTAGTTAACGAATTTGTTTCAAATAGTTCAGAAGTAACAACAAGAATTATGACACCAAAAGCAGCCATAGAAAAAGGCGCACTTGCTTTCTTTGGAGAAAAATACGGAGAAGAAGTTCGTGTTGTATCTATGGGTAAAGAAAAAGCAGCTTATTTTTCTACAGAATTGTGTGGAGGAACGCATGTTAAAAATACGGGTGAAATTGGAAAATTTAAAATTGTGAGCCAATCATCTATTGCTGCAGGTGTTAGAAGAGTTGAAGCTCTTAGAGATAAACAGCTTGAGGATTTTATTAAGAATAAAGAAAAATTATCAACTTTATCTGCTCAAAAAGATGAAGAAATTATTAAAGGACTGTCATCTCAAATTATTAAACTTGGAGGTAAACCAAACGTTGATAACAAAGATCTTAAAGAAATCATAAAAAATCTTACAAGACAACTAGAACAACTTAATGTTAGTTTAGTTCTTCAAGATAAAACAAAAAATATAATTAAAGACGAAAAGATTAATAATATTAAAGTTAGATTTCAAAAAGTACAAGATTTACCTCCAAAAGATTTAAGAAAATTAGTGGATAATGGTAAAAAAGAATTAGGCGATGGTATTGTAATAGTTTTTGCAAGCAGTGAAGACAAGGTTGGTCTGGCAATTGGAATTACTAAAAAGTTAGTCAATAAATATGATGCTGTAAAATTTGTAAAATTAGGTTCAGAAATTATTGGTGGCAAAGGCGGTGGTGGCAGAAAAGATTTTGCTCAAGCAGGGGGTCAAGATAAGAGTAAAATTGATAAAGCATTTGAAAAAATTAAGTCTTTAATTTAATTTCTTTTTCAAATTTTGATCTATTACATCTAAAAACTGATTAGTTGTTAAATATTTACTTGAAGGACCAACTAATATTGCAAGATCTTTAGTCATAGATCCACTTTCTACACACTCAATACAAACTTTTTCAATAACATTTGAAAATTTTATAAGCTCATTATTTCCATCTAATTTTCCTCTATGAGCCAACCCTCTTGTCCAGGCAAAAATTGAGGCTATCGGGTTTGTAGATGTTTCTTTACCCTGTTGATGCATTCTATAATGTCTAGTCACAGTTCCATGGGCAGCTTCTGCTTCCATTATTTTTCCATCAGGTGTTAATAAAGTACTAGTCATTAAACCTAATGATCCATAACCTTGAGCCATAGTATCCGATTGAACATCTCCATCATAATTTTTACACGCCCAAATATATTTTCCACTCCATTTCATTGCACAAGCAACCATATCATCAATTAATCTATGCTCATAGGTTATGTTTGACTCTTCAAATTTTTTCTTAAATTCTTTATTAAATATATCTTCAAAAATATCTTTAAATCTTCCATCATATTTTTTAAGAATAGTATTTTTAGTAGAAAGATAAACTGGCCACTTTTTAATTAATCCATAACTGAAACAAGATCTGGCAAAATCCTCAATAGATTTATCTAAATTATACATTGAAAGAGCTACGCCTGGTCCTGAAAAATTAAAAACCTCATGTTTAATTTCTTTTTTACCATCTTCAGAAGTCCATTTTATTTCCATTATACCTTTCCCTGGTACTTTAAAATCTGTTGCTCTATACTGATCTCCGAATGCATGTCTTCCAATTACCACAGGATCTGACCACGAAGGAACTAATTTTGGTATATTTGAACAAAGTATTGGTTCTCTAAAAACTGTACCACCAATAATATTTCTTATAGTTCCGTTGGGAGATCTCCACATTTTTTTTAATTTAAATTCCTCTACACGCGATTCATCAGGAGTAATTGTTGCACATTTAATACCCACTCCAATTTTTTTAATAGCATTAGCTGAGTCAATTGTAACTTGATCATCAGTATTATCTCTATTTTTCATTCCTAAATCGTAGTATTCGATACCAAGATCTAGATAGGGAAGAATTAATTTTTTTTTGATAAATTCCCAAATTATTCTGGTCATTTCGTCACCATCCAACTCAACGACTGGGTTTTTTACGGTAATTTTGCTCACTTATTATTATTTAATCTTATTAATTGAATTTCGCGATTTTATATACATATTAATGACAAATTATCAAATGGAAGAATATGTTTAATAAAATATTTCCGAAGATACACGCTGAAGGTTATAAATTTTTGATTATTGCAGGCTTAATAACTATAATTTTTTATACTTTTAGCAACTTCTTAGGATTAGTAGGCTTAGTTTTAACTATTTGGGTTTATTATTTCTTTAGAGATCCAGAAAGAATAATTATTAATGATGACAATTACCTTGTTAGTCCTGCCGATGGAGAAATTATTAAAGTTGAAGAGACAAGTGGTCCAAAAGAACTTGGGCTAGAAAATAAGAGTTTTAAGAAGATTAGTATTTTTATGAATGTTTTTGACTGCCATGTAAATAGAAGTCCATGTAAAGGAAAAGTTGAAGAAATTTTGTATAAGCCAGGAAAATTTTTAAATGCTTCATTGGATAAAGCAAGCGAAGATAACGAGAGAAATTATTATAAAATAAAAGATCAACAAAATAATAATATTATAGTTGTGCAAATAGCTGGCTTAGTTGCTCGTAGAATTGTTTGTGAGTCAAATAAAGACCAAGAATTAAACCAAGGCGACCGAATAGGAATGATAAGATTTGGAAGTAGAGCTGATGTTTATTATGAAAACTTTGAACCTTTAGTCAAGATCGGCCAAACAGCTATTGCTGGGGAAACTTTATTAGCTAAAAAATAATGGAACCTCAAAAAAAAAATTTCAAAATTGTAACTGATAAAAAAAGTGCAAGAATTATTTTGCCCAATATGCTTACTTTGATTGGTGTATGTATTGGACTAACTTCAATTAGATTTGCTTTAGATGAAAGATTTGAATTCGCAATTATAGCAATAATTTTTGCAGCATTAATTGATGGATTAGATGGCAGAATTGCCAGACTAATTAAAGGAACATCTAAGGTAGGTAAAGAATTAGACTCACTCACAGATATGATAAGTTTTGGAGTTGCTCCAGCCTTTATTATGTATTTTTGGAAGTTAAACTCCTTAGGAAGGTTCGGTTGGTTACTTTGTTTAATTTATGTGATTTGTGTAGCTTTAAGATTAGCTAGGTTTAATATTAATTCAAATCAAGAACCATCCTGGAAAGACAATTTTTTTGAAGGAGTTCCATCACCAGCTGGGGCAATTTTAGTTTTAACACCTTTAATTATTAGCTTAAGTGGATTTAATTTAGTAAAATTAAATTATGATTTAATTGTTCCATCATTTTTTATTGTGACTTCTTTTTTATTGATTAGCAAATTTCCAAGTTATTCTTTTAAAAAAATTGTAATACCGAGAAAAACAACTATATTTTTGTTATTCAGCATCGTCTTATTTTTTGGACTTTTGCTTATTTATACATTTAATGTTATTGCAATTAGTTCAATAATATATTTATTTTTATTACCAATTAGTTTTATCCATTACCAAAAGATTAAAAAAAATCATGAAAATGACAAAATTCAAGAGGATGATGACCTTGAAGACGAACTTTAATGAAAAAAAATGTAATTGTATCTTTAGCTGATGCTAACTATTTTCCATTACTAGAGGAATTAATTGATTCTATAAAAAAGTTTCATGAAAGTGAAAGCGTTGCCATTTGTATTTTAGATGCTGGATTAACAGAAGAACAAAAAAAAAAAATTTCAAATAAAATAGATGAGATAAAATCTGCAGAATGGGACATAGAAGTTCCTGGCTATAAAGTCAAAGATCAAGAATGGTTAAAGAGCCAAGTCTCCAGAGCATTTTTGCCAAAATACTTTCCTAATTATGAAAAATATTTATGGATAGATTGTGATGCTTGGGTTAACGATTGGGATTGTATTGAGCATTATTTTAAAGCTTGTGACAATGGAAGGCTAGGTATCACCCAAACAATTGGTCCAGGATATAAAATTACATCTAAGGTAAATTGGTTATTTGGTAAATTAGCAATAATTAAGTCACAAAATTTCAAACACGCAGTCAAATCAAAAATACCTTATGATAAGGCTAGAAAATTAGCATTTGCTCCGCATATAAATATTGGTGTATTTTCTCTTCATAAAAATTCACCTGGATGGAAAATTTGGCAAAAAAATTTAGAACAAACACTTAAAGCTGGAAATATTTTTGGTTCAGAAGGTCTGGCAATTAATATGGCAGTTTATATTAATAATTTAGAAACTGAGTTTTTGCCTTTAAGTTTTAATTGGATCACTAGCAATTTACTTCCAAAATATGATGAGAGTAGAAATATTTTTGTCGAACCATATTTGCCAAATTATAAAATTGGAATTATGCATCTTGCAGCTGGAATTTGGAAAGAGGGCAAAGATATGAGAGTTGACAAAAGTATTAAAATTGAAATTGAAACCTTGAGCGGTAAAAAAATCTTAAAAAGTTTAAGATATAATAATTAATTGAAAAAAAATAAAATTTCAAAAAATTGGATTAATAAACAACGAAGAGATATTTATGTTAGGCAATCAAAGATTGATGGTTACAGAGCAAGATCAGTCTATAAATTAATAGAAATAGATAAAAAATTTAAAATTTTTAAAGAGGGAATGTTTATTTTAGATATAGGTGCAGCTCCAGGAAGTTGGTCACAATATGCATCAAAAGTTATTAAAAATGGTAAGCTAATATCTGTAGATTTAAATGACATGGAGAATATTAAAAATACAATTCAAATTAAAGGAGATTTTACAAATCAAAATATTCAAAAAAAAATAAAAGATTATTTCATTAAAGGTTTAGATGTAGTCATGTCAGACATGGCCGTAAATACTACGGGAATAAAAGATCTTGATTCAATCCAAACTGGTGAATTATGTAAAGAAGCTATGATTTATTCAAAAGATATTCTTTTTTCAAATGGATTTTTTATATCAAAAATTTTTATGGGCAGCTCATTTAATGAAATTGTCGCACTTGGAAAAAAAATTTTTAAAGAAGTAAAGGTTTTTAAACCTCAATCAAGTCGAAAAGATTCTAAAGAAAGTTTTATAATTTGTAAAAAAATTAGATAGGGTCTTTTAAATAAAAAGGAATCGTATATAAAAGATTATGATTTCTATAAAAGAAGCACTTACCTTTGACGATGTTACCCTAGAACCAAAATACTCAAAGATATTACCTTCAGAGGTTGATACAAGTATCGTATTAACTAATTTTTTAAAACTTAAAATTCCATTAATGTCTTCTGCTATGGATACAGTAACAGAAAGTAAAATGGCAATTGCGATGGCAAAAGCTGGAGGTATCGGAGTAATTCATAGAAATTTAGATATAAAAAAACAAATAAAGGAAATAAAAAAAGTAAAAAACAAAAAATTAATTGTTGGTGCTGCTGTAGGTGCTGGGCCTAATGAATTTGAAAGAGCAGAAGCAGTTTTAAAAGAAAATTTAGATATGATTGTAGTTGATACCGCTCATGGACATACCAAAAAAGTTTCTGAAATAATTAGATTTATTAAAAAGAAAAAAAATAAAAGAACAGCTCTTTGTGCGGGAAATATTGCTACAGCCGAGGCAGCCAAATTTTTATATAATTTAGGAGTTGACATCATAAAAGTTGGAATAGGACCAGGATCAATTTGTACAACTAGATTGGTAGCTGGTATTGGAGTTCCTCAACTTAGTGCAATTTTAAATGTTAGAAATGGATTAGGAGTAAAAAATGTTAAATTAATATCTGATGGTGGTATAAAATATTCTGGAGATTTAGCTAAAGCTTTTGCCGCAGGCGCAGATGCGGTAATGATAGGTTCATTATTTGCTGGCACAGATGAAGCACCAGGTAAATTGATAAAAAAAAATGGTGAATTGTTTAAAAGTTTTAGAGGAATGGGATCTGTAGGAGCAATGAATAAGGGGTCTGCAGACAGATATTTTCAGTCAAAACAAAAAGATATATCAAAGTATGTACCAGAAGGTGTTGAAGGCCTTTCTAGATATAAAGGAAAAATAGATGATGTAATTTTCAAATTAATAGGTGGTTTAAGATCATCAATGGGATATCTTGGTTCAAATCAAATTAAATATTTAAGAAAAAAACCAAAATTTATCAAAATTACTAAGGCTGGATTTTATGAGAGTATGGTTCATAATGTGGATATAATTAAAAATGAGAATTAAACTTTAATGACTAGAATAATAAAACTTTTCACAACTATCTACTTTCTTATAAGTTTTTTTACAAATGCTTTTGGTAGTGAAAATTTTTTTAAGAAAGGTTTTGAATTATATCAAGATAAAAAATATGAAGATGCAAAATTTATGTTCGAAAGAAATATTGTTTTTAACCCTAAAGATGCTAATTCATATTTATATTTAGCTAAAATTTATAATCATCAAGAGGATCAAAAAAAAGAAGAAAAAAATTTAAACACCACATTATTAATAGAACCAAATAATGAAGATGCTATTTTAATGCTAATGAAAATTGGGCTAGAGAAATCTAATTATTCAAAAGTAAAAGATCTATCTAAAAAATTTAGTGATATTTGTAAAAATTTATGCGAAGAAAATAAAAAAATTTTAGACTCTTTGGCAAATATAGAACCAAAAAATAATGAGTCTTGATTTAAGTTTTAACAAAATCTTAATAATAGATTTTGGTTCCCAATTCACGCAACTAATAGCAAGAAGAATTAGGGAACTTGGAGTTTTTTCAGAAATAATAAGTCATAAACAAATAAAAAATAATAATATCGATAGTCACACAAAAGGAATAATATTATCTGGTGGTCCATTAAATGTTTACGAAATCAAAAGATATTCATTTGATAAAAAGATAATTAAAAAAGGAATACCAATTTTGGGTATTTGTTTTGGACATCAAATTCTTTCAAAATTAAATGGAGGAAGAATTAAGCAATCAAAACATAGAGAATTTGGACTCGTAAATCTTTTTAAAATTAAAGAAAGTATTTTAATTAAAAAAATTTTTAAAAAAAAAAATTCTATAAAAGTTTGGATGAGTCACGCTGACCAAGTTTCAAAACTACCAAAAAATTTTAAAACTATAGCATCAAGTCAAAATTCAAAATTTGCAATAATTGAGAATAAATCAAAAAAGTTTTATGGAGTACAATTTCATCCAGAAGTCACACATACTGAAAATGGTAAAATAATCATTAGCAATTTTATTTTTTTAATTTGCAAAGTAAAAAAAAATTGGACTGTTAAAAATCAAAAAGTCCAATTAATAAAAAAAGTTAGAAATCAAGTTCAAAAAAACAAAGTTCTTTGTGCATTATCTGGCGGTGTTGATAGTAGTGTTGTTGCTCAACTATTAAGTAAAGCTGTTGGTAAAAAATTGTATTGTATATTTGTTAACACAGGATTTTTAAGAAAAAACGAGGAAAAACAAGTCATTAATACTTTTAAAAAAAAACTAAAAATTAATTTAATTTATGTAAATGCTGAAAAAAAATTTTTAAAAGAACTTAAAAATGTTTCTAATCCAGAAAAAAAGAGAAAAATTATAGGAAGGCTATTTATAGAAATTTTTGAGCGTTACGCAAAAAAGATCAAAGATGTCAAATTTTTAGCTCAAGGAACTCTGTATCCTGATATAATTGAGAGCAAAACAGTTACTGGCAGCGAAACTTCAAAAATAAAATCACATCATAATGTAGGTGGATTGCCAAAAAAGATGAAACTTAAGTTAGTTGAACCACTAAAATTTTTATTTAAAGATGAGGTAAGAAAATTAGGCTTAGAGCTTAATTTAAGTAAAGAAATCACATTTAGACACCCCTTTCCAGGACCAGGTTTAGCTATAAGAATACCTGGAATAATAACAAAAGAGAAAATTGAAATTTTAAAAGAAGCTGATCATTATTTCATACAAGCTCTAAAAGATAATGATCTTTATGATAAAATTTGGCAAGCATATGCAGCTTTACTACCAGTAAAAACTGTTGGTGTAATGGGTGACAATAGAACTTATGAATATATATGTTTATTGAGAGCGATAACCTCTGAAGATGGAATGACAGCAGACTTTTATGATTTTAAAAAATCATTTATCCAAATGATTTCAAATAAAATTGTGAATAGCATAAGAGGGATAAATAGAGTAGTTTACGATATTACATCTAAGCCACCAAGCACAATTGAGCTTGAATGATGTTTGATTATGAAAAAAATTCAAAAAATCCTTAATAAGAAAAATAAATCAAAAATTGTTTGTCTTACAGCTTATTCAAAAAACTTTGCTGAAGAAATAGATAAACATGTTGATATTACACTAGTTGGAGATTCACTCGGTTCAGTTTTATACAATTATTCTTCTACAAGAAAAGTTACACTTACGGAAATGATTAATCATTCTAAAAGTGTGAGATTGGGGATTAAAAAAAGTTTGATGGTTGTTGATATGCCTTACAAAACTTATGATACAAATAAATCTGCTTTTAAAAATGCTAAGAAAATATTAAAGGAAACTAAGTGTGATGCGGTAAAATTAGAGGGTGGGAAAAAAATCATTAAACAGATTAAATTTTTAATCAAAAATAAAATACCAGTATTGGGTCATATTGGATTACTACCACAATCTGTTAAGGGAAAATTTAAGTCAAAAGGAAAAAATATAAAAGAAATAAGGCAACTAATAAATGATGCGTTACTTCTTCAAAAAAATGGAGTCTTTGCAATTGTTTTAGAATGCGTAAAAACTTCAATAGCAAAAGAAATAACCGAGAAATTAGATATTCCAACAATTGGAATTGGCTCCTCTGTTAATTGTGATGGCCAAGTACTTGTTACAGATGATCTAATTGGTTTAAATGAAACAAATATTAAGTTTGTTAAAAAATATTTAAATTTGAAAAAATATATTAATTCAGGTTTGAAAAAATTTGCATTAGAAGTAAGATCAAAAAAATATCCAACAAAGAAACATTCTTATTAGAAGTATTTTTTAAATTGCTCGTTAATTGATAAAATTTCCAAATCTACCAAACCTCCTATTACCAGTTGTATAGCAACTAGAAGAATGAAACCTAAACCAACATAAGCTATCCACAAATGTTTTTGAATGTAGTTGGCAAGATATGTAGCCATTGCTCCAGTTAAAATTACTGATAGAACTAGTCCAAAAATCATAAAACTAAAATTTCCTTTTGCGGCACCTACAACACCAATAACATTATCAAAGCTAATTGTAATATCTGCAAATAAAACTTTATAGACACTTTGAATATATGAAGGTTCTTTTGATTTTGTTGTTGGTGATTTAACTTTCTTTATTTCAAAAAGATCTTTTCTTAAATCATTAACAATCCAAATTAAAAGTAATCCTCCTAAAATTTTAATAAAGTAAAATTCAAATAAATACGTAGCGAATATTGCAAAAATAATTTTAAATAATAATGCACCTGCAACACCCCATAAAATAATCTGTTTTCTATTTTTTGGAGCAAAATTTGCAGCAATTAAACCAATGATTATTGCATTATCTGCAGCTAAGATAATGTCGATAAAAATAATTTGAATTAATATAAGCGTTTCTTCTAACAAAGTGAGAGTATATTATAAAATTTATCTTAAAATTCAATTAAAAGTAGTATTATTTTTTTATTGATAATTTTTTTAATACATAATGAAATGTGTTTAAAAAAATGGAGGATAAATGAAGTTTATTAAATATTTATTAACTATTTTAGTTTCAATAATTTTGTCGATTAGTTTCGCCAATGCAGAAAAATGGGATATGGCTTTAGCTTATGGAGCTGGAAATTTTCATTCTGCAAATGCGGCAGAGTTTGCAAAAAATGTAACTGAAAAAAGTGGTGGAAAATTAACAATTGTCACTCATCCGGGTGGTTCATTATTTAAAGGCGGAGAAATTTTTAGAGCAGTAAGAACTGGACAGGCTCAGATTGGTGAGAGATTTATGTCAGCTTTAGGTAAAGAAGATCCTTTGCTAGAAGTAGATTCTCAACCATTTTTAGCAACATCATATTCTGATGCTATGAAATTATACAAAGCATCAAAAGCTGAAATTGTTAAAGGATTAGATGAAAAGGGTTTAGTTTTTTTATATGCTGTACCATGGCCAGCTCAAGGTCTATACAGTAAAAAAGAAATTAATTCTGTTAATGATTTAAAAGGTTTAAAATTTAGAGCATACAATTCTGCAACAATAAGAATTGCTGAATTAACAGGAATGGCCCCAACCAAAATAGAAGCTGCAGAAATTAGCCAAGCATTTTCTACAGGAGCTGTAGAAAGTATGATTACATCACCAACTACTGGAAAAAATTCTAAAATTTGGGAAAATGGAGTAAAATATTTTTATGATATTGCTGCATGGTTTCCAAAAAATATGATAATCGTAAATAAAGATGCTTGGAATAAACTAGATAAAGCGACTCAAGATTTAGTTATGAAACAAGCAGCTTTAGCTGAAAGAAAAGGTTGGCAATTATCAAAACAAGGAAATGTTGGAGATAAAAAAGCTTTAGCTGATGCCGGAATGATAGTTGGCAAAGTAAATTCATCTTTACAAGCTCATTTTGAAAAAGTTGGAGAGACTATGGCTAAGGAGTGGTCTAAAAAGGCTGGATCAAGAGGAGATGCTGTTTTATCAGCTTACAAATAATTAAATTTTTTTAAGGCCACTTAGTTTTAAGTGGCCTTAACACGCGTTATGTTTAAATCCATTAATACGAATTTAAATAAACTTTATAGAATTTCTGGATATATTGCTGCAACATTTTTAATTTTTGTAGCAGTTTTTATATTAATTGGTATCTCGTCAAGAATATTTGGGTTTTATATTAGAGGTTTGGCGGAATATTCTGGTTATTGTATGGCTTCAGCATCTTTTTTTGCTTTGGCTTTTACATTTGTAGAGGGTGGTCATATTAGAATTACTCTTTTTTTAGAAAAGTTATCTGGGCTTAAAAAAAAAATTGTTGAAATATGGTGTCTTACTATTGCTAGTTTTTTTTCAGGCTATTTAGCTTTTTATTTTATGAAAATGTTGATTATTTCTTACAAGTTTCAAGAAAGAAGCGAAGGTGCAGACGAGATTTTAATTTGGATACCACAAACTAGTGTAGCTATAGGATCTCTAATTTTCTCTATAAGTGTTTTTCATCAATTTATTTTAAAGATTAAGCAGAAATAAATGCCTGAATTTCTTTTAACAATTTTTTTTATTAGTGTTTTATTATTTTTTTTAGGATCAGGTATTTGGGTTGCATTGAGTATGATCGGTGTATCTGCTATTGGAATGATGTTATTTACTTCTAGGCCTGTTGGCGACGCAATGGCCACAACAATATGGGGTACTTCATCTTCATGGACTTTAACAGCATTACCACTTTTTGTGTGGATGGGTGAAATATTGTTTAGGACTAAACTCTCTGAAAATTTATTCAAAGGTCTATCTCCCTGGATGCAAAAGTTACCAGGTGGATTAATTCATGTTAATGTTGTTGGTTGTGCGTTATTTGCAGCTATTTCAGGCTCATCAGCAGCTACTGTTGCAACGGTAGGCAAAATGTCTATTCCTGAATTAAGAAAACGAAATTATCCAGAAAAAATTTTACTCGGCAGTTTAGCTGGATCTGGAACTTTGGGTTTATTAATTCCACCATCTATAATTTTAATAATTTATGGAGTTGCTGTTCAAGAATCAATTGCTAAATTATTTATTGCAGGAATTATTCCGGGTATAATGATTGCTCTAATTTTTATGTTTTATGTAATTATTTGGTCATTAATTAATAAAAAAGATATGCCAAAAATTCTTGAAGAATATTCATTTTTAGAAAAAGTAAAAAGATCTAAACAACTTTTACCAGTGATTATATTGATTTCAGCAGTAATAGGATCAATTTACACTGGAATAGCAACAGCAACAGAGGCTGCCTCTCTTGGGGTTGTAGGAGCTTTAATATTATCCTATTTTCAAAAAAGTCTAAATTTAGAGACATTTAAATCATCATTATTAGGAGCAACAAAAACATCGTGTATGATTGCTTTCATTCTTGCAGGTTCAACATTTTTATCTTTAGCAATGGGCTTTACAGGTTTGCCTAGAAATTTAGCAATATGGATACAAAATATGGATTTATCACCCTATGTTTTAATTTTTGTTCTAATGATTTTTTATATCATTTTAGGAATGTTTCTTGATGGAATATCAGCTGTTGTGTTAACAATGGCAATTATAGAACCAATGATAAGGCAAGCTGGATTTGATATGATCTGGTTTGGAATATTTTTGGTAATTGTAGTCGAGATGGCTCAAATAACTCCACCTGTGGGATTTAATTTATTTGTTCTTCAAGGTATGGCTAATAAAGATATGGGATATATTGCAAGAAGTGCTTTTCCATTATTTTTATTAATGATTTTTGCTGTAATTCTAGTTGTTATATTCCCAGAAATAGCTTTATGGATGCCTGAACAAATGGTTAAAAATCTTAATTAATATTTAGAAACTTTTTCTCCAGCTATAATAGCTTTTAGATCATCATACTCTTCACATCCACAACCCTTTAAGACCTCTAATCTTTCAACTGCAAGATTATGTCTGTTTGTGGCAACATATAATTCACCAAGATATTCATTAATACCAATATGATTGGGGTCTATTGCTAAACCTTGTAAATAAAATTTTTCACCGTTTTCAAAATCTCCAAGCTTTCTAGATGTAAATCCTAAATAATTGAGGGTGTCTGGTTTGTTAGGATTTTTCTTATTTGCTTTTATCAAAAGTTTAAAAGCCTTTTTATATTTTTTTTGGGCATTATCTTTTTTACCTTTTTTATCACTTTTTTTTGCAGACTTAATTAATGTTACTGCTTGATCATAATGTGATTTTACTGCACCACCCTCATCATTGCCACTAGATCCAGCGGCATATGCATTATGAGATAAAGCAAAAGAAAGGAAAAAGATTAAAATAAATTTTTTCATAAATTAAATAAATTTTTTCATAGTTTTTAATGTCTTTAGTACTAAGCCATTTTCAACCAAATTTTTTCTTATAGATTTAGCTGTTTCCAATGAACTAAGATTATCTCCATGTATGCATACAGAATCTATTTCACAAGGTATTTGTTTCCCACTGTGACAATTAAGCGACTGAGTTTTCACCATTTTAAGAACATGTAATTTTGCTAGCTCAGGGTCAGTTATTAAAGCATATGGTTTTTTTCTAGATACAAGATTGCCATTATCCTCATAATTTCTATCAGCAAAAATTTCACAGGCAATTTTCATATCCAATTTCTTTGCAGCCTCTTGCATTTTGGATCCAGTAGGAACTAAATATATTAAATCTTTATTTATTGATTTTATAGTTTTAGCCAAAGTTGTAGCCAATTCAATGTCCTCACAAGCCATATTATTAAGGGCTCCATGAGGTTTTATGTGAGATACAGATTCTCCATGTTGTGAGGCAATTTTCTGTAATATATCATACTGTTCTACGATTAACTTTTCTATTTCAGAGGAAGATAAATTTATTCTCTCTCTTCCAAAATTATCAGGATCATTAAATGATGGATGTGCTCCTATACTTACACCATTTTTTTTGGAAATTTTAATGACTTGACTCATTGTCTCCTCATCACCAGCATGATAACCACAGGCTACATTTGCTGAATTTACTATTTCTAATAAATCTGGATCATATTTATTAGAGTGGTGTTTTGATTTTTCACCTAAATCGCAATTTATATTAATTTCCATACTTATAATAGTTAAGTATAACATGGCATGATAAAAAATATATCAAATCTTGGTGACGCAGCCATGTATTGTGACTTTGGCGCAGAAGTAAACAAAGAAATTAATACCCAAGTAATTAAATATTTTAAAAGTATTCAAAAAGAAAAAATTGATGGAATTATTAATCTAACGCCATCTTATAATAAGTTGATAATTTCTTTTGATTTAAAAAAAACAAATTATGAAAATATAAAAAAATTAATAGAAAAACTAAATGTTAATACTAACAACAAACTAAAAAGTAAAAAAATTGAAATTCCAGTATGTACTGATGAAAATTTTTCTCTTGATATAAAAAGATTAGAGGAAAAATTAAAAATGAATAGAGAAAAAATTTATGAACATTTTTTTAATAAAGAATTTTTTTGTTATATGACAGGATTTATAGCAGGTATGCCATTTCTTGGAGATCTCGATAAGAATATGAGAGCTCAACGTCTTGAAACACCAAGAGTTAAAGTGCCTAAAGGCTCTGTTGGTTTAACAGAGCAATTTGCGAATATATATACTTTCGAGAGTCCAGGTGGGTGGAATATTATTGGAAATACACCTTTAAACATTTTTGATAGTACAAAAGAAAAAGATCCAAATTTAATAAACCCAGGAGACACAGTGGTATTTCAAAGAATAGAAAAAAAACAATATCAAAATTACAATGAATAAAAACTATTTTAAAATTTTGAGAGCTGGGATCAACACAACCTTTCAAGATGAAGGCCGTAAAAATCTTTATCACATTGGAATTCCATTTAGTGGTGCTATGGACAACAGAAATTATTTATTGGCAAATAGATTGGTAGGAAATAAACCTGGTTTTCCAGTGTTAGAATTTGCTTACCAAGGACCATTATTAAAATATAAAGGAGAAAAAATTAATATTGCTATTACTGGTGATGTTAATTTTACTATCAAAAAAAAAGATGATTTAATTAGTGGTAATTGTTATCAAACTTTTTCACTAGATAGCGGTGATGAATTAAATATTATTTCAACTAATAAATCTGTTTATGGCTATTTAGCAGTTAGTGGTGAATTTGATTTAAAATATCAATGGTCAAGTTGTTCAATAAATACTAAGGCAAATATAGGTGCAAATGGTGGAAAAAAACTGGAAACTAATCAGAAAATCAACCTTTTAAAAATCAATAAAAACTCAAGTAGTAAAAAGTTGCATTATATAAATACAAAAATTGAAAATATAAGAGTAATTAAGGGAACAAATTTTGATTATTTTTCAGATGAAGGAAAAAAAATTTTTTTAGAAAAAGAATTTACTATCTCGAAGTTATCTGATCGAATGGGAATGAGATTAGAAGGACTCAAAATAGAAAATATTGTTGATACTAACATAAAATCTGAGGGTTTGATAAAAGGTGTTATACAAGTACCAGCTGATGGAAATCCAATAATTATGCTTTCTGATCATGGCACAATAGGTGGATATCCAAAGATAGGAGTTGTGATAAGTGCTGACTATGACAAATTAGTACAATTACCACCAGGCTCAAAAATAAAATTTAAAGAAGTTGGATTAACTGATGCAGAAACTCTATTTAAACTGTATGAATTAGAAACTCAAAATTTAATTTCTCAAATTTCATGAATTTAATTAAAAATGTACCTGGTCCCTTTTTAGTCTTTTTAGGAGCTGTTAGTTTAAGTTTTGGTGGTTTAATTGTAAAATCTTTTGAAGGTGCCTCTTTATGGCAAATTTTATTTTGGCGATCATTTTTTTTTTCAATTACTGTTTTAACTTTTTTATTAATTACCTATAAAAAAAAATTATTTAACTCATTCTATTTGTCTGGAATTCCCGGATTTATAGCTGGTGTGATTTTATCTTTAGGTTTTTGTGGTTATGTAATAGCAATGTATAGCACAACTGTTGCTAATACTAATTTCATTATTTCCTTGCAAATTTTATTTCTAGCAGTTTTAGGCTATTTTTTTTTAAAGGAGAAGATTTCTTCAATTACATTATTCTCAATTATATTAGCTTTGGTAGGAGTTTTAATAATGGTGGGAAATTCTTTGTCACCAGGAGAACTAACAGGAAATTTGGCGGCATTTTCAATGCCTATAACATTTGCAATATTAATTATAATTGTAAGAAAGTATCCATCTATTGACATGGTTCCAGCTCAATTTGTTGCAGGGATTTGTTGTTGTTTAATTGGATATTTTTTTTCCACCAAAATTATGATTTCATACCATGATATTTTTTTAGGTTTCTTAGCTGGATTTTTTCAAATTGGATTTGGTTTTATATTTATTACTATTGGTGCAAGAACTACCCCTTCAGCCATGGTTGGTATTATTATGCTGTCAGAATCCGTCCTTGGACCTATATGGGCCTTTTTATTTGTAAGCGAAAGACCTTCATTATTTAGTTTAATTGGTGGAGTTATAATTCTTTTGGCTGTTTTAATACAGTTTTATACACTTTTAAAAAAAAATGAAAAAACCATTTCTCATTGACATCTCTCTCTACTTATTAGATTATACATATACGGGAGAGACTACAAAATATCGTAGCGCCGAAGGAGCAACCACCCAGGAATCTCTCAGGCAAAAAGGACCGTAGCATATTAACTCTGGAAAGAGATTGAATTCTCGCCGAAGGAGCAAAACTCTCAGGCAAATATACAGATGGGTATTTAGAGTTAATATGGAAACAAAAAAAACATCTTTATACAAATTACATCAAGATAATAAAGCTAGATTTGTAGAATTTGCAGGTTATCTAATGCCTATCCAATATTCAGAAGGTATAGTTGAAGAGCATAAATTTACTAGAAGTCACTCAGGTATATTTGATGTTTCTCATATGGGACAATTATTTATTTATGGAGATGACGATTTAATTGTGGATTTAGAAAAAATTTTTCCACTAAATTTAAAAGAGCTTAAACTCAATCATTCAAAGTATAGTTTTTTAATGAATAATGATGCTGGTATCTATGATGATTTAATTATAACAAAAATTGAAAAAGGTTTTTTAATTATTTTAAACGCTGCATGTAAAGAAAATGATTTTAAAATTTTAAGCGAAATATTGGAAAATAAATATAAAATGGTTTTAGATGAAAAAAGATCTTTGATTGCAATTCAGGGACCAAAATCAGTAAAAATATTGGATGATATTGTTAATGGTGTAGAAGGCTTATCTTTCATGTCTGGGAATTGGTTTACATTTGAAGATCAAAAAATTTATGTAACACGATCCGGTTATACGGGAGAAGATGGATTTGAAATTTCTTTATTAAATGATCAAGCAGATAAATTCACAAAAAAATTAATTGAAAATGGAGCAAAATTAATTGGCTTAGGTGCAAGAGATACTCTTAGATTGGAAGCTGGTTTATGTTTATATGGCCATGAACTTGATAAAGATAAAACACCAGTAGAAGCTAATTTAAAATGGGCAATTTCAAAAGATAGAGTTTCAAAGGGAAATTTTATTGGTTCATATACAATCAATAAGCAGCTTAATGATGGTGTTAGCAAAATTAGAGTTGGTATTAAACCAGAAGGAAGAGTGATTGCTAGAGAAAAAACTAAGATATTTAATCAATCAGACTCACATATAGGCGAAATAACGAGCGGAACATTTGGTCCAAGTGTAAATGGACCAGTTGCAATGGGTTATGTTGAAAATGAATTTTCTAAAAAAGATACAAAAGTTTTTTTAGAGGTGAGGGGCAAAAAATACCCAGCAAATATTTGTGGATTACCGTTTTATAAAAAAAGCTATGTGAAAGGAGCAAATAAATGAGTGAAGTAAAATATTCTAAAGAACATGAGTGGATTAAATTAGATGGTGATGTAGCCATTATTGGAATCACAAAACATGCAACAGAAATGTTAGGTGATATAGTGTTTGCGGAACTTCCAGAAAAAGGTTCAAGTGTAGAAAAAGATGGTACAGCAGGGGTAGTAGAGTCTACAAAAGCTGCTAGTGATGTATATACACCAGTTAGCGGAGAAGTGGTTGATACAAATCAAGCAATTGTTGATGATCCATCCAAAATCAATGAAGATCCAGAAGGTTCAGCATGGTTTTTTAAACTTAAAATGAAAGACCAGTCTGAAATGGATAGTCTTATGAATAAAGAAGAATATGATAAATTTGCAAAGGAGAGCGCTAGCTAATGTTACACAATTCTCAAAAAGATTTTTTAAAAAGGCATATTGGTTCATCAGATGAAGATCAAAATAAAATGCTTAAGCAACTTAATTATAAATCTTTAGATGATTTAATTAAAAGCACGGTTCCTGAAAAGATAAGACTGAAAGATGAATTAAATATTGGTGAGTCTAATTCAGAGTATGAAGCTTTAAGGAAATTAAAAGCAATTTCAAAAAAAAACCAAATTTATTCAAATTTCATAGGAATGGGTTATTACGGCACTTACACACCATACGTAATTTTGAGAAATATTTTAGAAAATCCAGGTTGGTATACTTCTTATACACCTTATCAGCCTGAAGTAGCCCAAGGAAGATTGGAAATGCTGCTTAATTTCCAACAAATGATTGTTGATTTCACAGGAATGGATATTGCAAATGCATCTTTATTAGATGAAGGAACAGCTGCGGCAGAAGCTATGGGATTAAGTCATAGATTAAACAAAATGGAAAGTAACTTAGTTTTTGTCTCAAAAAATTGTCATCCACAAACAATTGATGTAATTCAAACAAGAGCAGAACCAATGGGATTAAAAGTACTTGTTGGTGATGAAGATAAAGTATTGGATCAACTAAAAGAAGATTTGGTTTGTGGTATATTGCAATATCCTGGTACATTAGGAGATATAAAAGATCCTGGTGAAGCAATAAGTAAAATTCATAAAAAAAATGGTAAAGCAATATTAGCTTGTGATTTATTAGCGCTAGCTAAGTTAAAAACACCAAGAGAACTAGGAGCAGATATAGCTGTAGGAAGTTCTCAAAGATTTGGAATTCCAATGGGTTATGGTGGACCTCATGCAGCTTTCTTTGCAACCAAAGATGAATTTAAAAGATCCATGCCAGGAAGAATTGTGGGGGTCTCTGTTGATAGACATGGCAACAAAGCATATAGATTATCATTACAAACGAGAGAACAACATATAAGAAGAGACAAAGCAACAAGTAATATTTGTACTGCTCAAGCTTTGTTAGCAATTGTGTCAGCAGCTTATGCTGTCTATCACGGCCCAGAAGGAATTAGAACAATTTCAGAAAGAGTTTCTCAATTAGCGAAAAATTTTGCAGATAAATTAAAGCAATCGGGATATGAGATTTATTCAGATCATTTCTTTGATACAGTCACAATAGTCACTAAAGACAAAACCGATCAAATCTATAAAAATGCCTTAGATCAGAAAGTAAATATCAGAAAAGTAAATTCTGAAATGCTAGCTGTTTCTTTTGATGAAAAGAAAAATGTTTATAGAGTTAATCAACTATTAAAAATTTTTAATGCAGCAGAATCAATAAAAAAAGAAGATCCTACTGTAAGCTTGCCCAATCTTCCAAAAAATTTATTAAGAACTTCAAAATATTTAGAACACCCTGTTTTTAATTCATATCATTCTGAGACAGAAATGCTTAGATATCTTAAAAAGTTAGAAGATAAGGATATAGCCCTTAACAGAACTATGATTGCACTTGGTTCATGTACTATGAAATTGAATGCAACTGCAGAAATGATTCCTATTTCATGGAGAGAATTAGCTGAACCTCATCCCTTTGTGCCTATTGAGCAGATGGAAGGATATAGATCAATGTTCACTGATCTTAAAAATTGGCTAAGATCAATTACTGGTTTTTCTGGAGTTTCACTTCAGCCAAATGCAGGTGCTCAAGGGGAATATGCAGGACTAATGGTAATTAGAAAATATCATCTAGACAGAGGAGATCAAAATAGAAATATATGTTTAATACCAAGCTCAGCACACGGAACAAATCCTGCTAGCGCACAAATGGTCGGCATGAAAGTTGTCGTTGTTAATTGTGATAAAGAAGGAAATGTTGATTTTGATGATTTAAAGAAAAAAGCAGAAATGCATTCTGATAACCTCGGAGCATTAATGGTCACATACCCATCTACTCATGGTGTATTTGAAGAAAAAATTACTGACATATGTGAATTAATACATAAACATGGTGGTCAAGTTTACATGGATGGAGCGAATTTAAATGCACTTGTTGGTATAGCGAGACCAGGAAATTTTGGTCCAGATGTTTGTCACATAAACTTACACAAAACATTCTGTATTCCACATGGTGGAGGAGGGCCTGGAATGGGACCAATTGCATGTAAAAAACATTTACAAGTTTATCTGCCCAATCATCCAGTTGTTAAAGATTGTGGACCTTCTACAGGAATAGGAGCAGTTTCAGCAGCACCCTGGGGAAGCTCAAGTATTTTATCAATTTCTTGGATGTATATTAAAATGATGGGTTCTCAAGGTCTAAAACTAGCTACTCAAGTTGCAATACTTAATGCAAATTATATAGCTCATAGACTTAAAGACCATTATCCAATTCTTTATAAAGGTTCAAACGGAAATGTGGCTCATGAATGTATAATTGATATTAGATCAATTAAAAGTGAAACAGGAATCACTGAAGAAGACATAGCTAAAAGATTGATAGATTATGGATTTCATGCACCTACAATGTCATGGCCAGTTGCTGGTACAATGATGATTGAACCAACTGAAAGTGAGAGTTTATCTGAATTGGATAGATTTTGTGATACTTTGATAAACATTAAATTAGAAATAGAAATGATCAAGTCTGGCAAATTTGATAAAGTTGATAACCCAATTAAAAATGCACCACATACCGATATTGAACTAGCTTCAGATGAATGGATTCATAAATATTCAAGGCAGCAAGCTGCATATCCTGCTAAATTCCTTAAGGCAAATAAATTTTGGCCTCCTGTTGCAAGAGTTGACAATGTATATGGAGATAAAAATATATTTTGTACTTGCCCAAGTATGGATGAGTTTAAAGAAGATGCAGCATAAAGATTAATGAAAATTGCAATTGTTGGGTCAGGCATTTCTGGATTAAGTGCTGCATATTATTTATCTAAAAAACATCATGTTGATCTTTTTGAGAGAGAGGATCATTTTGGTGGACATTCCTATACTATAGATTTATTTTTTGATGAAAAAAAAATTTCAGTAGATATTGGATTTATCGTTTTTAATTTTCAAACTTATCCAAATTTAATTAATTTTTTTAACGAAAATAATATTCAAATTGAAAAAAGCAATATGTCTTTTTCAGTTTCAGTAGATAATACAAATTTTGAATACTGTGGCAAAGGATTGAGTGGAATTTTTTCTAATAAATTGAATTTATTTAATTTTGATTTCTTAAAAATGTTTTTTGACATTATTAAATTCTATAAAAAAAGTGATCAAGTAAGCACATCTAATGCAAAAATGACTTTAGGCGAATATCTAAAAATTAATAGATTATCAAAAACATTTATTAATTATCATATAATACCAATGGTATCTGCAATTTGGTCTATGCCTCCTTATGAAGCGAGCAAGATGCCAATAAATTTTTTTTTAAAATTTTTCCAAAATCATGGTTTATTTAAGTTAAGGAATAGGCCACAGTGGTATACGGTTTCTGATAGAAGTAGAACTTATGTAAATAAAATAATTTCCCAAATAAGTGGTGAACACTTTAAAAACTATAAAGTTAAAAAAATTAAAAGAAAATCGTCGGGTCTAGACTTGTACTATGGTGGAGAAAATGAATTTTTTGATTATGATAAAGTGATATTAGCAACACATGCTGATGAAGCTTTAAATTTAATTGAAAACCCAACTGATGATGAAAAAAAAGTTCTTTCGAATTTTAGTTATAGAGAAAATATAGCTTATGTTCATACCGACAAGCGAGCTATGCCAAAAAATAAAAAAGCCTGGTCTTCTTGGAACTCTTCCATTGATGATAAGAATCTTGAAAAGAATTCAATCACATATTGGTTGAATTTATTACAAAACTTAAAGTGTGATGAAGATATTTTCTTAACATTAAATCCTTATTTTAATATTGATGAAAAAAAAATATTAAGAAAGGTAAAATTTACACACCCTTATTATGATCAAAAAACATTAGATGCTCAATCTGAGCTTGTAAAAATACAAAATCAAAAAGATTTACTTTTTTGTGGGAGTTATTTTGGTTATGGATTTCATGAAGATGGAATAAAATCATCTATTGAAATGCTAAAAAATCTTTATGATTAATTCTTGTATATATAATGGAAACGTAATCCACAAAAGATTTAAACCAAAAAAACATTTTTTTAAATATAAAGTATTTTCACTATTTATAGATCTATCTGAGCTTAATGAGCTTAATGAAAAATTAAAATTTTTTTCTTTAAATAAATTTAATCTTATTAGTTTTTATGAAAAAGATCATGGTGAACGAGATGGATCATCTCTTGTTAATTGGGTAAAAAAAAATCTCAGTAACAACAAAATAATTACGGAAAACATTAGGATAAAACTTTTATGCTATCCAAGAATATTGGGATATGTTTTTAATCCTTTAAGTATTTTTTTTATATACGATAATGATGAAAATTTAATTTCAATCTTATATGAGGTAAAAAATACATTTGGAGAACAACACACATATGTTTTTAAAGTAGAAGGACAAAACAAGTTAGTTCAAAATAATTGTTCAAAAAAATTTCATGTTTCACCATTTATTGAAATGGATTGTAATTATTTTTTTAAGACATTAAATCCTAAACAAAAGTTATCTGTTGTAATAGATCAATATGATCAAGAAGGAAAAATTCTTTTCGCATCTCAGGATGGTGAAAGATCTATATTGACAAGTAAAAATTTAATAGTTTCCTATCTAAAACACCCTTTAATGACATTTAAAATAATTACAGCGATACATTTTGAAGCCTTTAAATTGTGGATTAAAGGAATTAAATTTATAAAGAAAAAGTTTAAAATTAAAAATAATTTAACCATGGAAAATTAATGTTTTTAAATCATGCTGCAGATAAATTAGTTTTTAAATTTCTCAATAAAATTAGTTATGGTCATCTTGAATTAACTACATTTGACGGAAAAGTTTTAAAGTTTGGAAATCCTAATGAAAAATTACATGCAAATATTTTAATCAAAAAATCAGACTTTAATTATAATTTAATTAGAGGTGGCAGTATTGGATTTGCAGAAAGTTATATGAGAGGGGAATTTGAAACTGACAACTTATCAAATTTAATTGAATTAACTGCGAGAAACATAGAGGTTATGTATAAATTTTCAGGACTTCTAGATTTTCCAATAATCAATTTTATTAAAAACAAAATAATTAAGAATACGAAAAACAGAAGTAAAGAAAACATCGCCAAACATTATGATTTAGGCAATGATTTTTTTTCTCTTTGGCTAGATGACACACTCACTTACTCTAGTGCTATTTTTGATGATAAATCAAAAAATCTTTCTGAGGCTCAAAATAATAAATATCAGAAATTAATTGATCTAATCAAACCAAATATTGGTGATAAAGTTCTCGAAATAGGATGTGGTTGGGGAGGCTTTGCCGAATATTTAGGTAAAAAATATGATGTTAAACTTGATTGTATTACAATATCAAAAAAGCAATTTGAATATGCAAAAGAAAGAATTTTTAAATGTGGTTTGAATGAAAAAGTAAATATTGAAATTAAGGATTATAGAGATCTTCAAGGAAAATATAATTCAATTGCTTCAATAGAAATGATAGAGGCTGTTGGTCAAAATTATTTAGAAGGATATTTTAAAACAATAAAAAATAATTTATCAGATGGTGGAAAGACTGCCATTCAAGCAATTACTATAGATGACAGGTTGTTTGATAGATATAAAAATAAACAAGATTTTATTCAAAAATATATTTTTCCTGGTGGTTTTTTACCAAATAAAAATAACATTAATCGTTATATATCTGAAAATGGTTTAGCAATTAATTCTTATATTTCTTATGCAGATCATTACGCAAACACTTTAGCTTTATGGAGAAATGAGTTTTTAAAAAAATGGGATTTAATTAAAAATCAAGGTTTTGATTTAACTTTTAAAAGAATGTGGGAATTTTACTTATGTTATTGTGAGGCAGGATTTAAGTCAAAAAATATTGATTTAATACAATTTTCAATGCAAAACAAATAAAAATAACGGAGAAATTTATGCGACATATAAAAATAATTAAGTCAATTTTATTGCTAATTTCATTGTTCTTAATTACAAGTTGTTCAAATAATTCTGCTATGAAACCAGAAGATTTTAAGAATAAAGAACCAAGGTTAATTATTGAAGAATATTTATCTGGAAATGTAAAGGCATGGGGTGTGCTCCAAAACAGATCTGGTAAAGTTATTAGACAATTTTCTGCTGATTTAGATGGAAAATGGGACGGCAAACGACTTATTCTTGATGAAAAATTTAATTGGGATGATGGTGAAATTCAAAATAGACAATGGCAAATAACTAAAATTAATGACAATAATTATGAAGGCACAGCAGGTGATGTTGTTGGAAAAGCAAAAGGTTATTCTTACGGCCCAGCATTTAAGTTTGAATACGTCCTTTTAGTTCCGGTTAAAGGAAAAGAAATGAAAATTACCTTTGATGATTGGATATTCAAACAAGATGATCGTGTAGCTATCAATAAAGCAACCATGACTAAATTTGGTTTTAAAGTAGCTGAATTGACTGTTGTATTTGTTAAGGATTAGTCTTTCTTTTGGTATTTGGTCATCTTACCTACCAGCGTAAAATAAATTTTACTAGGCAAGAAACTCAACATTTTAAGCATAATGGTCAGAGATTTTGGAAAATGAATTTCAAATACATTTTTATTTATTAAGCCATCGTATATTTTTTCTGCTGCATAATCACTGGTTTTTAAAAAAGGCATTTTGAAATCATTTTTATCAGTCATTGGGGTTTTAATAAACCCAGGTGACACTAAACAAATACGGACATTAGATCTTTTAAAATCAAAAAATAAACTTTCAGCCAAATTATTCAATGCTGATTTTGAAGGTCCATAACCAGTTGAATTCGGAAGCCCTCTGTAACCAGCTATTGACGAAACAATTGTGATAATACCTTCTTTTTTATTTTTAAAATATTCCTCTACAGCCTTGATAGTGTTTAAAGTCCCAAAAAAATTTACTTTAAATACATCCTCTATTTGCTCAACATCAATATCCCTTTCTTTTTTTGGGTTCCATGTTCCTGTAGAAAAAAAACATACATCAACATTTTGGAATTTATTTTTTATTTGATTGAAAACTTCTTTACATTTTGATTTATCAGTTACATCTAATGGAAATCCATGAATATTTTCATTACTATCTGAGATTTCTTTGAGTAGATTTTCTCTTCTTGCTGAAATTGCAACGTTCCATCCTTTGCTAGCAAATTTAATTGCCACAGCCTTACCAATGCCCGTACTACCACCAGTTATCCAAATAGTTTTTTTATTCATTTAATAATGATGTATAATACTAATATGTTAAAAAATAAATTTATATCATTTTTTCTATTCCTAATTATCACTTATTCAGCATCATTTATTGGTGGAATGGTGACAATAAGCTTTAAAGAACCTTGGTATTCAGAGCTTGTTAAGTCAAATTTTAATCCACCTGACTGGGTTTTTGCTCCAGTTTGGACCACATTATATTTAATGATGACATTAGCAATTTGGTTTTTTTGGAATAGCAAGAATCGAGATATGAATACGGTCAATATTTATTTTATTCACATAATTTTTAATACAACTTGGAGTATTGTATTCTTTGGTTTGCATCAAATATTTCTGGCATTTCTAATATTAATAATTTTAATTTCCTTGATAACTGTTCTTATTATAAGGTTTAAACGTGTCAATTTTGTAAGTTATTGTTTAATGATTCCCTATTTACTTTGGTGTTGCTATGCACTATTTCTGAACTTTAAACTATTAATATTAAATTAAATGGATGATGTTGTAATAGTTGGTGGAGGAATAATTGGAGCTGCGACAGCTTATTTTTTATCTAAAGAGGGTAGAAAAGTTAAAGTAATTGAGAGAGATCCAACCTATAAAACAGCATCCTTCCCACTTTCGTTAGGTGGTTTTAGAAGACAATTTTTTCAAAAAGAAAATATATTACTTGGTAAATTTGCCAGAGAATTTATATTTCAAATACCTGAATTATTAAAAACTAAAAAAAATCCAAAGCCAACAGCAAGTATGGTTACCAATGGATACTTATTAATGTTTGGTCAAGAACATGCAGAAGAACAATATAAAGCTTTAGAAAATCACAAAGCATGTGATGCTGGAACAAAAAACATAAAAGGATCTGAATTAAGTAAATTTTTTCCATATATAAATAATGAGGGAATAGAAACTGCAACATATACAGATAATCAAAGCGAAGGTTGGATTGATCCTTTTATGTTTCATAGTGCTTTAAAAAGTAAAGCTACAGAGTTAGGTGCTGAGTTTACAAAAGGTGAAATAAAATCCTTATCAGAAATAAAAGCAAAAACAATTATTTCTGCAGCAGGATGTTGGACTAAGGAACTTTTAGAAGATATACCTGTTGAGCCTCAAAAACACACTGTGTTTAGAGTAAAATGTCCGAAACACATTCCTGAAATGCCTTTAACTGGAGATTTGACAACAGGAGTTTACTGGCGACCAGAGGGAAAAGAATATTTAGCAGGATCACCTAAATCAGTATTTGATGCAAAAGATCTTGAGCCTGCGTGGGATGATTTTGAAGAACTGGTTTGGCCTGCACTTGCTAAAAGAATTCCAGCAATGGAAGAGCTCAAATTAACAGGTGGATGGGCAGGTTACTATGACTGTAATAAGTTAGATAACAATGCTGTAGTTGGAAAACATCCAAAGTTTGAAAATGTTTATTTAGCAACTGGATTTACTGGCAGAGGATTAATGCAAGCACCAGGCATTGGTAGGGCATTAACTGAATTAATTACTACAGGATCTTATCAGTCGATAGATATTTCTAATATGGCTGTAGAAAGAGTTTTAGGTAAAAAAGCAAGACCAGAACCTTACGTTCTATAATGGGGCAAGTTTTAAATTTTTTTCCACTTACTATTTTTAAATCTAGAATCGATCTTACAAAAGAAAAAAAATCAGAAATGATTGAAGAAATATTAGCAATGGAAAAAAAAAGTAAAAATATTGATTACAAAAATGAATCCAGTGCATGGACTGGAGATACGCAAGGTTTTGAGTATATTCACAACAACCCAATATTTGACGATTTTTTTATTGCTGTTAAAAAAGCTATTATTGAATATCTAAATGTTCTTGAAATAGATCATGATCAATTAGATATATTCATTCAAAGATCTTGGGCTACAATCTCAAGAGAAAAAGAAAATATTGCACTACATAAACATTTACAATCACATTTATCTTTTGCATATTATTTAAAAAAAAATGAAACTGATGCAAATTTACTTTTTGTTGATGAAACTAAACACAATGAATTTTTACCTGGTTTATTTTTGTCACCAAGCTCAAATAAAAAACAAATCATAAAAAAAAGAAATGTTGCTAATAGTGGAGCAATAGTGTTTGATGCTAAAGAAGATGATATAGTAATTTTTCCATCAAAAACTTCACATCAAACTCAGCCAAATGTCAAAAATATTGATAGAATTTCATTATCTGCAGATATATTTATCGCCGCTAAAAATACTGAAAATATGGAACATTTGGTTACTCCTTTCAAAAATTGGAAAAACCTTTAAAGCAAAATTTATTTATCTAAGTTCCACAAAAAGTTTGATATTTATCACTTGATGGAGAGGAAATTTGATATTCAGAAATATTTTTTTTTTCAGCATAAGGGCTTTTAAGAATATTTAAAAGTTTTTTAATAGGCTTAAGATTATCTTGATTAGCTTCATTTAAAACTTCTTCAACTATATGGTTTCTTGGAATTACAAGGGGATTCACACTCCTCATTAATTTTAAATATTTTTCTGGTGTATTATTATTTTTTGATAATCTTTTTTGCCATCTTATTTTCCAATTTTGAAAATCTAAATCTTTAAAATCTTTACTATTTTGAATTTTAAAATTCATTAAGTAACAAAATGTATTTGTGTAATCTATTTTTTTTTGATGCATCCAAGTTAATAAATCTAAAACTAAAGATTTATCTTCATCTTCACTACCAAATAAACCAAGTTTATCTCTCATCATATTAAGCCATTTTTCTTGATAGTTTTTTTCAAAAGAATTTATTGCTTCAGTAGCTAATTCTATAGCTTTATTCTGATCTTTATCAATTAGTGGAATTAAACACTCTGCAAATCTTGACAAGTTCCATTTTGCAATAATAGGCTGATTACAATAAGCGTATCTTCCCATTTTATCAATTGAACTGAAAACAGTCTTTGGATCATAGGTATCCATAAAAGCACACGGACCATAATCAATAGTTTCCCCAGAGATTGTCATATTGTCAGTATTCATTACTCCATGAATAAAACCAACGCGCATCCAATTCACAACTAAATTACATTGCCGGTCTATTAAAAGATTTAACAAATCTAAAGCTTGATTATTTGAATTTTTTATTTCAGGATAATGTCTATTAATTGTATAATTAAATAAAGTTTTTAATTCATCTTCTTTTTGTCTTGCTGCAATATATTGAAAAGTACCAACTCTTATATGACTTAAGGCAACACGAGTGAGTATTGCACCCTGTAAAGAGGTCTCTCTTTGAATATTTTCCCCAGTTTTTACTACTGCCAAACTTCGAGTAGTGGGAATGTTTAAACCATTCATAGCTTCACTTATTATATATTCTCTTAACATGGGACCTAGGGCTGCACGACCATCACCATTTCTTGAAAATGCTGTTTTGCCCGAGCCTTTAAATTGAATATCAAATTTTTTATTAGATTTAGTTGTATGTTCACCAATAAGAATTGCCCTTCCATCACCAAGCATTGTAAAGTGCCCAAACTGATGACCTGCATAAGCTTGAGCGATAGAATTACTTCCTTCTGGTAATGAATTTCCAGAAAAAATTTTTGATAATTCTTTATTACTTATTTTTGAAAAATCCAGATTTAATGATGATGCCAATTCGTTATTAAGTAAAATTAATTCAGGATTTTTTACAGGAATAGGTTTAATATCTTCCTTGAAAGATTTCGATAGATTAAAGTAAGTATTTTCGAAATTCCAATTGATTTTATTCATAAAAAAAAGCGATTTATAACAATATAAACCGCTTTTTTTTAAATTTTAAATTTATTTTTTCTTATATTTAGCTGCTTCTTCTGAACCACCAGTTGCAGAACCTTTACTGTACGAGTGGGCACCCATACCAGCTAATTGACCATCTTTAACTATTAAATATTGATTTCTGATCTCTTTGCCTTCAAAGAAACATTCTAATATTTCTCTAACACCATCAGCGTATCTTGCTTGAGCTGTCAACGATGTTCCTGATGTATGAGGTGTCATTCCATGATTTGGCATACTTCTCCATACATGATCATTAGGCGCCGGTTGAGGAAACCAAACATCTCCTGCATAACCACTTAATTGACCGCTTTTTAACGCTTTTGCGATTGCCTCACGATTACAGATTTTCCCCCTTGCAGTATTAACTATATAAGCTCCTTTTTTCATTTTGCTTATCATTTCATCATCAAACAAGTTCTCTGTTTCAGGATGAAGAGGACAATTAATAGTCACTACATCACAGACTTTTACCATTGACTCTACAGATTCATGAAATGTAAGATTAAGTTCTTTTTCAACAGCATCAGGCAGTTTATGTCTATCAAAGTAATGCAAATGAACATCAAAAGGTTTCATCTTTCTTAATGCATCCAAACCAATTCTACCTGCTGCAACAGTTCCAATATGCATACCTTCAACATCATATGATCTCTGTACAGCATCAGCAATATTCCAACCACCTTCATTAACAATTCTGTGTTGATTATGATAATCTCTTACCATTGAAACAATCATCATAACAATGTGTTCAGCTACAGATCTAGAATTACAATAAGTTACTTCTACAACATCAATTTTATTATCCATTGCAGCTTGTAAATCGACATGGTCTGAACCAATACCTGCTGTAATTGCCATTTTAAGGTTTTTAGCTTTTGCAATTCGTTCTTTTGTTAAATAATAAGGAAAGAATGGTTGAGATATAACGATGTCAGCATCAACAATATGTTTGTCAGCCTCACATCCATCTCCATCTTTACTATTTGTAACGACTAATTCATGTCCATTACTTTCTAGAAATTTTCTTAAACCAAGTTCACCAGACACACAGCCTAGTAATTGTCCTGGAGTATAGTCTCTACCTTTTGGTGAAGGTAAAGTCATTCCATCTGGGTATTTTTCAATTTTAGGTAATTCAGAAAGTGCATATGATTTTGGCATTCCACCTTTTGGATCATCATATAGTATGCATAATATTTTCATTTATTCTCCTGTATATTAAAATATTTATTTGAGGCATCTAACCTTATTTTAAGGCCCCTAGCAAACAAATTATTTTTGATTTGGATAAGATTTTTTTAAAATAAATCTGTTTATAATTATTGCGGATATAATAATAATTATAGAGCCTGTTATTATAGGGCTGAGCAAATAATCGAATGATACACTACCAACTATGACTATAATGGGATTTCCTCCAGCTGGAGGGTGAGTAACATTAAATAAAATCATTAAACCAACCCCAAAACCTACAGCTATAGGAACTGTAATAAAAAGAGGCAGTGGGATAAAGTGCAAAACTATTAAACCAACAATTGCAGTCACTAGATGTCCAAAAAAAACATTTTTTGGCTGAGCGAAAGGACTTTCTGGATAACCATAAAGTAAAACCATTGATGAACCAAATGATGCAATCAAGAATATTCCAAATTCTGTTTTGTAAGTTAATAATGTTAAAATTCCTATTGTGATAATAGAGAATGAACCTGCTAAAATTGATTGTTTAATATTTCCCATATCTTTAATTTGATACAATTTTTTTTAGTGACTTAAAAGGTAATAACAAACATTCTTTTCTTGAAATATTATTTTTTTTAAATAATTTTTTCAAAAATAGCCATTTTTTTTCAATTATTCCTGGATTTCCATCAAAAAATGATTTTGCATCATCACATAACTCATTTAACTTTTTTTTTTTATTATTAATTGAAATTTTTGACAATAAACTTGCTGACGCTTGGCAATAAACACATGATTTACCTTGGTACCCAAAATCAACTATTTTTTCGTCCTTAATAATTAATTTAATCAAAATTTCATCTCCACATAATGGATTTTTTAATTTGGAAAAATGTGTATGATTCTTAATATCCCTATTATTATCATTATCTGAAGCTATATTTAATATTTCTAAATCCATTTAATTATTTATACTTGCTTATATAATATAAAAATGAAATCTTATAGCCAAGCATTAAAGATACTTAAAGATAATAAAATTGAAATAAATGACGAAAATATAAATTCATCAGAAAGCTTAAATAGAGTAAGTTCAACTAATATATATACTTATTCAAATTATCCATCAGCTAACAATGCATCATTTGATGGTTATGCAATTAGATCTAAAGATACGAATAAATTTAACAATAAGATTTATCAAAAGTTCAAGATAGTTGGTTCAATTGCTGCAGGAGATAAGCCAATAAAAAAAAAAATTAAAAAGTTTGAAACAGTTGAGATAATGACAGGTGCGTTAATACCCAAATTTTTTGATACAATTATTCCGATTGAACAAATAAATTTTCATCCAAATAAAATAAAAGCAAGGTATATTCTTTTAAACAAAAAAGTTTCAAAATTTGATCATGTAAGGTTCAAAGGATCTGATTATAAAAAAGGAGATTTACTGATTCCCAAAGGAACAATTTTACAATCTAATCATATATTGGCATTAAAAACATTAGGTATAAAAAAGATAAAAGTTAAAAAAAAACCAAATATTTTATTTTTTTCAACTGGTAATGAAATTACTAATAAAGATAAGATTTTAGATTGGGAAGTAAGAAACTCAAATTGCAATTATATAAATTCTTTGAGCCAAAATTTTTTATTTAATTTTAAAGATGGTGGAGTTTTAAGAGACAATCAAAGAAATTTATTTAGATCGCATATAAATAAAATGCTTAAATCAAAAATTGATATAATTATTACCTCTGGTGCTGTGTCAGCTGGAAAATTTGATTTTGTGCCAAGTATTGTAAATAATTTTCAATTATCTAATTATTTTAAAAGTGTAGCTATCAGACCAGGAAAACCTATTTTGTTTGCAAAGATAAAAGGAAAATCCAAAGCTATTTTTGGCTTACCAGGAAATCCAATTTCTTCTGCAGCATGCTTCAGATTTTTTGTATATCCATATTTAAGAAATTTACTTGGTATAAAAGAGGAAATGTCAATTAAAGCATCATTAAAAAATGAATTTATAAAAAAAAAGAATTTTACTCGGTTTGTTAAAAGTAAATTGAGCACAACTAAGAATGGTAAATTAAAGGTACAAATACTGAAGGGTCAGGAATCATTTAGGATTAAGTCTTTTATTCAATCAAATATTTGGGTCTTATTACCTTCGGGCAAAGAAAAATTTAAAAAAGGGGAAATTGTTGATTGTTTTTTTCCAAATCAATCAAATAAAAATTTTTCATAAAGGTTCTAATTTTTGTTGTAGTTGAAATGAATAAGAATTAATAATTCTGTAATGATTGAACTTAAAAATGAAAAAATAGCTATACCAGTAGTTTTGTTTGCTGGTATTCTATGGTCTTTTGGTCCGTTAGTTGTTAGATATATGGACAATCCTTCCATGGTTCCATGGCAATATATTTTTGGTCGCGGACTAACAATATTTATTATCTTAAATCTATATTTGTATTTTGAAGAAGGAATGAATTTTTATAAAAATTATAAAAAAGTTGGAAGGTCGGGTATAATAGGTGGTTGTGGTCTTGGTATTGCCATGATCACATTTATTTATTCGATTACAAACACAACTGCTGCAGTAACTTTACTATGCTTAGCGGCAATGCCATTTTTTACAGCAATATTAGCTTATTTATTTTTAAAAGAAAAAATTTCAGTAAACGTTTGGATATCAATTTTTTTAGCGACTGTAGGTATAATAATTATGGCTTTCGGTAATACAGAAAAAAATTCATTATTAGGTTTTCTTTTTGGTATTACTTCGTCAATAGGTTTTTCTGTTTTTTCTGTTTCACTTAGATGGAGAAAAGAAACACCCAAATTTACTACAGTGGCAATAGCAGGGTTATTTTGTTTCGTATTTGCTACAATCGTGATTTTAATCACTAAACAAACTTTTTTTTCCTCAAGTTATAATAGTTCAATGTTTTCATTACATGGCACATTAGTGTGCTTAGGTTTAATTTTATATTCTATTGGCTCAAAAGTTATTCCAGCCGCTGAATTGACATTATTATCATTAACAGAGGTAATTGGTGGAATTTTTTGGGTTTGGTTGCCAATACTTGGAATAAATGAAATTCCATCAACAAACACAATTGTTGGTGGATTCTTTCTTTTTGTTTCACTTATATACTATAGCCTCATAATGAGATGGAATAAAAGATATATAGCATTAAATTAGTTCAAATTTATGGAACGACCTGATTTTTTTAAATTAAAAAATGGTGAAAAAGTCAAACTTCCTTTTTCAAAAAATGAGTATGAGAGAAGAGTTATTAATTTAAGATCTGTTATGGAAAAGAGTAATTTAGATATGATTATTCTTACTTCAATGCATAATATTGCTTATTACACTGGTTTTATTTATTGCTCATTTGGAAGACCTTATGGATGTGTTATAACAAAAAAAAAAATTTCAACTATTTCAGCAAACATTGACGCCTCTCAACCTTGGCGAAGATCACATTGTGAAAACATTATTTATACAGATTGGAAAAGAGACAATTTTTTAAAAGCCATAGTATCTATTGTTGGAAGAGATGAACAAACTAAAAAAATTGGAATAGAGAATGACCATGTAACTTTAGAAGTTAGAGAAAAAATTGGTTCCATTTTTCCTTTTTCTGTCTTTACAGATATTTCAAAAGAATTAATGAAACTTAGAATGATTAAATCTAACGAGGAAATAGAATTAATTAAAAATGGAGCGAGAATTGCTGACTTAGGAGGCTATGAAATAATAAAGCATATTAGAGAAAATAATACTGAAATTGAAATAGCTATTTCAGGAAGAGATGCAATGGAAAGAGAGATTGTAAAAACTTATCCAGATTCTGAATACATGGATACATGGGTTTGGTTTCAATCTGGGATTAACACTGATGGAGCACACAATCCTAAAACAAATAGAAAATTAATCAAAGGAGATATATTATCTTTGAACACTTTTCCTATGATCTCGGGATATTATACAGCTTTAGAAAGAACTTTGTTTTTAGACTACGCTGACGATGACTCATTGAAAGCTTGGGAAGCCAATGTAAAGGTGCACAAAAGAGGTTTAGAGCTTATTAAACCTGGTGTTAAATGTTCTGAAATATGTAAAGAATTAAATGATATGTTTGCTGAACTTGGTTATTTGCAATATAGAACATTTGGTTACGGACATTCTTTTGGTGTTCTTTCGCATTTTTATGGAAGAGAGGCTGGATTAGAATTACGAGAGGATATAGATACCGTGCTTGAAGAAAATATGGTTATTTCAATGGAACCAATGATTTTAATTCCAGAGGGTAAACCGGGCGCAGGCGGATATAGAGAGCACGATATTTTAGTAATAGGCAAAGAGGGTGTCGAAAATATTACAAAATTTCCTTTTGGCCCAGAGAATAATATAATTAAAAATTAAATTTTATGGATAAAAGCACGATAGTAAATAGTTGGAACGAATGGGATCCGTTAAAACATGTAATTGTTGGTAGAGCTGATGGAACATGTATACCGGCACCAGAGCCGGCATTAGATGCTAAAGTTCCAGAAGATTCTGATATGAGGGGCCAGTTTGGTCCTAGAACCAAAGATAGTGTTGATAAAGCCAATCAACTTTTAGATGATTTTTCAAACATGCTAATTAAAAAGGGTATAAAGGTAGACAGGCCAACACCAATAAACTTTAATCAAAAAACCTCGACTCCAGATTGGGAGTCAAAAACAATGTTTGGCTGCATGCCACCTAGAGATGTTTTATTGACAGTTGGAAATGAAATTTTAGAAGCAACAATGAGTTATAGATGTAGATGGTTTGAATATCTATGTTATCGACCTCTTTTGAAAAAATATTATAATAATGATAAAAATATGAGGCATGAGTCAGCTCCTAAACCAAGACTTACGGATGTTGATTATAGAAAAGATTATTTATCAGATAAAATTGGAATTCAAAAAAGACTCAAATGGACTGAAGATAAGTTTTTTGTAACAACTGAAGAAGAGCCGTTGTTTGATGCAGCCGATGTATTGAGATTTGGAAAAGATCTAGTGGTTCAACATGGTTTCACAACAAATTTAAAAGGTATTGATTGGTTAAAAAGACACTTCAAAGATCATAGAGTTCATGCTGTTAATTTTCCAGGTGACCCTTATCCTATACACATAGATGCAACTTTTACACCAATTAAAGAAGGATTAATTATCAATAATCCTCAAAGAAAACTTCCAAAAGAACAAAAAAAACTGTTTGAAAACAATGGATGGCAAATACTTGATGCAGCTCAACCAGCGCATAATGAACCACCACCACTTTGTTATTCTTCTGTTTGGCTTTCAATGAATGTTTTGGTTTTAGATCCAAAAACAGTTTGTGTTGAAAAAAGTGAAAATTACCAAGCAGAACAACTTGATAAACTTGGTATGGAGGTTATTCCAGTTGATTTAAGGGATGCTTATGCATTTGGAGGAGGTCTTCACTGTTGTACTGCAGACGTTTATAGAGAAGGTGAGTTGAAAGATTATTTTCCGAAACAAATACTTTAATTTGGATGATGTTTTAAAAATTCTATAAAGTTAATTACTTCATCTAATTTTTCATCAGGAATATTTTTATAAGTTGCATTAAATTTTTCTTTTACACACAATGCAACATGAGCATATGGATTTCTACCTTTTGGATGATTCGGATGATCTGGTAATTGTCCTTTTAGATAATCGCCAGCTTCCTGAATAATTTTCCAGAGTTTACTTGCATTTTCTTTGTTCATATTGTTTATAAAAATAATAAATTTGACTCACTTTTAAAATAATATCTTTATGATATTTTTATTTTGGTTGATGTGATCAATCAAGTTGATTGGATTTGGGTTTATCAACGATACACTCTGTCTAGAGTAAATTGCTGGAAATCTGTAAATATGATATTTAATTTTAAATTTTTTACACATCATTTTTATTTTTTGTTCTGCAATGAGTTTTATTTTTGAATATATTGAGTCTTTATTCAGTTCGATATTAGTTGTAGATGGATAAAAAAATATAATTTTTTCTCTTTTATTTTTTTTTAAGATATTTAAAGGTAAATTTATAAAGATTTTTTTGTAACCATTTATTGTATTTTTGGCTAATTTATTATCAAAATAGATCTTACTAGTTGGAAAGTAGTAAATTTTTAGAGGCGAGTATTTTCTAATTAATTCGCTGATTTTTTTTTGATCTTTTAAAATATCAATTTTTTTAATTATCGTTTTAGGAGATTTATAATTTATAATATTCTTATTATATGTAATAATTTTAGTTATTTTTTTATTATATTTGTAAATATCAAATATATATTTTCCAATACCTTGGCTTCCCCCAATAATTAAGACATTGTTATCCACCTTGTTTACGATTTTTCTTAAATATTTTGGAATATTTATTTTTTTATTTTTTACAGCAGGTCTCAGTATAGTTTCAAAATTTATTTCATAAGAGTTAAATCTTAAATAATTGCTTACTATAGGAAACCCCTTGTTTAAAATTTTAGAGTGAATATTTATTATATTTTTTTTTTTATTTTCTTTATTAAAGCTATGAAAAATTTTTATTTTAGATATTAAAGAATTTTCACCAGGATAGATATTGCCGACATACATGCTCAATGTATTAAGAATAACTTCGATTTCACTTTTTTTAATAAAAATTTTTTTAAGGAAGTTATTATTTGATTTGATTTGTTTTACATTATGTTGGTATTTATTAGAAAAACTTAAAATAATTTCTGCCTTTTCTTTATTATCTTGAATTAGTTTATATTTAATATCTTTTTTATTTATTTTCTTTTTTATAAAAATTTTTTTTTCGTAAAAAAAAGGATGTCTAAAATTAAAATATATATAAAAATTTTTTTTATATTTAAATTTTATTTTTTTTAAAAAATATAAAATTACCAGAGTTCCATGACAAATATTACATCCAAAGATTGAATTGTAGCCATAATTTGAATTAATATGAATTTTATTTTTGTCACCACTTTTTTTCGAATATTTTATTCCTTCTTCTTGAGTTATGGAAAAAGAATTTTTAATTTTCATATTATTTAAGATAACTTTAGTTTTTGTATTTTTTTAGAAATATTATAATGTTATTTATAAATAGCAAATTATGTCAAAAGTTCTGAAAATTGGAATTACAAGTAAAAATAACAAAAAAATTGAGGAAGTGGACTCAATAGAAGTTTTAGCTAATCAAGGCATTATTGGTGATAGACATTTTAAAAGTAATAATGATCCTTATTGCCAATTATCATTAATTGAGTCAGAAAATATTAATTATTATAATTTAAAGTATGGTTTAAATATTTCCTATTTAGATTTTAGAAGAAACATCATTACTGAGGGAATTAATCTAAATGATTTAGTTGGCAAAAAATTTCAAATAGGAAAAGTTGAAGTTAAAGGAATTGATTTATGTAGACCGTGTAAGCATTTAACAGAGATGTTAAGTCAGAAAAATATTCTTAAAGAATTTCTTAAAAGAGGTGGCCTGAGATGTCAAATTTTATCGACATCAAATATAAAAGTAGGAGATATAATTAAAATATTTGATTAGATTTTAGTTTTCTTTGGACTTATTTACATCAAAACCCTCTAAACCAGTAGATGGATTATTTTTTTTTGCTTCAATATCTTCAAATCTCGATTTTTTTTCCATCTCTTTCTGAATAAGTCTTTGCTCTCTTCTTATTTCTTCTTGTTCCTTAAGTTTTTGCTCTCTATCAAATTTTTCTTCCCATTCTTTAATTTTTAAGTATTCTTGCGCTTTTTTCTTATCTTCCTCTTCTTTTAAAACCTTTTGCTCTCTATTTTTACGTCTTTGTTCTTTCAATTCCTTTTGTTTTTGGTCTTCTTCTCTAACTTTTAAATCAATATCTTTTCTATTTTGCTCTTCTTCTCTAAGTTTAAGTTTTTTTTCTTTTTCCCTAAGTTCTTTAACATATGTAATTAAATCTTCATCTTTTTTAATTAACCTATCAACTTCTATTTTTTGTTTTTCTTCTCTTAATTTAAGTTCCTTTTCTTTATGTATTAATTCTTCTTCATTGAGTTTAATTTTATTACTTTCTTTAACAAGTCTTTCTTCCCAGATTTTTAATTCTTTTCGTTCTTTTAAAATTGAATTTTTTTCTTCAAGTTTTTGTAATTTTATAGCTTTAATTTTGTTTAATTCTTTATTTTTTTTATAATTAGAAAATGCACTGCTAACAATTTTAGCTATTCCTAGATTATTTTTTTTTGTCTTAGTTTTTTTTCTTTTTTTATGTGCCATTTTTATATATTTTTATTTCACTAAAGAAATTTCAATTATTCAATAAAAATTTACATTTTTTTCCTCTATAAATGATTAAATTGGGTTACAACCTGAAAGCGATAATTTATAAAAAAAAATTAAATTTTTTCCTCAAAAGTTTTTTCAGGTTCCTCAATCGGTGCAGTTGTTGGGTTAAGTTCAATACCTGCAGGAGTTATTGTTTGGGGCATAGCGACGAATTGAGAGTCAGGATTATCTACAGTTGGTCTTATTTTCATTCTATGTATACCAAAAATTCCAATTACAGCGTGAAAGATAAATAAAAAAACAAAAAAACCATTTGAGCCAACTAAATCCATGAAAATTGAGCACAAAAAAGGACCACTCATTGCCCCTAAACCAAATACGAATTGAAGACCTGCACCAGCAGCGACAAATTTTTCTTTTGGAATATAGTCATTAGTATGAGCCAAAATTAAAGAGAACATGGGTAAACTACAAAAAGAAAAGAGAATAAGAAATATATAAAACCAAGTCTTACTTGTGGCTAGACCATCTGGTAAATACATTTGTCTTGAAACAATAATTGCCATAATTGCAAAGAACGCTGCACCAAAAGTAGAGACTATTATTACTTTTCTTCTATCATAAATATCAGATATTTTTCCAACAGGAAATTGAGATATTGCTCCTGAAATAGCTAAAAGAAATGTAACAATAGATATTTCTAAAATTGTAAAATTCATTGATGTTGCGTAAACTGCCAACAATGTGAAAAGAGCTGATTGAATTGTTCCATAAAAAAAAGAACTTACCATTCCAAAAGGAGATGCTTCATAAAGATTTTTTAAACTCATGGCTTTAATTCTTTTGAATGTCGGTGGTTTTTTTTTTGTTAATAAAATAGGTATTAATGCAGCTGATGTAATTACTGAGATTAAAATAAAGGGTTGAAAATTCTTAGGACTACTAAAATTAAGTAAAAACATACCAATTCCCATTGCTCCATAAAGCACGACCATATAGACCGAAAGCACACTTCCTCTATTTTTGTTACTTGATCTATCGTTTAACCAACTTTCTGCAACTGTATATATGCAAACCATACTTATTCCAGTTAATACTCTTAATAAAAACCAAATGAACGGATTTATCAATATTGAGTGAACTAAAATAACCAATGATGCTAAGGATGCGAATGCAGCAAAAACTCTTATGTGACCGACTCTAGAAATTATGTTTGGAATAGTAGCCGCACCAATAAAATAACCAACAAAGTATCCAGACATCATAAATCCGGTTGATGTTAAACTAAATTCCTCTTGAACAGCCCTCACTCCAAGAAGTGATCCTTGGAAACCATAAGCCATCATAAGGAATCCCATTCCTAAAAATAACGCCCAAGAATTTTTTAATACTTTATTCATAAAACTGAGTTAATTATTTGCGATGTAATATTAAATCAAGTCTTAATTGTGACAAGCTTAAGATTTTCTCAATTTCAAAAAAGAGTGTATTGCGATGGTAGCTATTATAAGCACACCTCCTTGGAGAGTTTCCATACTTGGTTGTTCTTTAATAATTAACCAAACCCATATTGGACCAATAATAGTCTCCAATAAAAAAAATAAATTGACTTCAGCCGCAGGTATAAACCTAGGAGCTATGGTTACCAATACAAAAGGAATGGCAACACATAGGATACACATCAATGGAACGATAAGCATATCTCTGTCAACAAGAACAAAACTTTCAATAAAAAATAAAGCAAATGTGGCTACAAATAATTTACCAACAACAGCTGCAGGAACTAAATTTTTAGATTTTGCTGATCGAATAGTAACAGCACCTACTGCTAAACCAACTGCTGTTATGAACCCAAGAATATCTCCAAAAAAATTACCTAATTTTAAAGAGTCGAAAAAAATATACAGTATTGCTAAAAAGGTAATTATTATTGAGATCCATGTTTTTTTATCAGGAGGCTCTTTTAAAAATATTGCTCCAAGAATAGCTGATAACATTGGTGCAGTTGCAATCATAACCAAAGTATTAGCTACATTAGTATTTTGAATAGAAACTACAAAAGTAATATTTGTTACACTAAATGTACCAATATAAATAAGCCCGTGGTAACCACTGGTAAAAAGAATTTTGAAGAAATTAAATTTATAAATCAACAACATTCCAAGGAAAACTGTAAAAAAAGGAATTATTCCCCTGTAAAAAACTAATCCCCATGTATCAACGTTTGAGAGTCTTATGAATAAAGAGTCTGGTGTGATAAACATCACAGCCACAAAAGCCATCAAAGATCCTTTTTGTTGATCTGTTAAGTTTTTCATGTATTAAGTTCTTTCCAAAAAGTTTTCGCTAAATTAATTTTTGATAAATCATAAAGAGTTTTTAATCCAGTAGGTGATGTAACATTGATATCTCCATTAAGTTTTTGATCAATAAAATCAATGCCTGCAAAAAAGATTTTTTCTTTTTTTAATTGTCTTGCTATTAATTTAGAAATTTTTATTTCTTTTTTGGTTAATCTAATACTTACTGCTCTCGCACCTTTGCTAATATTACTTAAAAAAGAACCCATTTTGGGGATTCTTGAAATGACACCACGTATTTTACCATTTATTAAAAATACTCGTTTATCTCCTTTGTAAATTTTTGGTAAATATTTTTGACACATTATATAATTATGTTTTTTAATGAACTTATGAATTAATTTTGAGTTAAATTTATTAAGCAAATGAATATCTTTTCCACCAAAACTATGAATAGGTTTGATAATTATCTTGTCATGTTTTTTGAAGAATTTTTTAATTTCATTTATATTTTGTGTAAAAATAGTACTTGGCATAAACTTTTGAAATCTAGTTGAATAAAGTTTTTCTGAAATATTTCTTATTGAACTGGGGTCATTAATTATTCTAACTTTATTTTTTATTAAATCAAGAATATAGGTTGAAGAAATATATTCTAAGTTAAATGGAGGATCTTGTCTTATTAAAATGAATTTACATTCTTTCAGATTCAATTTCTTTTTTTTTAATATCTTAAAAAAATTTTTTTTGTCATAATTAAATTTGATAAAGAAACCATTCGCAATAACTTTATTATTTAAGATAGATAAATATTTAGGCTCATAATAAAAAATTTTATAATTTTTTTTTTGAATTTCGTTTGCTAAAAAAATACTTGTATCAGTTAAAGGATTGAGCTTTGATAGTTTGTTTCCTTGAATAGCAACAATTTTATTTGTCATATAATTCACTTAAATCTTCATTTTTAGAAAATTTACTAATCATATGATCTGCGTTTGTTGTTTTATTATCAATTACTTTTTGTAAGTGGTTTAAAAATAAAGATTCATTTTTACCACTTTTGTTGAGAATATCCCTATTTTCTAATCCTTTTCTAGAAATATTTAATAAAGTTGATGACCAATAAAGAAGATCTTTACCCATTAATTGGGTATTAAAACCTTTTTGAGGAGCTTCGAGATATGCATTAATTATTTTATCTCTATCCCATTTGGATATCAGTTCATATACTTCATCTAGATTTCCATATAACATACCAATATAAAATGCAGGGCCTGAGCACAAACAATCCCAACCACAAGTATCCATGGACCTTAATTCAATATATTTTTTTAATCTATTCTCTGTAAAAATTGTGCTTAAGTGTGTAGATAGATCATTTTCAGTTGGTAAACGATTGTTAAGTTCAATAATTTTTTCATTCATAAAATCTTTAAATATATATTTTTTTCCTGAAAAATATTTTTCTTTGTTTTGAATAAATAGAATTGGAAATTCGATAATAAAGTCTGCATATTTTTCAAAATCTAAATTTTCCAGAAAAAATTTTGGTAGTCCCCCTCGAGAAGTATTTTGCCAAACTTTAGAACGATAAGATAAGTAATTACTTTTTTTCTTTTCCACAATTGAAGAATTTGCAAATAAAGCAATCGAAATAGGAACAATCGAGTTTATGATTTTAAATTTTTTTACAAAATCTTCCTCAGAATTGTAATCAATATTCAATTGAGTTCCACAAGTTCGGTACATCATGTCTAAACTATGCTTGCCCCCAAGAGGCATATCTTTTGTCATCAGTTTATATCTTTGTTTTGGATTATTTGGAATTTCATTAAGTTTTGATATTGGATCAAAACCGGCACTTACAATACTGATATTATGTTTTTTAGTAACTTGCTTTAATTCAAATAAATAATCATGAGATTCTGAACAGGCATCATGAATGTTATTAAGTTTATCTCCAGATAACTCAATCTGGTTTCCAGGCTCTAAAGAGATATTTTTTCCTTCTTTAGTTAATCCGATTATATTTTCTCCTTCTAATATTGGATTCCATCCAAATTCCAATAAACTTAAAAACATCTCTTTTATTTTTTTATAGTCAATTCTTTTATTATTTTGATTATCAAATAAAAATTTTTCATGTTCGATACCAATTTTGTATTTTTTTGTCTCTTTGATACCAGATTTAAAATATTCAATAATCTTATCTTTTGAATTAATCATTATTTAGTAAATATTATTTTATTTATTTGTGATCAAAGAATAAGGTTTCCTTGAAAAAATCCTTTTAACCATTGGTTTAAAAAATTCCAAAGGAAGCGATTTATAATTTGGATCAAAAGATTTTTGATCATAATTTTCACAAAAGTTAATTGTGTCTTTGTAATATTTGTGTCCTTTATATTCATCTCTTTTATTTTTATTCCCGCCTAAGTGATGAGCATAATAAAACATTTGAAACTCTCCATGTTTTTCAACAATCCAATGTGTTTTTTCTGATACGTATGGTTTTAATATAGACGCAGCATATTCTGAATGATTCATCGGGGCTAACTCATCTCCAATATCATGCAATAAAGCAGCCACTACCATTTCCTCACTTTCTCCATTTTTGTAAGCTCTAGTAGCACTCTGAAGAGAATGCTCTAACCTTGAAACTTGATACCCCTCTAATGTCTCAGTTAGACCAGACATAAATTTCAAAATTCTATCTGCAGTTTTGTTTGCAAATTTTTTTTCATGTTTATCTAAAAAAAGATAATCTTTTTTTGTTCCTTTTTTCATTTCTGTAAAACTAACTTTTTTCATTTAATTATTATATCCTGTATTTAATAGTGAAAGTTGAGTGACTTTATTGTCGCCAAGCTCGTCGACTGGTTTAACTGGATAATCACCAGTAAAATAATGGTCTGTTAGTTGAGGATAATTGTCATTTCTTTTGTCAAATCCCACGGCCTTATACAAACCATTTAGAGTTAAAAAATTTAAAGATTTGGCTCCGATATATTCACATATTTCATTATTTGTTTTATTCGCAGCTAACAACTCTTTTTTTGTAGGTGTATCTACTCCATAAAAGTCAGGGAATTTTATTTCAGGACAAGCAATTTTCATATGAACTTCTTTAGCGCCAGCATCATATAACATTTTTATAATCTTATGTGAGGTAGTGCCTCTCACAAGAGAGTCATCAATTAAAATTATTTTTTTCCCTTTTATTGTTGATTGATTTGCATTTAATTTAAGTTTTACACCTAAACTTCTTATTTTCTGACTAGGTTCTATAAATGTCCTACCAACATAATGATTTCTTATAAGACCTAACTCAAACTTCATTCCTAGATGTTGTGCAAAACCTAGCGCAGCTGCATTTCCTGAGTCCGGGACTGGAACAACTATATCAGCTTTTAAATTATTTTCTTTTGCAAGTTCAATTCCAAAATTTTTACGATGTTCATATGCGCTTTTACCATTTAAAATACTATCTGGCCTTGAAAAATAAATATATTCAAAAACACAAGGTCTTATTTTTCTTGGTGAAAAAGGTTTAACACTTATAAGTTTATCATTTTCAATAAAAACAATTTCTCCATTTTCTACTTCTCTTATAAACTTTGCACCTATAATATCTAAAGCGCATGTTTCAGATGCTAAGACATAACTATTATTTAGTTTTCCTATTATTAATGGACGTATACCATAAGGATCTCTTACACCAATTAGAGAATTTTGTGTTAGCATAACCAATGCATAGCCACCTTGAATTTGAAAAATAGCATCAATAATTTTATCTATTGTTTTTTTTCTTTTTGATTTAGCAATTAGCTGAACAATAGTTTCTGTATCTGATGTTGTGTAAAATATAGCTCCTTCTTCAACTAACTTGTTTCTCAATAAAATAGAATTTGTTAAGTTACCATTATGAGCAACTCCAATACCCCCAGCATTTGTATCAGCAAAAAAGGGTTGAATATTTCTTAAAGTATTTTCTCCTGTAGTACTATATCTGTTGTGCCCAATAGCATAATTTCCTTTTAATCTTTTTAAGACTTTTTCTTTATTAAAATTATCGCCAACCAAACCAAATCTTTTTTCTGAAAAATAATGATTTCCATCAAAACTTACTATTCCACAGCCCTCCTGTCCTCTGTGTTGAAGTGCATGAAGTCCTAATGCTGTAAGTGCAGAAGCGTCCTTTGCATTACTAATCCCAAACACTCCACATTCCTCATTTATTTTTTGGTTAAAGTTCCTCAATTTTTTCTTTAGAATCTTGATATGTCTTTTCATCTGGAAATTCTCTGATTAAATAATTACTACCTTTTTCCAAATATGGGAAGATGAATGATTTACTAGAATTTATTGGCCATTTGTCATGATTATAAACAATATTTATTCCTGAGAATATACAAATTGCAATAATATATGATCTAACGAATCCAAAAAAGAATCCAAATATAGCATCTAAACTTCCAAGACCAGTGTATTTAACCGCTTTACCTATTCCTTTGTTAATTAATAGTATTAGAAAAATTATAATGATAAAAATACTTACACCAAGACCAACATCTAAAATATACTCATTATCAATAATATTTTTTACATAAGGCTTTATTCTCGGAAAAATAATTAAAGTTATAACATATGCTAACAACCATTTGGCCATCGCTAAAACACTTAAAACAAATCCTTTGCTATAACATTTTATTAAGGACGTAGTCGTTAATATCAAATAGATTAAGTCAATGATTGATATTAGATTATAAAATTCTTTTAAAGTTTCCATTTAATTTCATTTTTCAAAAGGTTTAACAAATAAAATTAACGATGGTAATAACGTAAGAACAGAAATCATTGCAAGTAACATTGCTATACCAGTAAAAATACCAAAATAAATTGTAGGAATAAAATTAGATAAAACTAGTATTGAAAATCCAAAAACAATAGTTATTGAGGTGTTTAATATTGCTTTACCAACTGTGGAATGGCAGACCTCAATAGTTTTATTATAATCATTATAGTTATTAAATTCTTCTTTAAATCTATATATGTAGTGAATACTATTATCAACTGCAATACCAATTGTTATCGCAGCAATAGTTATTGTCATCATATCCAAAGGAATTCCAAGCAAACCAATTATACCTAAAATAAAAAAGGCTGCTATAAAATTAGGTACCACGCCAATTAAAGATAATTTGATGTTTTTAAATAATATAAAAAACATTGCAAATATTCCAATCATTACAAGGCCTAAAGTTAAAATTTGAGATTTAAACAAACTTTGCAACAAATTGTTAAATAAAATTAAAACACCTGCAAGTTTAAATTCTTTTTCTTTTAATCCAATTTTATTTTGAAGATCAAAATTTATTTTTTTTATTAAATCATTTCTTCTTAAATTTTCTTGCGAGTCTATAATTCTTAAACTTATTCTAGCTTCATTATTTTCAATAGAAATATAAGGATCAATAATTTCATTTTTAATACTCTCAGGTATTTTTGAGTAAAGTACTCCCATTTCTAAAGTTCCCAATGGTTTATTATTATTTAATAAGGTTGCTACATCAATTATTGATGAAAAAGATAATACCTTTCCTACTTCAGGCAAACTGTCCAAGTAATTATGTACCGATGAAATTTTATCTATTTTATCTTTTGTAAACCAGTATTTCTCATCATCTTTTTCATTATTTTCCTCACCCCAATTTTCAAAATCATCTTCATCAACTGAATTTTTTTCTTTATCTGGAAATTTTAAAATTACTTCCAATGGAGTAGTTCCACCTAATTTTTCATCAATTAATTTCATTCCTTTATATATTTCTGTTTTTTTATTAAAGTAATTTATAAAACTATTTTCAACTTCGAGACGACTGATACCTATTATACTAAGTAAAATTATAACTCCCGATACAATAAAAATTAATTTTTGATACTCTTGAGAAATTCTAGAAAAAAAAGAAGTAATTATAGAGTCTTTATTTTCTTTTAAATATATATTTTCTTTTGACACAAAGTTTAAAAGAGAAGGGAGTAATGTAAATGTAATAATGAAGGATGTTATTAAACCCATTGTCATCATCCAGCCAAAATCAATAATTGGTTTTATTTCGCTAAAGATCAAAGAGAGAAAAGCAATTACAGTTGTTAACACTGTATATAATATTGGCCAAAACATTTTACTTGTAGTCAAAATAATTAATTCATTAGTGTTTTTGTCTGGAAAAAGTTCTTTCATTTGTAGAAATCTCGTACTCATATGAATATTCATTGCCATAGTCAAAATCAGCATGAGAGCAATAAAATTTGAAGATATAACAGTTACTTTCCAACCTAATAAACCAAGCATTCCAGTCATAATTATTACAGAAAAAAAACAACTACTAATTGGAATTAAAATCCAAATTAATTTCCTAAATACATACCACAAAGTTGCTATAATAAATAAGAGAACTCCAAATCCAAAAACAATAATATCACTTTTAATAAAAGACATCATATCATCAGCAATCATTGGAATTCCACCTAAATGTATTTTTCCAATATCTTCATAACTTTTAATAACGTCTCTAATTTCCAAAATATTTTTATGGTTTTGTTTTTTTATTTGATCACGATAATTCTCAATTTCTTTATTCGTTTTACTTTGAATATTTTCTATTTTACCTTGGCTCTTTAAATAAATTATTATTCCACTAGTTTTACCATCTTCGCTAATTACAAAATTCCTAAAAACTGGACTACTGATTATTTCTCTAAAACCACGATCTCTATTAACATCATCATCTTTAAGTGTTTTAAAATTTTCAAGCCGTTCTTGAAGGGGCGCATCTGAATTATCTAACAGAGGGACATCTAACAATGTTACCACACTATGTACCCAATCTAAACTTTGAATTTTATATTTTAGACTTAAAAGATTATTTATCGAGGTTTCAGTGATCATGCCTTCGTTAGGTGTATAAGTTAAAATCAAAAACTCTTTAGAACCATACTTATCTGATATTTCTTTAAGGTATGTTAGATCAGGATCATTCTCTATCAATAAAGTATCTGATGATGCATCTAATCTAAAATCTTTAGTATGATACCCAAAACTTACTAAAGCAAATAGAAGTAAAGCAAAAATTATTTTAGGATTTTTTAAAATAATATTTTGATAAAGCTGGGTAAACATTTAACCCTTTTATATTGAAATTTAGTTACTTTGAAGATCTTTAAATTTAGTAAACATTTCCTCAAATTCCAAGGTTATATTGCCTGTTGGACCGTGTCTTTGTTTACTAATTATAAGCTCAGCTAAATGGGAAACTTCATTCATTTTTGCTTGCCATTCAGCATGTTCAACTGTTGCTGCTCTAGGTTCTTTATTTTTTAAGTAATATGATTGTCTATAAACAAACATAACAACATCGGCATCTTGCTCAATTGAGCCAGACTCCCTTAGATCAGATAATTGAGGTTTTTTATCATCTCTTTGTTCTACAGCTCTTGACAATTGTGAGAGTGCTACAACTGGGATCGAGAGTTCTTTAGCTATTGCCTTAAGTCCTTGTGTAATTTCAGAAATTTCCTGAACTCTACCATCTTTATTGTTAAATGAACCTTTCATTAATTGTATGTAGTCAACAATTAGCATATCAAGACCATATATTCTCTTTATTCGTCTTGCTCTGTTACTCATTGCTGCAATACTAATTGCTGGAGTTTCATCTATGTATAAAGGTAATTCAGAAATATTTTTTGAAGTTTCAATAAATTTATCAAATTGATCATCTGAAATTCTTCCTCGTCTAATATCATTTGATTTAATTCTTGATTGCTCTGACAATATTCTAGTTGACAATTGTTCTGATGACATTTCAAGTGAAAAAAAAGCTATTGATGACTTTTTTCCACTATCTTGTAATTTCTGTGCTGCATTAAAAGCAATATTTGTTGCAAGCGCAGTTTTACCCATCCCAGGCCTTCCAGCAATTATAATTAAATCAGAACGATGAAGACCACCAAGCCTGTCATCCAGATCAGTTAAACCTGTAGGGACTCCAACTATTCCCTCTTCATTTTTATATGCAGCTGAAGCCATTTCAATTGTTTGTCTCATTGCTTCATCAAACTTAATTAATGATGAATTAAAAGAGCCTTTCTCAGCAAGATTGAATAACAATCTTTCAGAATTTTCTATAATTTTTTGACCATTCGAATTCAAATCATTCAATTTAGCAACATCAATTGTTTGCTCTGAGATTTTAATCAATTCTCTTCTAACAAACATATCATAAATTATTTTTGAATATTCGGTTGCTTGTCTTGTTGAGGTAGAAAATTTTGTGATTTTTACTAAATATTCAGGTACATTAATTTCATCTTTTTCATTTTCAAAATAATTTTTCAATGTGATGGGATTAGCAAGCATTCCTTTAAAAATATGATTTTCTATTGCAGAAAAAATCTTTTGATGCATTGGATCATAAAAATTTGCACTAGAGATAATAGTATTTATTTCATCAAATATTTCGTTGGTGACCAATATTGAACCAATTACTGCTTGTTCTGCTTCAATATTGTTTGGCAATTCTTTAAATTTGTCTTGCACAATACTTAGATTATTTTCCATCAAAATAGATTACATGAAAAAAAATTATTGAGAATTTATTAAAAAGATTGGGGAAAAAATTGTATAATTATTGAATAGTTTCAGCTGACTGAACATCAATGGTTATTTCTGCATCAACTTCTGAGTGTAGACTTATTTTTACTCTAAATTTACCTATTGATTTTATTTCTTTAATTGGTTGTATCATAGAAGGTTTTATTTCAAGTCCATTAATTTCATTTATTATTTTCGAAATTTCAGTTGGTTTAACAGATCCATATAGTTCATTATTTTCTGTGTTTAGTTTTTTAATTTGAAAAGTTTTTTTATTTATTTTTTCAAAAATAATCTTAGCTTTTTCTTTTTTTTCATTATCAGTTTTAGTTAAAGCTGATTTAATTTTTTCAACTTCCAGAATATTTTCTTTAGAGGCGTATAAAGCTTTTTTATTAGCGATTAAATAATTTCTTGCAAAACCTCTCTTAACATCGATTATTTCTCCTATTGAGCCAATTTTTTTTAGATTTTCTAACAATATTACTTTCATTTTAAATTAAAGCTAGGTTTCTAGCTCTTTTAATTGATAATGATAATTCTCTTTGTTTTTTTTGACTTACGTTCGTTACTCTTGAGGGTAAAATTTTACCATTTTCAGATACATATCTTTTTAATAATTTAATATTTTTATAATCTACTTTTGGAGCTCCTTTTATAGATAAAGGGCAACTTTTTTTAAATCTATTTTTATTTGGTTGAAATATACTAAGCTTTGAAAAATTACTTTGTTTATTTTTTCTATTACCACTTTGTTTTTTTGGCATAATTAATTTTTTACTTTATCTTCAGTTTCTTTTTTTGTGAAGTAGTTTGTGTCTAAATCAAATTTTTTAACTTTAACTGTTAAATATCTTAAAAGTTTTTTATCAATAGACTCATTTTTTTCTAATTCTCCAATAACGTTACCTTTCCCTTTAATTTTGAAATGTATATAGCTACCTTTTTTATTTTTTTTTATAAGATAGGATAAGTTTAACAAACCCCAATTTTCTGTTTTGACAATCTCACCTTCATTTTTTTCAATAATTTTTGAATATTTTTCAGTTAACTGTTTGATTTCACTTGGTGAAGTGTCTTGTCTTGCTATAATTGTATGCTCGTATAAATTCATTTAAGTTGTTTAATAAAAAATGAGGATATACTATTATAAATCTTTAATAGCAATAGCAAAAAAGATAAAAAAAATAGGTTTTTTTTAAATGTTTTCAGTAATTTTTCCAGGTCAAGGTTCTCAGATAGTTGGAATGGGAAAAGAGTTTTTTGATAAATATGATTTAGTTAAAAATTTATTTAAAGAGGCCGATGATACTTTAGGCTTTTCTTTGTCAAAATTAATACTTGAGGGACCTAAAGAAGAGTTAAATCTCACAAAAAATACTCAACCAGCAATATTTTTAATTAGCTTTTCAATATTTAATGTTATGAAAAATGAATTTGATATAGATTTTGATAAAGCAAAATATTTTGCAGGGCATTCTTTAGGTGAATATTCTGCTTTATCGAGCGCTGGTTATTTAAATTTTTCAGAGACTATAAAACTCTTAAGAATAAGAGGAGATGCAATGCAAAACTCTGTGCCAAATGGGGAGGGAGGAATGTTGGCAATATTAGGATCAAAAATTGAAGCAATAGAAAAAATTTTATCAGATAATAAAAAAGATTTTCACATGGAGGTAGCTAATGATAATTCTGATGGACAAATTGTTGTGAGTGGAAAAAATAAAGATTTAGAAAAACTAATCTTGGTTTTAAAATCCTTAAATATTAAAAATATAAAACTTCCTGTGAGTGCACCATTTCATTGTAAGCTTATGAATAAGGCTACGGCGGTTATGAAAAAAGAAATTGAAAAGATTAATTTTTTAAACGGAAGTAACACATTAATTTCAAATGTATCAGCCGAAGTAATTTCAAGTACAGATGAGTTAAAAAGACTATTAATTGATCAAATTGAAAATAGAGTTAGATGGAGAGAAATTGTTTTAAAAATGATAAATAATGGCGTAAATCATTTTATTGAAATTGGACCTGGAAAAGTTTTATCGGGATTGGTAAAAAGAATTAATAATAATGTAAATATAAGTACAATTAATAGTGAGACTAATATAAAAGATTTAAAAATATGAGTTCCTTAAAAAATAAAAATATAATAGTAACAGGTGCCTCAGGAGGTATTGGCAATTCAATTGTTAAAAGTTTATATGAAAATGGAGCAAATATTTTAGCGACCGGTACTAGATTAGAAAAACTCGAAGAATTGAAATCAAAATTTAATAATCTAAAATTTCTACAATTTGATATTTCACAAACTGAAAAAATTGAGAAATTTATTGAAAATGCATCAAGTGAACTTGGTGGAACTTTGGATTGTATTATAAATAATGCTGGAATTACAAAAGACAATTTAGCAATAAGAATGAGTTTAGAGGAATGGAAAAAAGTAATTGATATAAATTTAACTTCATCATTTTTGTTAAGTAAATTTGCAATTAAAAAAATGTTAAAGAACAAATCTGGCAAAATCATAAATATTACATCTGTAGTAGGTCACACAGGAAATCTGGGCCAAACAAATTATACAGCTTCAAAAGCAGGAATTATTGCAATGTCAAAAAGTTTGGCAATAGAATATGCTAAAAAAAATATTAATATAAATTGTATTTCACCGGGTTTTATAAAAACAGCAATGACTGATAAAATTGATGAAAAATATAAAGAAATTATAATATCTAAGATTCCTTCTGGTAGATTAGGAAATCCAGAAGATATAGCAAATGCAGTTATTTTTTTGGCCTCCGATCAATCAGACTATATTAATGGAGAAACAATTCATGTTAATGGAGGTATGTATATGGCTTGACAAAATAAGTATTTAAACTAATAAGAATTTAAAATAACAAAGGATCTATATGTCAGAAGATATATCAAACAAAGTAAAAAAAATAGTTGCTGACCATCTTGGTATAGATGAAGCAAAAGTAACAGAGGAGTCAAGTTTTATTGATGATCTAGGAGCAGACAGTTTAGATACTGTTGAATTAGTTATGGCTTTTGAAGAAGAGTTTGGTTCAGAAATTTCAGATAGTGAAGCTGAAAAAATTCTTACAGTAGGAGATGCTGTGAAATTTATCGAGGGAAAAGCTAATTAATTTTTAAAATGCCCACACAAAACGATGGGGTAATGATCATTTTGTCCTCTCCATCCGGAGCTGGAAAAACTACTTTAGTAAAATTGCTTTCAGAATTAGATAATTTTGAGGTATCAATTTCGCATACAACAAGAGAGCCAAGGGCTGATGAAATTCCAAACAAAGATTATTATTTTATTAAAGAGGAAGAGTTCAAAAGATTGATAAATAATGAAGAGTTTTTAGAATATGCAAAAGTTTTTGATAATTTATATGGAACTTCGAGAACACCTGTAATTGATAAACTTGATAATGGTAAAAATGTATTATTTGATATTGATTGGCAAGGAGCTGATCAAATTAAAAATAAAAAGCTTGATTACAAATTAATTACTTTTTTTATACTTCCTCCAAGCAAAGAAATTCTTTTTAAAAGGTTATCAAACAGAGACATGAAAGATAAATTGATAGCAGATGAAAGAATGAAACAATTTAGCAGAGATGTTTTACATTGGATTAATTATGACTACGTTGTAATAAACGATGATTTAAATAAGTGTTATTCTAAAATTTGCAATCTAATAAAAGCTGAATTAACCAATGATTCAAAAGATTATGATTTAGATTTTATTAGAAGTCATATAGAAAAATTAACTAATTAATTTTTCATATTCATTAGTAAGTTGAAAATATTTATTAAGATCAAGATTTTGCGGTCGTAATTTTAAATCTATTTTGAGATTTTTAGCTATCTCTAGATTACCATTAAATAATTGATTATAAGGTTTTTTAATCATTTTTCTTCTTTGATTAAAAAAAGTTCTTGTAATTTTTTCTAAATTTTTTGGATTCTTAATTTTATAAAAATTTTTTTTTGGTTTAAATAAAATTAAGCTACTATTAATCTTTGGTTTTGGAAAAAAACTTTGAGGTTTTATTTCACATACTTTTTCTATCTCTAATTTCCAATTTGATATTATTGATAATCTTCCATAATTTGAAGTATTTACTTTTGCAATAATTCTGTCTGCAACCTCTTTTTGAAACATTAAAACTAAACTAGAAAACCAAAAATTTTTACCATCTAAATTCAATATCCACTTACACAAAATTTCTGTAGAAATATTATATGGTAAATTCCCAAAAACGGTCAACTTATCAATTGATAATGATTTTTCATTAATCTTTAGAACGTCTTCATTTAAAATATTAATTTTATCTTTAAATGTATTTTTCAAATGTGATGCTAAGTTTGTATCTTTTTCTATCACAAAAAATTTTTTTGGATTTTGTCTTAAAATAAATGAACTTAAATTTCCAGTACCAGGCCCTACCTCAAGAATTGATTTATTTGTAACTTGAACTGTATTAACAATTTTATTTAAAATATTATTATCAATTAAAAAGTTTTGTCCCAAACTTTTCTTTGCTTTGAATTTCATTATATGTCAAAAAATTTTATTGCATTAACCAAACTGTCAGGATTAGATATGTTTTTACCAGTCATTTTGTTGTTTGGTCCATGATCCGGAGAAATTCTAATAAAGGGTAGCCCTAAAGTGATATTAATTGCATTAAAATTATATAATGATTTTATCGGTGTAAGAACTTGATCGTGATACATACCAACGACCACATCATAATTTTTAATATTGTTTTTCATGAACAAACTATCAGCTGGAATTGGCCCATAAACCTTATTAAATTTCTTTTTTAAATACTTAACCGCAGGTTTTATCTTTTTATCTTCCTCATTATCCTTCAAATTACTTTCACAATGAGGATTAAGACCCGTTATGGCTATTTTTGGATTTTTTTTAAAAACTTTCCAATAAAATTTTTTTATTAATTTGACTTGTTCTATAATTTTTTTCTTTGTAATTAATTTTGAAACATTCTTTAAAGGTACGTGTGTTGTGATAGGACTAACTGCCAATTTCTTGTTATAAATTAACATTGCAAATTTTTTAGTTTGAGTTTTTTTAGCTAAATATTCGGTAATTCCATTGAATTTATATTTTAGAAAATGTTTTTTTGATATTGGTCCATTTATTAAACCAATAGAAAAACCTTTTTTCATTAATTTTAACGCAAAATTAAAACATTTTTCAATATACAAATCAGATGAATAAGAAATTTTATCGAAAGCTTTTTTAAAATTAAAATTAACATTTAATATGTTAATTCTATTTTTTTTAAGGTCTTTTAGTTTAAAATTTTCGCTAATTATATTAAAATTCATTTTATAATTTAAATGTTTTAATTGTTCATTAAAAAGGTTGACCGATGCAATTACTATTATTGGATTATTAAATTTATTATTTTTAAAAGTTTTAATTAAAATTTCTGAAAAAACACTAAATGGTTCACCAGAAACAATTATTATAGGTTTAGTATTCATCTATAAATAATTTTGATTTTACTTTATTAAAATGAATAACTGAATAGTTATTAAGTTGATTATTCGTTTCAAATTTAATTATTTCATCTAATTCATTTTGGATATCCATATCCGAGTTTTCAATTCTTTTATCCTCTAATTTTAGAATTAATATACCAGAGGGAATAATTATTGGATTTGTTATTTCTCCTATGGATAGGTTGCTTACTTCTTTTTTAATTAGATCAGATAAAGCGTTTTTATTTATCCAACCTAATAAACCAAAATTTGCTTTTGATTGTGAAGTGCTAAATTTAAACACTGTTTCTTTAAATCCTACCAAGTCTATACTTTCTAATATTTTTTTATATTTTTCTTTTATTTCATCTTTATCCTTATAATCAAAAACTAATTCATAGAGATAATATGATTCAACTTGTTTTGGATTTTCAAGAATTTTCTTTTTTAAACCTTCTTCGTCAATGATAATTTTTTGATAATATTTTTCAAAAATTAATTGATTCCACAAAGACTCTATTTCAATTTTTTTATAGATTTCATTAAAATCTAGATCATTAATCTTTAAATAATCTAAAAAATCTTTTTTTGAATTTAAATTTAGGCTTTTGTAAATTCTTTCAATTGTTAGATCAACCATTTCATTTTTATTTTCTAACTCATAATTTTTAAGTAATTCTATTTTTTTTATTTTTTCTTTGATGATCGATTGTTTAGCAAAATCTAAAACCTCTTTTTTTTCAACATCTTGTAAAGATTTATTTAATGAGATTAAGTATCTATATTCTTTTTCGACATCAACATTTGTTATTATTTCATCATTAATTTTTGTTACAATCTTTACTTCATAAGCAAAAATATTTGTCACAAACAAAATTATAATTATTATTTTGATATAAATTTTTGTTTTAAATTTATTTAGACAATTCATCTTAATTAATCTAAGATGCTTTCAGTTTGTGTTGAACCCAAAGGAATCAAAGTAATATTAAAAAACAATTCTTCATTAGGTTTCAAATTACTATTAGAATAATATTCCTTGTTATATCTTATCGAAGCTGTCAAACAATCGTTCTTATATTCGTATATAAGGTTATAGTATTCAGTTAGATTGTCAGTTTTGTTTTCTCTTGTCGCAAAAGATAAACTATTATTTTCATCAAAATTATATTTAAAATTATTTTCAAAGTAGCTTTTCTTTCCTACCAAATTATTTTCTTCATAAAAGGCAAAACTATTTACAAAATTATTAACAACAAAAGTGTTTTCAAATTTATGAAAATTAAACTCATCAAAATCATTATTTAACGCATAGTCGTAATTAATTTCGAAATTTTGACTTGGTTTGAAAAAAATCTCACCAACGTAATCAGATTGTTTTTTTCCTATTGTACTATTTATAGGAAGATTTTCATTTTTTTCGTCTCTGAATATAGTTGCAATTTTTGATCGAAATAACGTCTCATCACTTTTATTTGATTTATTTTCGTAATCTAAACCTAGAGTCAAAGATCCACCACTTTCAATTGTTTCACTAAAGCCAATTCTATTTAAACTGAATATATTATCTGTTGTAAGTAATCTTGTCTCGTCTTTTAAGTTTTTTGTATCATTGGGACTATATCTCAGAGAAAATTTAGGAGTGAGCAGATTTTTTTTATTGTCACTCTCTTTAATTAAAGGCCAGCTGGAGTCATATGAAAACAAAGTGAGAATTTCGCTTTGAGATTCTTCTTTTAAAATTGAAGAATTTTCTGAGTCGGTGTTAACATTTTTTAGAATTGTTTTGAATATATTATTAAATCCAAGTTTATTAATGAAATTATTACTTGTAACAATTACATCGTTAATTTGAACACCTTCATAAATATTAGTCGAATATTTTTTCTGATTACCACTGGACGAAAAATCAACTTTATCAAAAAATTCATTTTCAAAGTAATTTGTTTTAGTTAAAGAATAATTTGGGTAAACAAATTCATACTTATCACTATTTGGTTTATTCATTGTTTCGTAACTTTCAAATGAAATATCTAGATCAAAATCATCTGTTGAGCCAGAAAATTGAATTAAATTTTCTAATATTGAAGTATCTTCAATAATTGGACTAGTAGATTCTAAAGAATAAATTTTTGTGTAATTATCATTTGATACTTTCTCAATTTTCAAGTCAACACTACTTTCATCAAAAAATTTTGTCTCCAAATTAAATTTTGAATTAGAAAAAAAATGAGTATTAGTTCCATCTTTTTTGTCATCATCAGTTTTATTAATACTAAAATCAACAATATGAGAAGAATTTTTTGTAAGTTTTCTATATTCTGATTGCAACAAATATTCATTGTTAGAAAAAAATCTAGGCTTGAATGTAAAGTCTTCAGAATCTGAAATTACATGAAAATATGGTAAAATCATAGATGCACCCAGATTTCTCGAGTCTCCAAATGATGGTATTAAAAATCCAGACTTTCGATCAACAGTGGGATCTGGATGAAAAAATTTTGGAAAATAAAGCACAGGTTTATTATAAAGTCTTAACCATGCATTTTTATAATGAATCTCTTTTTTATTTTTATAGTGTATTATTTCTTTTGACGTGATTGACCAAGGTGGGCAATTATTATTTTCTTTGCATGATGTAAAAATACCTTTTTTAATTATAGTTTTGTCATTTCCATAAAATAAAGCATTTCCTTTTAATTTTGGTTCATTATCATTTGCACCAAAGGATTCATTATTTAATAAAATTTTTATATCTTTTCCAAGAAGTTCGTAATTACTTAATTTAAATTTCCCTATTTTTAGATAGTATTTATTTTGTTTATTATCTATTAATTCTATATTACTACCGTTTAAAATCTTATTTTTTTCGAAATATTTAAATGATGAAACTTTTATAATATTATTAATATCATCTTCAATTTTAGTAGATTTATCTGAAAAAATTATTCCCTTATCAACTTTAAAGTTTACATCACTTGAAACTATCTTATATTTTTTCTGTATTTCGAAAAATGTCTCAAAATATGAAATAATCTTTTTATTCTTTTTATCATAAAGAATTTTTTCAGAATTAATCTTTATATTATTTTTAAGATCATAAATTGTTATATTTCCTTCTGCTGTAAGAAGTTCTTTTTTTTTATCGTAGACAAATTCATCTGCAAAAATTTCAATTTCATCTTTAATTTTTGCTTCCGTTTCTTTTTTTCCAATGATTTTACTTCCCTCATCAATTGTCGAAATTTCTTTTGCTTTTAAATTTATCTCTTTTGCTGATACGTAGTTTTTTGTTAAAACTATATTTAATAGTAAAAAAAATAATATCTTAAAAAATATTTTATTTTTCATTTAATCTTACAATTCCAATTGTTGAAATTATTACTAAAATTATAACTGGAAACCATACAGATAATATTAATGGCAACCTACCATTTTCACCTAAAAGGTTTGAAAAGTTTCCTAAGTAGTAAACTAAAACCGAAAAAAATATTCCAATAAATAAATTTAATAAAATGTTTTTATTAAACTTATTATATACCATTATTATTGTTGCTATAATTGTCATTATAGATAATAAAAATGGCAATGAATAAAACTTATGTTTTTGAATATTAATCTCATCTATTGAATAGCCTATTGATTTATAATCTTTCTCCAATTTTAATAATTCGAGAAAAGTTAAAGACGATAAATCAGAAAAAAGATTATTAATTCTCTCTAAATCAAAGTTACTTTTTAGATTAAATTGATCGTATTTTTTGGATGTATTATCAATATTAGTGACAATAGAATCATACAATATCCAATTCTTTGATTTAATATCTATTTTTTTTGCAATTATGTTTTGCTCGATATTAAAATTACTATCAAATTTAGTTATTGACGTATTAATTAGAAATTCGTTGTCCATTTTATCTGAGTTAATAATTATAGTTCCATCATCTAAAATATCTTTAATCCATATCCCGTTCTTAGTAATAACTGCTAAATATTTATTATCTAAAGCAAATTCATTTTTAATCTTTAAATATTCATTTTTTAAAATAGATGAAAAATTGTAGAATAAAATTATCACAAAAATTCCCAAAACAAATGATGAAAGTGAAAGAAATCTTATCATGGAAAAATTATCTATACCAAATTGTTTCAGAGTATAAATTTCTCTATTTTCATAAATTTCAATAAAAAAAAATTGAGTTGATAATAAAAATATAAATGGAAACATTTCATATAAAAGTGAGGGCGCATTTAGCATTGTCAAAATTATTGGAGTGAATATAGTTGTCTGTGAATTTTTTAAGAAGTTTGCTTCTTCAATTAAATTTATAATCATTACTAAAATTAAAAAAATAATTGAAATTGTTAAAATTTTTTTTAAAAACTTTTTTAGAAGATAATATTTGTGAATATTAATTATCAATTTAAATTCTCCTATGATTGTTTAAATTAAAATATAAATAAAAATAAATAATCAAAAATAATATTAATGGAATTAAAAAATAAAATTTTATATAGTTTATATTTAAACCTGAATATGTCATAATAATTTCAGAAAAAAATACAAGAGAAACCCCGATTATAAATTTAAAAATATTTTTTAATTTATAAAAATTCTCATCTTTACTTGAGGTAATAATTAATGATGATGAAAGACCAATTATTATTATAAAAATGGGTGAAAAAAATCTTTTTAAAAATTCTTCAAAAATTGCATTTGATATTTGAAAATTACATCCAGGGAAAAAATTTATATCTTCATTTTTTGAAGAAGAAATTTTTTTATATTTATTAATTTCATTCATGCATTTTATTAAATTCAAAGTATTCATCTCCTGTGTTTTTGGATGTGTAATCGTATTTGTATTAAATTTTCCCAAATCAAGATTGAATTTTGTAAAATCAATTATGTTTTGATTATTATTTTTAGTGTTTATTATTTTTCCATTATTTAATATAATTTTATTTCCAATATCTTTATTATTTAAAATTTCCCCGTTTTGAGCAAAAATGATTTTAGTTTCATTGTCATTAATTTTTTCTTTTATAATTATATTCTTAAGTGAATTCATATTTTTACTTTCTACAAAAATTGTTAGGTCTTCTACAGAGTCAATAAATTTTTTTTCTTTAATAATGGATGAAAATAAATCTATTTCAGATGTTCTAAAAAAAGATCTTCCTTTATCCAAGGTATAAGGAACAATAATAGTTGTTAAAATTATTTGAAGAATAAAATATAAAAAAGATATCTTAACAAGTATATTAATGAAATTTATTTTTGTTATTCCATTTATCCAGAAAATGATTAACTCATTATTAATCTCATAGTTTATAATTATGTAAAAAAGGGATATCATAAAAATAAAAGGTAAAATTTTACTTATAATTTTAGGCAAAGAAAAAAGCGTATATGAAAAATAAACTCTTAAACTATGACCATCCTCAGAAATTAAATCTAAGTAATTTACTGCTTGAATAATCCATACAATAGTGGCAACTGAGATGATTAGTATCAAAAAGAAAAGACTTATATCTTTAGTAAATTTTTTAAAAATTAATTTTTTCATTGAAATATTTCAAAATTATTCATATATAACTTCAACTATTAGTTTATAATTAAATACAACCTAAAGTACATATTTATAAAAAATGTCAATAAAAATAAGCTTTAAAAAAAGAACCGTAGCAAAAACCTCTACAAATTTGGTCTTATTTGTAGATGAAAAATTTAGTACAAAATTGCTTAGGAAATATATTTCTAGCTCTGAACTTCTCTACATATCTGATTTGCTTAAAACAAGTGATTTGAACAAAAAAATGTTAGTTTTCGAACTATCATCAAAAAAAAAAGTTATTTTAGTATCTGTCAAAAAAAATATTAAAAATTCTGACATAGAAAATTTGGGTGCTGAACTTTACAGTCATATAAACTATGGAAAAAATACTGAGTATTTTATTAATTCAGAAAGTATTAAAGATTCTCATAAAAATTTTATAGGATATTTCCTTCATGGGTTAAAATTAAAATCATATGAATTTAAAAAATATAAATCAAAAAAAGAAAAAAGATCAATTACCATCAATGTTATTGGAAAAAAAAATAATCCATCTGCTTTAGATCAACTAAAATTTAAAGCACTAGAAGAAGGAACTTTTTATGCAAGGGATTTGGTCTCTGAACCAGGCAATGTATTACATCCGGATGAATATGCAAAAAGGATAAAATCTCTTAAGAAAAATGGTTTAAAAATAAATATTTATGATCAAAAAAAATTAAAAAAGTTAGGTATGAATGCTTTGCTCGGAGTAGGGCAAGGAAGTATTAGAGGATCATACCTTGTTACAATTGAATGGAAAGGCGTAAAAAATAATTCAAAACCTTTAGCTTTTATTGGGAAGGGTGTTTGTTTTGACACAGGAGGTTATTCGCTTAAGCCAGCTAAATTTATGGAAGATATGACTTATGATATGGCTGGCTCAGCAGCTGTTGTTGGACTAATGAAAAATCTAGCATTAAGAAAAGCAAAAATAAATGCTGTAGGTGTTGTAGGACTTGTCGAAAATATGGTTAGTGGAAACGCTCAAAGACCTGGAGACATTGTAAAATCTTTCAGTGGTAAAACAATTGAAATTCTAAATACTGATGCAGAAGGAAGATTAGTTCTTGCTGATGCCATCACTTTTACTGAAAAAAAATTTAAACCAAAGTTTATGATTGATTTAGCTACTTTGACTGGTGCAATAATTGTTTCTTTAGGATCTGAGTACGCTGGGCTTTTTTCAAATAACGATAAATTATCAAATAATTTAATTGAAGCAGGTAAAAAAGTTGAGGAAAAATTATGGAGAATGCCATTACATAAAAATTTTGATAAATTGATAAATTCTAAAAATGCAGACATGCAAAACATAAATTATGTTGGTGGTGCGGGTTCGACTACTGCTGCACAATTTTTACAAAGATTTATTTTAAATAAAACACCTTGGGCCCATTTAGATATTGCAGGAATGGCTTTTTCAAAATATGGAGGAGCTCTAAATTCAGGTGGAGCAACTGGTTTCGGAGTAAGATTATTAAATAAATTGATAGAGGACAATTATGAGTAATACTGAACAAACTTTATCAATAATAAAACCAGATGCAGTTGAAAGAAATTTAGATAGTGAAATAAAGAATATGTTCACGCTGAACGGTTTTAAAATAATTAGAGACAAAAAAATAAAAATAGAAAAATTAGAGGCAGAAAAATTTTATAAAGTTCATGAGACAAAACCTTTTTACAACGATCTTTGTGAATATTTATCATCTGGACCAATTATTGTTATGGTTTTAGAGAAAGAAAATGCAGTTTTGGCCAATAGAGAGCTTATGGGTGCCACAAATCCTAATGATGCAGCTGAGGGGACTATTAGAAAAAAATATGGAATTTCAATTGATAAAAACTCAGTGCATGGATCTGATAGTATAGAAAATGCTAAAATTGAAATAGATTTTTTTTTTCAAGATTAACAATAAAGTTTTTTAAGAGCTTTTAGATATAAGATATGCTCTTGTCTTAATACTTTTTTAGCTAAAGTATTAGCAGTTTCATTTTTATTTATTTTTATTTTTTTTTGCAAAATTATTTTACCAGAGTCTAATTTTGAATTTACAAAATGAACAGTGCATCCAGAAAATTTTTCATTATTCTTAATTACTCTTTCGTGAGTGTTTAAACCTTTATACTTTGGCAATAAAGAAGGATGTATATTCAAAATTTTGCCACGAAATTTTTTGATAAAATTTTTTGATAAAATTTTCATAAAACCAGCTAAACAAATTAATTTAATTTTTTTATTTCGAAGCTTATCTAAAATCTTATTTTCTGCGATATTTCTTTTTTTGAATAAATATATTTTTTTTTTGATATTGTATCTTTTTGAATAAATTAAACCTTTTGCTTTTGAGTTATCAGATATTATTAATTCAATTCTTATTGGAGAATTTTTTTTTAAAGAAAATTTTATTAGATTTATAAGGTTACTTCCTCTACCAGAAATAAAAACCGCTGTTTTTATCTTTTTAGAACCATTTAATTTTGCCATTTAATTTTATCTTTTTTTGCCCCTCAGAAACTCTTCCTATTATATAAGGTTTATAATTTTTTGAAAAATATTTTGAAATTTTGCTTATATTTTTCACATTTACTATTAAACAAAAACCAACACCACAATTAAATGTTTTTAACATTTCATAATCAGAAATATCGTTTTTTTTTAACCATCTAAATATTTTAAGAAGACGTATTTTATTTAAATCAATTTCTGCGCAAAGGCCATTCGGTATAATTCTTTTTATATTGTCTGGTAATCCACCACCTGTAATATTTGCACATCCATTCAATAAATTTTTTTTGACCAAACTTAATATTTCTGTGGCATATATTTTAGTAGGTCTAATTAATTCTTTTTTTAAAAAAATATTTTTTTTTAAATTTATTTTTTTTACATTTAAAATATTTCTTGCTAAAGAGTAGCCATTTGAATGTAATCCATTAGATGGCACTGCCAAGATAATATTATTTTTTTTTATTCTATCCTTTTTTAAAATCTTTTTTTTATCAACTAGACCTACAGCGAAACCAGCAATATCAAATTTTCCTTTATCATAAGTTCCAGGCATTTCTGCGGTTTCACCTCCGACTAATTCACATTTAGAAATTTTACATCCTTTGACAATTCCCTTAATTATAGATTTTAATTTTGGTAAATTTATTTTGTTAATTGAAATATAGTCTAAAAACAAAAGTGGTTTTGCCCCCTGAACAATTAAATCATTTACACTCATTGCAACAAGATCAATTCCAATTGTGTCATATTTATTTAGTAAATTTGCTATTTCAATCTTAGTGCCAACCCCATCAGTGCAAGCAACAATACTTGGATTTTTTAAATTTTTAGGAACATCATTTATTGATCCAAAACCACCAATATTGTTTAACTTTTTTTTGCCTCTTTTTTTTGATGAAATAGTTGCAATGAATTTAACAAACTTATCCGCAGCTTTAATGTCTACACCGCTTTTTTTATAGGTAAATAAGTTTTTTTTCATTACTATAAAGTATGATTAATAATTATAAATTTTATTATTTGGAAAAATTATATAATTTTTTTTTATTTTCTTCTCTAATTTTATTTTTTTTTTCCACAGATCTATTTCAATCAAAGGCTTTTGAAATTAAAAATATAGAAATATCTAAGCCTTTTGAAATTAATTTTAATAAAAATGATGTAATTGATGAAGGATTTAGAAAATCTTTCTCTGAATTACTTTCATTAATAGTAAACTCAAAAGATAAAAAAAAAATTACTAAAATTAAATTAAATGAAATAAAAGGAATGGTTGAGTCTTTTACAATAAAAGAGGAAAAATTTATTGACGAAATTTATCATATGAATCTTGGAGTTACTTTTAATAGAAAAAAAATCTATAATTATTTAAACCAAAATAATATTTTTCCATCTATACCACTTAAAAAAAATTTTTTATTTATTCCAATTATTATTAATGAGGAAAATCAAGAATTATTAATATTTAGTGACAATAGAATTTACAATGAATGGAATAATTACTCTCAAAGTTACGATTTGATAAAGTATGTTATGCCCACAGAAGATCTTGAGGATATTAACATTATTAAAAAAAATTATGAATTCATAGAGGAATATAATTTCAATGAAATCATTAATAAATACGTCTTAGATAGATCTATTATATTATTGATTTTTAAAAATGATAAAGATGTAAGAGTTTTGTCAAGAATTACAATTAAGGATAAAGTTAGTTTAAAAAATGAAACTTTTTCTAACATTGATTTAGAAAGCGAAAATCAATTTGAATTATTGGTAAATCAGTTAAGAACAACTTACGAGGATTATTGGAAAGATTATAATCAAATAAATACATCTATAAAATTACCACTTATAATAGAATTAGAGAATAAAGATAATTTAAAAATATCTAAATTTGAAAAAGTTTTAAGTGAAAAAGATTTAATCTCTAACTACAGAATACTTAAATTTAATAAAGATTCAGTTTATTATAAAATAATTTATAACGGGACACCAAATTCATTTCTGAAAGTTATGAGTGAAAATAATTATTCTTTTAATACGGATAATAAAGTTTGGAAATTAAAATGAGAGATGAAGACCAACAAATAATCAAATTTCATTATGAAAAAAATTTTGATGATAATGATTTTTTTACTTCGAAAGCAAACAAACATATTTTAAGTTTTATAAATTTATGGCCTAAATGGGAAAAAAAATTTGTAAACATAAGTGGTGAAAAATTTTCTGGGAAATCACATTTAATAAACATTTTTATGAAAAAATTTGATGGAATAAAATTTGATGTTAGCGAAATTAATAACAACTCATTAAAAAAAATAAAAATTTATCAAAACGTTATTATTGAAAATATTGACAAAAATATTGATGAAAAATTATTTTATACATTAATTAATATAATTGATCAGGATAATAAATATCTTATTACTACTTCATTAAACTCCATTGTAGATATAAACTTTCAGTTAGCTGATCTTAAATCTAGGACAAAAAACTTTATTCTACAAAGAATAGAGAAACCTGATGATGAACTCATATTTGCCCTTATAATAAAAAACTTATCTGACCGCCAAATTTTCTTAGATAAAAAGTTAGTTAATTATATTATTAAAAGAATTGATAGATCATATAGCAAAATATTTGAATTTATATATAAAATTGATGAAATGAGTTTAAAAAAAAAAAAATCAATTAATTTTAAAATCATAAAAGATGTTTTAGGAGAATAGTTGAATAAATACAGAAGTCATAATTGCAATGAACTAAGAAAGAAAGATGTAGGTAACAAAGTTTTTCTTTCAGGATGGATAAATAAAAAAAGGGATCATGGAAATCTTTTATTTTTAGACTTAAGAGATAATTATGGAATTACGCAATGTATTATAGATAAAGAAAATTCAAATTTTAATACTTTAGAAAAAATACAGCTAGAAACTGTCATTAAAATTGAGGGTGAAGTTGTTAACAGATCTAGTGATACAATAAATAAAGATATTCAAACTGGTGAGATAGAGGTCGCTATATATAAATTTGAAGTTCTCGGAGTTTGTAAGGAATTACCTATGCCTATTTTTAGTGATCAAGAATACTCAGAAGAGATAAGATTAAAATATAGATTTTTAGATTTAAGAAGAAAAAAAATTCATGAAAATATCATTTTACGTTCTAAAGTAATTTCATTCATAAGAAACGAAATGAATAAGTTTGGTTTTTTAGAATTTCAAACACCAATTTTAACATCTTCAAGTCCTGAAGGAGCAAGAGACTTTTTAGTGCCAAGCAGATTAAATCCAGGAAAATTTTATGCACTTCCGCAAGCTCCACAACAGTTCAAACAACTTATAATGGTTTCAGGTTTTGATAAATATTTTCAAATAGCCCCATGTTTTAGAGATGAGGATGCTAGAGCGGATAGAAGTCCAGGAGAATTTTATCAACTAGATCTAGAGATGTCATTTGTTGAGCAAGAAGATGTATTTAATGTAGTTGAAAAATTATTGGTCAACACTTTTAAAAAATTTTCACAAAAGAAATTTCTTTTTGATAAATTTCCAAGAATTTCTTACGCAGACGCTCTGTTAAAATATGGTTCAGATAAGCCTGATTTAAGAAATCCATTAATAATTACAGACATTACTGAAATTTTTATGCGTGAAGATGTTTCATTTGAAATTTTTAAAAAACTTGTCAAATCTGGGTCAAATGTACGTTGTATAATAACTAAAAATACTAAAGAAAAACCAAGAAGCTTTTTTGATGGTATAGATAAGTGGGCTAAAGAACAAGGCGCTTCTGGAATGGCTTATTTTACTTTCGAGGAAAATAAAGAAGTTTCTGCAAAAGGACCTGTTGGCAAATTTTTCTCTAAAGAGGCTCTATTAGAATTAATGAAACTAACTGGAGCTAAAGTAGGTGATAGTATATTTTTTGCATGTAACAAATTAAAAGAATTGGAAAAAATTACTTCAATAGCTAGAGATAAAATAGCCAATGAGTTGGGTTTAATTGATAATAACTCTTTTGCATTTTGTTGGATAGTAGATTATCCAATGTTTGAAATAGATGATCAAACAAAAAAAATTAAGTTTAGTCATAATCCTTTTTCGATGCCGCAAGGTGACACAGATAAAATCAATTTTAAAAACCCGTTAGATATTCTAGCTTATCAATATGACATAGTATGTAATGGGATAGAACTTTCTTCTGGTGCTATTAGAAATCATAAACCTGAACTTATGTATAAACTTTTTTCTCTTGCTGGTTATGACAAGAAACAAGTTAATGAAAAATTTAGTGGTATGATAAATGCTCTAAGCTTTGGTGCCCCTCCACATGGTGGAATTGCTCCTGGAATAGATAGAATAGTTATGCTTTTAGCGAATGAAAAAAATATAAGGGAAGTTACCATGTTTCCAATGAATCAAAATGCGCAAGATCTAATGATGAATGCACCATCCGAAGTAAACGAAGAACAGCTCAAAGAATTAAGTTTGTCATTAAAAATTAAAAAATAATTATTTTTTTCCTTTAAGACTAATTTTTATATCAGATAAATCTACGAGATTTTTTTTGTAGTTGTTTCTAACAAATCCTTTACTTGTTATATCTTTAACTATTTTTAATAATTGATTTTGATCCTCATTATTATTTTTATCATCTATATTAGAATTTTCATTGTTACCAATTGCCGGAGTATGTGCTAAATCTTCTCTATTTTGATATGAGATCGCTAATTCTCTAAAAATATAATCCAAAATAGAAGATGCACTTAAAATCCTATCATTACCGTGAACTTTACCTGAGGGTTCAAATTTTGTGCCAACAAATGCACTTATAAACTCATCAAGAGGAACTCCATATTGTAAGCCAAGAGATATAGCTATTGCGAAATTATTCATTAGTGCTTTTACTAATTCTCCTTCTTTGCTAGTGTCAATGAAAATTTCTCCAATTTTTCCATCTTCATACTCACCTGTATGTAGATACACTTTGTGGTCCCCAATAGTAGCTTTTTGAATATATCCTTTTCTTCTATCGGGCATGCTAAATCTTTTTCCATTTTTTTCTGAGGAACTATTATTTTTAATTATATTTTCTAAATTTATAGAATTTGATTTATTATTACTTACGGTAATATCAATTTTTTTGTTATCAACGACTTTATTATTATTTGGATCTAAACTTTTTGTTTTTCTATTATCAAGCTTAACATCTAAAACTTCAAATTTACCATCATCTCTTTTTTCAAGATTTTTAAGTTCTGTTTCATTAATATCATCAAGATAATGATTTACCTTGAATGTACACGTATAATAAGTCTCAACTAAATATTTTGCCATTTGACCCCAATAATTTAAAAATTAATTTGAATAACGATTCATTAATTTATATACAATATCAAATTTTAGTCTAATTTATTTTATACAATTTTAAATTGAAAATTAATTAATTTTTTATGTTGACAATTTTTAAAAAGATTTTCACCTGGTGGAATCGAGACACCTTGGGCACAAGATTAAAGACAATTTTTTTTGGAAAATTTGTAGGTGAGGATTCTTTTGGCAATAAATATTATGAAAGCAAAAAAGGAAAAAGGTGGGTTATATATGCTGATGAAATTGATGCCTCAAAAATTCCAGTAGAGTGGTTTTCTTGGATGCATTTTACACCAAATAAAATTGAGAAAAATCACTCATTAAAAAAATATGATTGGCAAAAATCTCATAAGCCTAACTTGACTGGAACTAAAGATGCTTATTTTCCTAATAAAAATAAAGATGGAATTGAAAAAAAATATAAGAGCTGGAAAGAGTAAGTTAAGTATAATTTTTTTTATATTTATTGTATATTTTTTAAATCTAAATGAATCTTATTCAAATGACGAATTACAGGGCAACGAAACTAGTATAAAAATATTAGATAAAATTAGTTCAAAAAATACTTTAATCAAACTTATCAATGGCGAAGAACTAAAATATAAAGATTTATTAATCAAAAGTATTAAATGTAGTAATTCAGAGTTTGATGATAATCCTGAGATTATTGCGTATTTACAAGTAAAAGATTTAACTAATAAAAGTAACGATGATGTTTATGTTTTTAATGGCTGGATGTTTTCATCTAGTCCGTCTATTAAACCCTTTGATCATCCTGTTTATGATATCTGGTTAGTTGGCTGCTCTTAAATTATTTTCTCTTTATCAAGCCAACTTACATTAAAATCTGATTTAATAAATTTTTGATGATTTAAAAGTTTTTTATGTAATGGAATTGTTGTTGTGATTCCCTCAATGACAAATTCATCTAAAGATCTATTCATTCTTTGAATAGCTTCTAACCTATTTCTTCCATGGCAAATTAATTTACATATCATACTATCGTAGTAAGGAGTTACTTTATATCCTTGGAATATTGCTCCATCCACTCTTGTTCTAAATCCTGATGGTTGATGACACATTCCTATAGTTCCTGGAGAAGGTTGAAAATTTTTACTTGCGTCTTCTGCATTAATCCTACATTCAATAGCATGTCCCCTTGGATTTATATCAGATTGTTTTAAGGCTGTTTCACCAGTAAAAGCAATATGAATTTGCTCTTTAATTATATCTATTCCAGTAACCATTTCTGTTACAGGATGCTCAACCTGAACTCTTGTATTCATTTCAAGAAAATAAAATTTTCCATCTTCATATATAAATTCAACAGTGCCGGCACCCTCATATCCAATTTTACTGACCATTTTAACTGTTTTTTCAAATAGGTCTTTTCTTATTTGATCATTTAAAACAGGGCTTGGTGTTTCCTCAATCAATTTTTGGTGTCTTCTCTGTACAGAGCAATCTCTCTCATGTAAATGAACAGTTCTATTTTTTCCAGCCAATATTTGAACTTCAATGTGTCTTGGATTTTGAAAGAATTTTTCAATATAAACTTCACCATTACCAAAATACTTCATCGCCTCAGATTTTGCGGTTGAAAAAAGTGTATCAAATTCTTTTTCTTTATTTACTATTTTCATTCCTTTTCCACCACCACCACCAGACGCTTTGATCAAGACAGGAAAACCAATTTTTTTGCATAGTTCCTTTGCTTCTTTAATTTCTTTAACACCACCTTCTGAACCCTCAATTACAGGTAAACCATTTTCTTTTGCAATTTTTTTAGCTTGAATTTTGTCTCCCATCATTTCAATGTGTTTTGAAGATGCTCCAATAAATTTAATATTATTTTCCTCTAAGATTTTTGCAAATCCCGCATTTTCTGATAGAAAACCATATCCAGGATGTACTGCCTGAGCATTAGTTAAATCCACAGCAGATAAAATAGCAGGTATATTTAAATAACTATTAGCTGGCTGGTGGGAACCTATACATATACTTTCGTCAGCTAACCTAACATGCATACTGTCTCTATCGACATCAGAATGTACTGCAACTGTCGAAATACCCCATTCTTTACATGCTCTGATTATTCTAACTGCAATTTCCCCACGGTTTGCAATTAAGATTTTTTTAAACATTATTCCAGTATGATAATAGTTTGTCCAAATTCAACAGGCTGCCCATCTGATACACAAATTTCTTTTACTATTCCGTCTGCAGATGAAGGAACATGGTTCATAGTTTTCATAGCCTCAACAATCATTACTGTATCACCTTTTTTAATTTTTTTTCCCACTTCTACAAATTTTTTGGCACCAGGTTCTGGAGCATGATAAGCAGTTCCTATTATAGGTGATGTTACCTCAATGCCTGATTTTAAAACTTTTTTTTCTTTTATAGATTCAGTGTTTAAATAAGAATTATTGTTGATTGGAATAGGTTGATTGTTTACAGAAAAATTACCTTTAGAAACTTTAATTTTTGTATCTTTTTCTGTGTATTCCAGTTCTGTAAGATTAAACTCATCTAGATAATCACTTAATTCTTTTATAATTTTTTTATCAATTTTCATTTAGTAAAAGCTTTTGCATTGAAATTATGGCTAAAATATAACCTTCAGCACCCAAACCAAAAATACCTCCAGTTACTATATCACTAATTAAGGATTTATGCCTAAATTCCTCTCTCTTATATATGTTAGATATATGTAGTTCAATTATAGGCTTTTTGAAAATACTTAACGCATCTCTAATCGCAACAGAAGTATGTGTAAATGCTGCAGCATTTATTATTATACCATCATAATTTTTTCTAGATTCTTGAATTATATTTACTATCTCACCTTCTATGTTAGATTGTTTAAAATCTACCGCTAAATCTAATTCTTTAGATTTTTTTATACAATTTTCCTTTAATTCATTAAAAGTAATTGATCCATATTGTGATTGTTCTCTTTCTCCTAATAGATTAAGATTTGGCCCATTGATAATAATTATTTTATAATTCATTTAGCTTTTATATACGATGATAAAAATAAAAAAAATAAAAATAAAGTTAAATGGTAAAATAAAGACAATAAAAGAAAATACTAAACTATCAAATCTTTTAGGAAATTTGGAGATACCTTTAAAAAAAGTAGCTATTGAAATTAATCAAGAGATAGTTATTAAAAAAAAGATTGATAAAATAATATTAAAAAAAAACGATGAAATCGAGATAGTTCATTTTATTGGAGGAGGATAAAACTGAAAAAGGACAAACTTATTTTGGCAAAAAAAAATTTTAATTCCAGGTTAATAGTAGGGACTGGAAAATATAAAAATATGAAAGAGTGTGCCAAAGCAGTTAAACTATCTGGTGCGGAAATAGTGACTGTAGCTGTTAGACGAGTAAATATATTTGATAAAAAAAAACCTCTTTTGATGGACTATATTGATCCTAAAAAAATTACTTATTTACCCAATACCGCTGGTTGTTTTAACTCAAAAGAGGCACTAAGAACTTTAAGACTAGCTAGGGAAATTGGTGGGTGGAAACTAGTAAAACTTGAAGTTTTAGGGGATAAAAAAAATTTATTTCCTGAAATGATAGAAACGTTGAAGTCAACAGAAATTCTCACTAAAGAAGGGTTTCAAGTAATGGTATATTGTAATGATGATCCTCTTATGGCAAAGAGATTAGAAAACTCTGGAGCATGTGCAATAATGCCTTTAGCAGCCCCTATTGGTTCTGGGTTAGGAATAATAAATAAAATAAATATTCAGATAATTAGATCGCAAACAAAGTTGCCATTAATAATAGATGCAGGTCTTGGTCAAGCTTCAGATGCAACTATTGCTATGGAATTAGGCTGTGATGGAGTTTTAGTTAATACAGCTATTGCAAAAGCAAAAAAGCCATTTGATATGGCATTAGCTTTTAAAAATGCAGTTATAGCTGGCAGAAAATCATTTTTGGCAGGAAGAATTAAAAAAACAATTATGGGAAAACCCTCTTCTCCCATAAGTGGGATTATTTAACCTTTTTAAAAAATTTTTTTTTTCGAAAATTTTTTTTCTTAAATATTTTCTTATCTTTAAAATTTATAACATTGTCTTCTTTTTTTTGTTGATCTAAATTTTTTAGTTTTTCTAGGTGTTCTAATGTTTCAATTATTTTTTTAGATTTATTTTTAATATTTATCGTGTATTCTGGTATAATCAATTTACTATCAGCAACTATATCAATTTTCATTTTATTTTTTTTTTCAAAATAAGTTAAATCCTCTACAAAATTTTCTTTTAAAAAATCAGAAATTTTTTGACAAACTTTTAATTCAACAAACTTAGCTTTATAAACCACTGAATTTAGTTCAACTAATTTAAGCAATTTTTGTGCAAAAGACTCATCAGTCAAATTAACTTTCCATTTTATTGCACTTTCTCTTAACCGTTGTCTTGACATCTCTAAAAGTCCAAAATTACTTATTCTTCCTATTTGAATTCTAGCCCTGTCAGCTCTACATTTCTCTTTTAATCTTCTTTCAACAATCTTTCTATTTCCAAAACTTAACATATCAATGAAGTCAATTATTATTAATCCTGACAAGTCTCTTATTTTTATCTGTCTCGCTATTTCATCAGCAGCTTCAAGATTAGTATCAAGAGCAGTGCTTTCAACATTTTTTTGTTTAATTGAGCTTCCAGAATTGACGTCTATTGAAACTAGAGCCTCAGTAGGATTGACAACAAGATATCCACCTGAGTTCAATTTTACCTCAGATTCAAATATTTGATTTAATTTTTGTTCTATTCCTTCTTCAATAAACAGAGGTACTTTTCCTCTATATTTTTTAATTTTTTTAACATGGGATGGCATCATCATTTTCATAAAGTTTTGAGCTTTTTTATAACCCTCATTTCCTTCAACAACTATGTTTTTTGTATTTTCATCATACATATCTCTTAACGTTCTTTTAATAATTTCACTTTCTTGATGAATTAAAGCTGGAGCTATTGAATTAAGAGCATTATCTTTGATTTGATTCCAGTTATTAATTAGGGTTTCTAGATCATGTTTAATTTCATTTTTTGTTTTATTACTTCCAGCTGTTCTAACAATTAATCCCATCTCTTTTGGAATTTCTATTTCATTAAGTATATTTCTTATTTTTTTTCTATCAGATGGATTAAAAATTTTCCGTGAAATACCACCACCTTTAGGAGTATTGGGCATTAAAACAATATATTTTCCTGCTATCGATATAAAAGTACTTAAAGCAGCACCTTTTTGACCACGTTCATCTTTAATTACTTGTATCAGTATGACTTGATTTGGTTTTATAACTTCTTGAATTTTATACCTTTTAAACTTAAATTTTTTTTCTTTTTTATCATGATTGTCATGGTCAAAATTTTCTTTTTCTATTCCATCCTCTTTTTTTTCAATAGGGTCATCAATTTCAAGTTTTCCTTCTTCCAAATTTTTGTTTTCTTTAGCTTCATTTTCTTTTGAAAGTTCTTCTCTTGCTTGTTCTTCTTGCTGTTTGATAATTTCTAAATCACTTTTTGGAATTTGATAATAATCTGATTGAATATCATTAAACGATAAAAAGCCATGTCTCTCTCTTCCAAAGTCTACAAAAGCAGCTTGTAAAGATGGTTCAATTCTACTTACTTTTCCAAGATATATGTTATTTTTTATAAGGTTGTTTTTTAAACCTTCGTATTCATAATCTTCGATGTTGTTTTCAGATTTAAGCACAACTCTTGTTTCATTAGGATGCGAGGCATCAATGTATAAATTTTTTTCCATAAATTTTTATTAGATTGTTTCATTTTAATTTTTAATAAATTTTGTTATTTCTTATGCCTTATCTTTAACAAATTCTCATATATAATGATATTAAAATGAAGAATTTATTTTTAAAAGCTTTGACCATTTTATTTGGTTTTTTGATACTTTTATCCATATTAATACTGTCTGTTTTATGGACTTTTTCACACAATATACCAGATTATAAATTTTTAAAAAATTATAAACCTCCTGTTTCAAGCAAAGTATATTCTGGCAAAGGTGAATTGGTGGCTGATTTTTCTAAAGAAAAGAGAATTTTTGTTCCATTTGACTCAATTCCTAAAAATGTAATTAATGCATTTTTATCAGCAGAGGATAAAAATTTTTTTTCACACCCAGGAGTTGATGCTAAGGGCGTATTAAGAGCAGTTGTTAATAATATAAAAAATATATTAACTTCAAAGAGGCTGGAAGGAGCATCTACCATTACTCAGCAAGTGGCAAAAAATTTTTTGTTAACTAATGAGGTAAGTTTAAATAGAAAAATTAAAGAGGCAATTCTTGCTTTCAGAATAGAAAGAGCTTTGACAAAGGAGAGAATATTAGAACTTTATTTAAATCAAATCTATTTAGGTAGCGGCTCTTATGGAGTAGCAGCTGCTAGCTTAGAATATTTTGATAAATCTATAAAAGAATTAAATTATGCTGAGTCAGCCTTACTCGCAGCATTACCGAAAGCACCAAGTAAATATAATCCATACCGTGATATTGAACTAGCTAAATTTAGAAGAAATCTTGTTTTAAAAAATTTATTAGACAATAAATTTATTGATAAAAAAAAATATCAAGAACTTAAAAAACAAAAGATTGAATTAAAAAAGATTAAGAAAGTTTTTTTAGAGGATGCTCAATATTATATCGAAGATGTAAGAAAAAATATTATTGATAAATTGACCTATGAAAAAGTCTATAAACAGGGTTTTAATATAAATACACCAATAAATTTGGACTTACAGAAATCAGCAACTTCATCTTTGAGAAAAGGACTTATCTCTTACGATAAAAGAAAAGGTTGGCGAGGTCCATTAGAAAACAAAAGTTACAATAATAAATGGGATAAAGATTTAGAAAAATATAAACTTGAAAAATCAATTGGCTGGGAAATAGCTATAATTAAAAAAATTGAACCTTTTTCAATTGAGATTGAAACCTCAAATAAGGAGAAAGGTATACTTCAATACAAAGAAATTTCTTGGACTAAAAAGGAATTTGATGAATTGTTTACAATAGGTGATGTAATTTACGTAGAAAAATTAAAAGATAATTTTTTTAGCTTAAGACAATTACCATTAATCAATGGTGGCATAGTTGTAATGGATCCTTATACTGGAAGAGTTTTAGCTTTAAGTGGTGGTTTCAGTTTTAAAAATAGCGAATTTAATAGAGCGACTCAAGCTTTAAGACAACCAGGTTCAGCTTTTAAACCATTTATTTATGCACTTGCATTAGAAAATAATTATACTCCTACTTCATTGGTTTTAGATGCTCCATTGGTTTTAGATCAAGGATCTGATCTTAAATTATGGAAACCAGAAAACTATGGAAAAAAGTTTTATGGACTATCAACTTTAAGAACTGGATTAGAAAAATCTAGAAATCTAATGACTGTGAGAATAGCCCAAAATCTTGGTTTAGATAAAGTTATCAACCTTTCTAAAGATTTAGGAATTTATGAAAACCCAAATAAATTATTATCTATATCTCTTGGCTCAGCTGAAACAACTTTATTGAAACTCACGTCAGCCTACAGTTCTTTTATTAATGGTGGTAAATTAGTAGAACCAGTTATAATTGATAGAATACAAGATAGCGAAGGTAACACGATAATTAATAATGAGAAAAGATCATGTAATAATTGTGATCAAATTTCATTTACAAGCGATGAATATCCAAAAATTCAAGATAGTTATAAACAAGTTTTTTCTCCGCAAACAGCTTATCAAATTACATCATTGCTAGAAGGCGTTATTCATAGAGGTACTGGAAAAAAATTAAGAAAATTAAAATTGAATATTGCTGGAAAAACTGGAACCACCAATGAAAATACTGATACATGGTTTATTGGATTTACATCTGATTTAGTTATTGGAGTATATGTTGGTATGGATAATCCTAAACCGTTGGGAAAATTCGAAACTGGTTCAAAAACTGCACTTCCAATTTTTGAAAATTTTATAAAAGACGCTGTTAAAAAGTCAGACGCTAGGCCGTTTAAAGTTGCAGATGGTATGACGATGATGGTGGTTGATCCATTAACAGGACAAAAGGCAAAATTTTCATCTAAGAACACTATTATAGAGGTATATAAAAGTAAAAATGTTATTGATGGCAATGTTCTCTATTCAAATAGCAATAGATTGGATATAAATAATATATTAAAATTTTATTAATGGACGAAAAATATTTAGCTATAAAAAAAGAAATAGAAAAAATTAATCAAAGAGTTAAGGAGTATCTTTGAAAAAAATAGTGTTTATTCAAAATTAGATATTTTAAATAAAAAAATTCTAAGCGAAAATTTTTGGAAAGACAAAATAAATTCAAAAAAAGTTCTTAAGGAAAAAAAATTATTTGAGGATTTAGTCAATTCTTACAACGAGTCAATAAAAAAACTTAAAGATACAATAGACTTATATAATCTAGCAAAAGAAGAAAATAATCAGAGTATTTTGAATGAATTATTTTTGTCACTTAAAGATTTAAAAATTATTGTTAAAAAAAATGAGGTAAAATGTTTTTTATCCAACGAAGCAGACTCAAATGATTGTTATATAGAGATACATGCGGGTGCAGGAGGAACAGAGAGTCAAGATTGGGCTGATATGTTGAGACGAATGTATTTAAAATGGGCAGATAGAAAAAAATTTAAATCGAATTTAATTAGTGAGCACAAGGGAGAAGAAGCTGGTATAAAATCATCCACAATAAAAGTTGAGGGTGACTATGTGTTTGGTTGGTTAAAAAAAGAGTCTGGTATTCATAGATTGGTAAGAATCTCTCCCTTCGACTCAGGTGCAAGAAGGCACACAAGTTTTGCTAGTGTTTGGGTTTATCCAGTCATAGATGAAAATATAAATCTTGAGATATTAGATAAAGATTTAAGAATTGATACTTATCGATCTAGTGGTGCAGGAGGACAACATGTAAATACTACTGATAGCGCTGTGAGAATAACACATCTTCCAACAAAAATTGTAGTTCAATGTCAAAATGAAAGATCACAACATAAAAATAAAGAAACTTGTATGAATATGTTAAAGGCAAGATTATATGATTTTGAAATTAAAAAAAAAGAAAAAGAAACACAAGATTTAGAGTCATCAAAATCAGAAATAGGATGGGGACATCAGATAAGGTCTTATGTTTTGCAACCATACAGATTAGTTAAAGATAATAGAAACAACTTTGAAAGCTCCGATCCAGATAAAATTTTGAATGGAGAAATTGATGATTTCCTGGAGCAATCTTTATATAAAATATAATGAAATTTTTTTTAAAAATTATATTTTTTTTAAGTTTAATAATTATATCTACTTTAACTTATTTGAGTTTGGTTGGTTTTGAGACCACAAGATTTAATAATCATATTTCAAATAGTATAAAGAATATTGATCAAAATTTAGATATTGAATTAAAAAAGATAAAAATAATTTTAAATCCAATCAATTTTAAATTTATCGCTAAAACCATAAGTCCAAAAATCTCAAATAATAATATAACTTTAGATTTTGAAAATATAAAAACCGAAATACCTTTAAAATCAATTTTAACGAATGAATTTCTAATTGAAAATATGGAGATTTCCACAAAATCATTAGATTTAAAAAAAGTGATTTCATTCTCCAGAAGTTTGAA
>CACNWC010000001.1 GCA_902624075.1 uncultured Pelagibacteraceae bacterium | reverse complement strand
CTCGGAACCAATAAAAAGATTTGTTAAATTATATCCAGCAGAAGTTTTTTTAGTTCTGCTACCAGTATTTATAATATCACCATTAGGCAAAACTACTGTAAGACCACTTATAACTGTTTTCATTGTTCCATATTTTACAGCCATTGTTCCCGAAGCCGAGGTTGAAGCCATACCCCCGATTGCTGCATTAGCTCCAGGATCAATTGGGAAAAAAACCCCATCTTCTCTTAAATATTCATTTAATTGTTCTTTGGTCACACAAGCTTGAACTCTGCAGTCAAAATCCTCAACGTTTACACTTAAAATCTTATTCATTTTTTCTAGGCAAATAGTTATTCCCTTTTCGTTACCTACTACATTTCCTTCTAACGAAGTTCCTGTTCCGAAGGGCACTACTGGAATTTTATGTTCATTGCACAATCTTAATACTTTGGAAACTTCCTCATTTGTCTCAGGAAAAACTACAGCTTTAGATAAAACAGGATCATAAGTATCTTCTCCTCTTGCATAATTAGCTCTTGTTGACTCAGAGGTTGAGAATCTTGCATTAAAGATTTTTTTTAATTCTAATTGAACTTGCTCATTCATAAGACAAATATTATTAGAGTTTTATAGGAAAATATAGCCTATTTAGACAGCATTTTTTTCAAATTATCCAGTGCATCAGAAATATTTTGCTGTGAACATGCAAAACTAAATCTTACATAATCATTACAGGTTTTACCAAATGCTGTACCAGGAACAATTGCAACTCCTGCATCATGCATTGCTTTTTTGCAAAATTCAGCTCCATTCATTCCTGTTCCAATAACTTTTGGAAATGCATAAAAGGCCCCACCTGGTAAACTACATTCAACGCCTGGTAAACTATTTAATCCTTCATGGATTAACTTTCTTCTTTCAGTAAACTTTTTCATCATTTCATGTATTGAGTCATCAGGACCGTCTAATGCTGCTATTCCAGCAAATTGAGCAGCTGCGTTAACACATGATACACTGTTTATTAAAAGTTTATTAACATGTTGAACTAAATCTTTAGGCCAAAAGCTCCAACCTAATCTCCATCCTGTCATAGAATAGGCTTTACTCCAACCTTCTAATACAATTAATCTCTCTCTTAGTTCTGGATAATTAAAAAATGATGGCATTTCCTTATCATCAAATATTTGTCTACTATATATTTCATCACTTAAAATTGTAACATGAGGATGTTTCTTTAGACCTTCTGCTAATTTATCTATTTCTGGTTTTTCAACAAAACTTCCTGTTGGATTATTTGGATTGATTAATATTAGTAATCTTGTTTTTTCTGTTATTAAAGAAAGAATTTTATCTGCTTTAAATTTTAAATCTTTATCTTCAGTTAAATCATAAGGAACAGAGGTTGAGCCTGTATAATTAATCATAGACTCATAAATAGGAAAAGCTGGCGTTGGATGAATAATTTCTGCTCCTGGTTCACCAAAGCATTGAATCGCATAACTCATAGTTGGTTTTCCGCCAGGCATTATTAAAATTCTCTCAAAATCTACCTCAACATTATATCTTTTTTTAATCCATCTTGTAACTGCTTGTCTACACTCGGGAATACCATTGGACATTACATATCCATGATGTCCGTCATCTAGAGCTTTTTTTGCAGCCTCTACAACATGTTTAGGCGTTTTAAAATCAGGTTGTCCTAACCCCATGTGAATCATTGGGTTACCTTGAGCTTCTAACTTTTTTGCCTCTGCTAAAACTGCAAATGCTGACTCGGTTCCAAGGTTTTCTAAGTTTTTAGCTAATTTCATATTTTCATCCTAATATTTTTATTCAACTGATTAATTTATTTTTTTTATATCTAGTTTTTATAAGTAAATGAATTTATTTTCTATAAATTAATTTTGAACTGTTTAATTCCTTCAAATTTTTGCATCCCATCAAAACCATATTTCGATTTATTTCGTCACGCATATTTTGTAATAAGTGTTCTACACCTTCCTGACCGCCTGCTGCTAAAGAAAATAAGAACATTTTACCAAAGCTACAGGCTTTTGCACCTGCCGCTAAAGCTTTCAAAACGTGTGTTCCTCTTCTCACTCCTCCATCTAATATGATTTCTAATTTATCACCTACTGCATCTGAAATTGCTTTTACCTGATCAAAAGGTGACCTAGATCCATCCAGTTGACGACCACCATGATTTGATATCATTATTGCTGTACATCCTATATCAATTGCTCTTTTTGCATCTTCAACAGACATAACTCCTTTTAAAGCAAATGGTCCGTTCCATTTTTTCACACAATACTCTGCATCTTTCCAATTCATTGCGGGATCATACTGTTCATTAATATATTCAATTACTGACTTTGCAATATTTGTACCTTTTTCTGTTTTTGTAGCCACATTTGCCAATTTAAATTTTCCATGTGTAAAATAATTAAATACCCAGATAGGATGAAGCGCAAAGCTCATAAGACTATTTAAAGTTAATTTCGGAGGAGTTGTAAATCCTGTTCGGTGATCCCTTTCTCTATTGCCTGCCACTAACGTGTCCACTGTTAAACACAACCCATCAAATCCTGATCTTTTGCAACGATCAATTAAATCATTAGTTATAGATTGATCTTTGTGAACATAAAGTTGAAATAATTTTGGACCGCCAGAAATATTTGATATTTCCTCTATAGTATTATTAGCCATAGTAGACATGCTATAAAATGTTCCAAATTTATCAGCCGCTCTTGCGGAAGCTTTATCGCCGTCATGATGGTAAAGTCTTTGCATTGCGCACGGTGATAAAAAAATCGGCATATCAATTTTCTTACCAAAAATTGTTGTTGATAAATCAGGTTTTCCGACGCTAGCTAAGATGTTGGGTATTAAATCACAATCATCAAATGAGATTGTATTTCTCTTAAGGGTAATTTCATCGTCTGCGCCACCATCAATATAATGAAATATTGGCGAAGGTAATTTTTTTTTTGCAAGATTTCTAAAATCTTTAAAATTATAACAATTTTTTAAATCCACTATTTTTTAAATCTCAAGTTATTTCTGCTCAAATCCGAAATTTTTGTACATCCCATAAGTTTCATATCTCTTACAAGTTCTTTTTTATATAAGTCTAATGCTCTTTCAACACCTGGCTGTCCAGCTGCGGCTAAAGCATAAAGATAAAGTCTACCACCTGCACATGCTTTGGCACCCAGTGATAATGCCTTAAGCATATGAGTTCCTCTTTGAAAACCTCCTTCACAAATAACATCTATCTTATCACCAACTGCATCTACTATTTCAGCCAATTGATCAAAGGGTGATCTAGAACCATCAAGCTGTCTACCGCCATGATTTGATACCATGATGCCAGTACATCCAATATCAACAGCTTTTTTTGCATCTTCAACACTCATAACTCCTTTTAAAGCAAAATGACCACCCCATTGAGAGCAAAGTTTTTCAGCATCCTTCCAATTCATAGATTGATCTAACATTGTTGAAAAATAGTTTCCAATTGAGGTGTTTGTACTGGTCCCTTCTTTTACATAATCTTGGAGATGAGGTAATTCAAATTTTCCTTTTGTTAGATAATTTATTCCCCACATCGGTTTTACGGCAAAACTAAATAAACTTGACAATGTAAGCTTTGGAGGTGATGTAAAGCCAGTCCTTAAGTCTCTTTCTCTATTTCCGCCAGTAATAGTATCTACTGTCAAAGCCATAACATCAAATTTTGCAGCTTTAGCACGTTCTAAACAAGAATCATTCAATCCTCTATCTTTATGAAAATAAAACTGAAACATTTTTGGAGTATCAATTATTGAAGATATTTCTTCAACACTTACAGTGGCCAAAGCTGAAACACCAAACATAGTATTGAATTTTTGTGCCGCTTTACCAACTGCTCTTTCTCCGTCATAATGAAAAAGTCTTTGTAACGCCGTTGGTGAACAATAAAAAGGTAAATCTAATTTCTTGCCAAAAATAGTAGTAGATAAATCTACATTCTCTACACCTCTAAGCACGTTCGGAACTAAATCAACATCATTAAATGAGCTTGTGTTTCTATTATAAGTAATTTCATCATCAGCGGCACCATCTATGTAATGAAAAATAGGAGACGGCAACTTTTTTTTTGCCAGTTTTCTAAAATCATGAAAATTATGACAATTATTTAATCTCACAACTTTAATTTAAAATTTTTTGAAGAAATTAAACATATAACTATTTGCCCCAGGATTCTTATCACCTAAACTCGCGTTAGATAAATGGTTATATGAAAAACCTAATTGACTGTCTTTTGGTAATTCTAATGAAAGTTGTAGTTCACTCTTAAATTCAAGTGCATGTCCTAAATCTTTTCCATCACCTTCGTTATAATATCCAGGAGTAAAGCTTGGAGTAAAGTTTAAAGCCCCAATTTTGTAATGAGCTTGAACGCCTGTATAAAAATAAGTTGCATTATCAGCTGTAATCATTGCTCCAGTTATGGGTGACAAATTTCCAAAAAAAGTATCTCGATTTAAATTTTCATTTTTATGTTGTATACCAATTAAACTTGACCTTTTACCATCGTCACTAAAATCAAACATTCCTGAAAAAACATTAAATTCAGTATTATTATCATTCAGTATTTTCTCTTCGGAATTTACTGAAAAACAATTTATTAAAATAAAAAGTGCTATAACAATAATTCTAATCATAAAGTAAAATGAAATATACTTAATTTTTTCTTATATTAAATATTTTTAAAATAATTGCACCCCCTATTAAGAATAAGATTATAGGTAATAACCAAAGAAAATAAGTAATTTTAGAGAATTCTGGATCATATAAAATCCATTCACCATATCTTTCCTTTAAAAAAACATAAATTTCTTTTTCTGAAAAGCCCTCATTTAATTTTTTATCAACTAAAATTTTTACACTATTTGCAAATTCAGAGTCTGAATCATAAACAGATTGCCCTTGACAAATTAAACATCTTAAATTTTTTGTTATTTTATTTTTTAAATTACCTTCTTGTGCAAAAGAAACTTTTAATGAAAAAATGAAAAAAATCACAAAAAATAAATTTACAAATCTCATTATTTTACTAATTCCTTTATTTCTAAAACTAAATCAATATTTAAAGGACCAATGATTTTTTTTATAATTTTTTTTTTATGAATTAAAAAGGTTTCTGGAACTCCATAAGCTCCCCATTCAATTGCTACTAAACCATCTTTATCTGTTATTATTATCTCATAAGGATTGTTTAGCTCATCTAAAAAATTCTTAGCATTAATAAAATTATCTTTATAGTTGAGACCTACAAGTTTTAAGTTTTTTTCTTTACTTAATTTAATTAGGAAAACATGTTCATCTCTACAAGGAGCGCACCAAGATGACCAAATGTTCATTAAATAAAATTCATCATCTACAAAAATTTCATTAGAATTTATCTTTTTATTTGATTCAAATAGTTCAAAATTTAATAATGGAATATTTTTTTTTACATCAGTTTTTGGTTTATAAATATTTGGATTTTTCAATCCTTTTAAAAAAACTATAAAAATAACTATAAATAAAAAAATTATTGATACGGGAAAAATCCTAATTTTCATATTTTTTTTTAAAAAAACTTACAAATCCACTTATGGTAATTAATAAAACCGACAACCAAATCCACATCATGAATGGTTTAGTTTGATATCTTATATTAAAATATTCCTGATTTTGAACAATATTCATAGTTATAAATTTATCTGACAATAAGTTGGTTCTTATATCTGCCTCGCTCGTGGAAATGTTGGGCTGATTATAAATTCTCAATTCTGGTTCCATAATTTCAACATCACCTTGAGAATTTTCTATTTTAAATTTACCTATTATTGATTTAAAGTTTTTTTTATCTTTTTGATATAAATTCTCAAATTTTATTTTATAATTTTCAGACTCAAATTTTTCGCCAACTTTTAAATTTGTTATTATTTCGGTTGTAAAAATATTATTAAATAAGATACTAATTATGAATAAACTAAATCCAAAATGTGCAATATTTTGAGGTAAATTTTTGTATTTTTTACTTACGAAATCACTAAGCGTGACAAAAAATAAGTAAAACGAAAATGTGATCAAGATAGTATTTAATAAGAATTCAATTTTTAAATTTTTTACTATTAAAGATGCAACTAAAAGAGAAATTATAAAAAATACAATTAAATTAATTTTTTTTGATAAATCTGATTTCATCCACTTTAACTTTGGCCCTATGGTCATAAAAAATAAAAAAGGAATCAAAAATGGAACAATCAATTTATGGTAAAATGGTGGTCCAACAGATATTTTTTCCGATAAAATAACTTCTAGGAATATTGGGTAAATTGTTCCAATTAAAACTACTGAAAGAAAATACATCATAAACCAATTGTTTATCAAAATAAATGTTTCTTTGCTTAAAAAAGATAAAGAAATTTTAAAATTTTCATTTTGTTTATGAAAAAAAAAGAAAATAAATAAAGATAAAAAAATAAGTGAAAATAAAAAAAGTAAAATATATAATCCTCTCTCAGGATCATTTGCGAAAGTATGAACTGAATTTAATATTCCAGATCTTACTAAAAAAGTACCACTCATGCTCAAAGTAAATGTTGAAATAGATAAAATGACTACCCAGGAGGTTAAAAACGATCTTTTTTCTAAAACTAAAATACAATGTATTAATGTGGTCAGTGCAAGCCAGGGCATTAAAGATACATTTTCAACTGGATCCCAAAACCAAAATCCACCCCAGCCTAACTCATAGTAAGCCCAAATCGATCCAAGAAGAATTCCTAAAGTTAAAAAAATCCAGGAAATTAAAACCCACTGTTTAATATGAGAAGCCCATTTTTTTGTTATGTAATTTAAAGTTACCGCAGAAAGAGTTGAGGAAAAAATAATCGAGGAGCCAACATATCCTAAATATAAAATTGGAGGATGAATAGCCAAAGCTGGATCTTGTAATATTGGATTAAGACCAAGACCCTCTTTGGGAACTGGAAATATATAATTAAATGGACTGGATGTTTTTAATATAAAAATGAAAAATCCAACAATTATTATTTGTTGAAATAGTAAAGTTAAAATTACGTACTTTGTTGGTTGTTTTTTCGATTTTAAAATAAATAAAAAAATGAATAATGTCAGTACAAGTAACCACAATAATAAGCTTCCTTCATGATTGCCCCATGTTCCAGCAATTTTATATAGTAATGGTTTCGTGGTATGTGAATGATTAAAAACAGTCTCATTACTAAAATCAGAATTAATAAAAGAAATTATAAGTCCCAAAAAACTTATAAAAACCAAAAGTAATTGAAGAAAAGAAAAAAAGATAATTCTATTATCAAGTGTTTCAGAACTTTTAAAATTTTTTACAGAAAAAATAATTATAAAAAAAGATAAAAATCCACCAACTATAAGAGAATAGTATCCAATTAGGCTTGCCAAAACTTAGTTCTCCCCCAATGCAGCCTTTACTTCAGGTGGCATATAGTTTTCATCATGTTTTGCCAAAATTTTTGATGCTAAAAAAAAATTTTTATCCTTTAAAAATCCTTCAGCAACAACTCCCTTGCCTTCTTCAAAAAGATTTGGCACCACACCAGAATAGACTACATTTATTTCATTTTTAAAATCAGTAATCACAAAACTGATTTCATTCGAATTAGCTTTAATAGAATCTTCTTTTACCATTCCTCCAATTCTTATCTTTTTTTTTTCAAATTCACTAAATTTATTTATTTCGGACGGTGATTGAAAATATACTACATTCTCCTCAAGTGATTTTAGAATAAGAAAGACAGATAAAACTAAGACAATTATAATTGATATTATAAAAAAAAATCTTAATTTAACTTTTTTACCATACATGGCTTAAAGTTTAAATATTTGACGTATTAGATAATATATCTTTAATAATACTTTGTGATTTTGCAAAGGATGCTCTTTTTGGATTTAAAGTTCCATATTTAGCTATGAATTTTTTCTTTTCTTTTATAAACTGAATTTTTATTATTATATAAAGTAAAGCAAAGCTAAAAAGAGTAAACGTAAATGCAGACCAAACATAAAGTCCATATCCGTTCATAAAAAGTATGTTTGTTATCATAATCTATCTAAACCTTTATTTTTAATCTTTATCAGTTCTGTATTATATTTCATTAAAAAAATTAATAGTGAAAATAGTGTAAATGCCGCAGTCATTATCATTAATGGTATAAGCATAGACTCATGAATAGTAGACTTTGATAAAATATTGATTGAAGCTGGTTGATGTAATGTATTCCACCAATCAACTGAATATTTTATTATTGGGACATTTATTATTCCAAAAATTGTAATTATTGAAGTTATTTTGAATACCTGATTATTGTTTTCATATATTCTCCAAGCTAACAAATACATTATATAAAATAATAAAAGAATTAACATTGAGGTAATTCTTGCATCCCATGCCCACCACGTTCCCCAGGTTGGTTTCCCCCAGATTGAACCTGTTACTAATGCTATAATATTAAAAATAAGTCCTGAAGGAGCTAAACTTTTAGAAATCAAAAAAAAATTTTTTAATCTAAAAATATATCCAACTACAGATAAAAAAGTAATTGTAGAAAAAATCCCGAGAGTAATCCATGCCGCTGGAACATGCACATACATTATTCTCACTGAATGACTCTGTAAGTAATCTTCAGGAGAAAATATCAAGGACTCAGTTAAACCTATAGTCAAAACAATTATGAATAATATTAGTACATACTTTGGTGCTTTAGATGTTACTGAGAAAATTTTATTTGGTTCAAAATATTTAAACATACAATTTTATTTATACCTTAATATGAAATTTATTTAAATTAATGTGAAAAATTATCCGATCAAGAATGTAGAGGGAGATAACAAGAACGAAGGGTAAATAATTTACATCCTTGATCAGAATTAACATTAATTTAGATCTCTGGTGTGTCTAAGATTTGAGCTAAATGTGTTTAAAAAATGATATCTAGTTAGATTGCTTAAAATAACTTGAGCCTTTTTTGCCTGAAAAAATTTCCTCTATAAGAGGGTGTTTTATTGGTTCATCAGAGTCATCAATTAATAAATTTTGTTCTGAAACATATGCCTCATATGTAATTTCATCATTTTCAGCTAATAAATGATAGAATGGTTGATTCTTCCTTGGTCTCACATTTTTCGGGATAGATTGATACCATTCTTCAGAATTGTTAAATTCAAAGTCAACATCATAAATAACACCTCTGAACTCGAAATGTTTATGTTTGACTATATCTCCAATTGAGAATTTAGCTTTTTGAATTGCCATTTATTTTAGTATGGGTATTTAAAAATAAAAATCAATAAGAAAAATTTATAATTTTTGTTAAAAAATTATTTATGTTAATATCTTTAAAGTGAATAAATCCTTTTTAAAGTTTCTCTGTGATTTTGGGCCTTTGGTAATTTTTTTTTACTACTATTACGATAGTGATAAAGATTTAAAGGTTGCTATACCTCCTTTTATAATTGCGACAATAATAGCATTAGGAGTAATGTGGTTTTTAGAAAAAAAAATTCCAAAAATTCCCTTAATTAGTGGAATATTAATTACTTTTTTTGGAGGACTAACAATTTATTTCGATAATCCAATATTTATTTATATTAAACCTACAATAATAAATATTTTATTTGGCTTAGCTTTAGTATTCGGAAAATATTTTACAAATGAACCTGTTCTAAAAAAATTAATGGGTAAATCAATTTCTTTAACTGATGAAGGTTGGGAAATTTTGAATAGAAGATGGATATATTTCTTCTTTAGCCTTGCAATATTAAATGAACTTGTGTGGAGAACACAATCGGAAGAATTATGGGTAAATTTCAAAGTTTGGGGTTTATTACCTATTACTTTTATTTTTACAGGTTTTCAAATAGGATTGATTAACAAATATAAAACTGATGAAAAATAACTTACGATTAGTAGTAAATAATATTCAAGATAAAAAAATAGAAAATAAACATTTTTTTGAAAAAGATGAACTAAAAGTTATTTTAGATTTATATGCAAAAATGGTTTCTGAGGGTTCTTGGAAAGATTATGGACTTAATATATCAAGCAAACAGGTAGGCTTTAGTGTTTTTAAAAATACTGCTGAAAATGAACTCTATAAAATATGTAAAAATTTTAAACCAAAAAACAAAAATCTTAAGTATTTAATAACTGATACCAATGGAAACATATTAAAGAACTCATTTGACTTAAGTGAACTTTTAAAAAATACTAATTGGAAAAAGCTTTGAAAATATAATTATCTTCTTTGACCAAAAAGTCTTAGAAGCATAATAAATAAATTTATGAAATCAAGATAAAGAGTTAAAGCACCCATCACTGCTTTTTTGCCCATGATCTCACCACTGTCACTAACTGTATACATATTTTTGATTTTTTGAGTATCATACGCAGTAAGACCTACAAAAATTAAAACACCTAAAACTGAAATGACAAAATACATCATGGATGATTTCATAAAAATGTTTACTAAAGAGGCAATAATAATTCCTATTAATCCCATCATTAGAAAAGAACCAAACTTAGTTAGATCTCTCTTGGTTGTATAACCATAGATACTCATAGCTCCAAACGTAGCAGAGCATATAAAAAAAACTCTGGTAACACTTAATCCTGTATAAACTAATAGTATTGAAGATAAAGATAAACCCATTAGGGCTGCGAAAACCCAAAAAGTCGTTTGAGCTTTTGAGGCACTCATTTTATTAATTCCAAAACTCATATAGAAAACAATACCTAGGGGAGCTAACATAACAATCCATTTTAAACCCGACATGTAAATTGCATTACCCATCTGTGTTAAACCAATTATAGATCCAGAATCACTTGTAACCACTGACATTTTAAATGTAAAAAGAGCAACAATACCTGTTAATAATATTCCTGTTGCCATGTAATTATAAACTTTAAGCATGTAAGCTCTTAAACCTTCATCAGTTACTGAAGTTTCTTGAGCAGCTGCTTTTGCTCTTGCAAGTATTCCTTTTTTATCAAATTCCATTATGTTAGAAATATATAGTCTTTTATTTATTATTCAAGATGTCTTAAAAAATTAACACAAAAAGCCCGAATGAATTACAAAAAATTAGGAAATACTGAACTTGATGTAAGTACAATTTGTCTCGGTACAATGACTTGGGGTGAACAAAATACTCAAGACGAAGGTTTTGAACAAATGGATTATGCATTAGATAAAGGAGTAAACTTTTGGGACACAGCAGAAATTTATTCTATACCTCCAAAAGAGGAAACTTTCGGTAGTACAGAAGAAATTATTGGTAATTGGTTTAAAAGAACAAAAAAAAGGGACAAAGTAATTCTTGCCTCAAAAGTTTGTGGACCAATGAGAGAATATGTTAGAGGTGGTGGTAATCAATTTGGAAAAAAAAATCTTACTTTAGCTTTAGAAGGCAGTTTAAGAAGATTAAAGACTGATTACATTGATTTGTATCAATTACACTGGCCAGAGAGAAATACTAATTTTTTTGGTAAATTAGGTTACACCCACGATGATAATAGCGAGTGGACTAAATTTGAAGATATTTTAGAAAATCTTAAAAAATTTATAGATCAAGGTAAAATTAGATACGTGGGTCTATCTAATGAAACTCCATGGGGATTATCAAAATTTTTAGAAATATCTAAAAATAATAATCTCCCGAGAATGCTTTCGGTTCAAAACCCATATAATTTACTCAACAGATCCTATGAAGTGGGCCTAGCTGAAATGTCAATAAGAGAACATGCTGGTCTTTTAGCCTATTCTCCGCTTGCCTGCGGATATCTATCGGGAAAATATAGAAACAATCAATTACCTAATGGGTCTAGAATAGCACTTCATAAAGATTTCTGGACTAGATATAACAAGCCTAATGCGGAGAAAGCAATTGAAGCTTATTATAAAATATCCAAAAAATACAAGTTAGATTTAGCACAAATGTCTTTAAAGTTTTTAGAAACTCAATCTTTTGTAACTTCAGTAATCATCGGTGCGACTACAATGGAGCAGTTGAAAACTAATATAGAAAGTGTAAATATAAATTTAACTGAAGAAATTATAAATGAAATTAATGAGGTACAAAAAATTTATCCTAATCCATGTCCATAATTAAAAAAACTTTATTTTTATCTATAATTATTTTGTTAATAACTTTTTCAAAATCATTTGCAGAAAATCTGAAAAAAGTTGGCAAATTTAAAGATTGGGAAGTAATGGTTATGTCAGAAGCTTCAGGTAAAGTATGTTTTGCACAATCAATTCCTGTTTTACAAGCACCAAAGAAAAATAAAAGAGATGCAAGATTATTTGTAACTTTTAGGCCAGGAGAAAAAATCTCCAACGAAATTAGCACAACGGCAGGTTATGAATTTAATAAGAATAACTCTGTTTTGGCTGCATCAGGAAATAACAAATTTAAATTTGATATTAAACAACAAGGTTTTGCCTGGATGACTAGCAATAAAAAAGAAAACATTATGGTCAAAGTAATGAAAAAAGGATCAAGAATTATGGTAACAGGCTATAATGAAAAAGGATCTCAAACTATAGACCATTATTCATTACTAGGTTTTACAAAAGCATATAGTACTGCAAAAAAAGCATGCAGTTAGTAAATGAAATCTAAAAAAAGAATTGTTCTAGCCTACTCTGGTGGATTAGATACATCTATAATTCTAAAATGGTTGCAAGAAAATTATAATGCTGATGTAATTTGTTATACTGCTGACATAGGTCAAAAAATTGATAAAAAAAAAATTATATCAAATGCAAAAAAATTTGGAGTAAAAAATATAATTATAAATGATTTAAAAGATACTTTTGTTAAAGATTATGTTTTCCCGATGATACGTGGTCACGCAACTTATGAAGGTGTATACCTATTGGGAACTTCAATTGCACGGCCTTTAATCGCAAAGGATCAAATTAAAGTTGCTAAAAAATTTAAAGCTTACGCTGTATCTCATGGTGCTACTGGGAAAGGAAACGACCAAGTGAGATTTGAACTCGGATATTATTACTTTGGTCCAAAAATTAAAGTTATTGCGCCGTGGAGAATTTGGAATTTAAAGTCTAGAACAGACTTAATCAATTATGCAAAAAAGTATAGAATATCTATACCCAAAGATAAAAAAGGTGCACCTCCTTTTTCTGTAGATGATAATTTATTTCATACTTCAACGGAAGGAAAAGTTTTAGAAAATCCAAAAAATTCAGCTCCAGAATTTATTTTTCAAAGAACTGTTTCACCAGAAAAAGCTCCTAGCAAACCAACTTTTGTTAATATAAATTTTAAAAATGGAGATCCAATTGAAATCAATGGAAAAAAATTACAACCTTCAAAATTACTTGAAAGATTAAATCAATTAGCTGGGAAAAATGGAATCGGAAGAGTTGATCTTGTAGAGAATAGATTTCTAGGAATAAAATCAAGGGGAGTTTATGAAACTCCAGGTGGAACACTTTTAATACATGCACATAGAGCAATTGAGTCAGTGACATTAGATAAAAAAACAATGCACAAAAAAGATGCTATTATGTCTAGGTACGCAGAATTAATTTATAATGGTTATTGGTACTCAAAAGAAAGATTTAAACTTCAAAAAATTGTAGATCTTAAAAAAAATAGAGTAAATGGATCCGTTAAACTAAAACTTTACAAAGGAAATATTATTATTCAATCTAGAGATACCAAAAGTGAGGCTTATTCAATGAAAAAAGTTTCATTTGAAGAAAATAAATCATTTAACAAATCAAATGTGGAGAAATTTATTAATTTCCACAAAAAAAAGTTAAGAAACTAGCTATTTATTTTAGGACAATTTAAGGATTGTTTATTTTTAAAAAAAAACATAATTTAATTCTATGGAATCGTTAAAAAATTGGATGAGAGACGCCGCAAACATTTTGTTTGATGACAGCAAAAATGATCTTCGCTCTCTTCCTAAAACTGTAAGATTACAAATTCTACTGGTTTTAAGTTTTATTTGGACTACTGTTTTTAGTTTATACGTATTTTCATATACAACTTTTGTATTTGGTTGGACTGGACTTTTTTTAGCTCACATTGGCTTGATATTTGCCGTGTATATGACATTTAAACATTTTCATAGAGCTGAAGAGAATTCTGCAAGTGTTTTTAAAACCAAAAATTTTGATCCTTTTAAAATAATGGTTCTTGTTTTTGTAATAGTATTTATATTTATCTTTTCTAAAGGAATTGAGGTATTAACAAGTCCTAACCCATATTCTTATTCAATACCCTATGAAGGTTCATCAAAATCAGTATTTGAAAAATGGTTACCATTTAGTAAGGATAAATAATGCAAAATATAGCAAAAAATTTACAGTTAGTTCTAATGTGTATAATTTTAGTCAGCACAGTAATTGCTGTTGGAATTGAGATAAAAAAAATGTTTTTAAATCAATCAGTAACTTTGGCAGATTTGCTTTTAATGTTTCTATACTTAGAAGTACTGGCAATGGTAAGAGTTTTTTGGGACCAACAATCAATTAGTATTACGCTGCCTTTATTAATTGCAATTACGGCTTTAGCTCGATTTATCATTCTTCAAGGAAAAGAAATGGATCCTGCAGCGCTGGTTTATGAAGCTGTAGCTATAGTACTTATAGCCGGAGCAATAGTAATTCTAAGATTGAGACATAGCGATAAGCTAGGATTAAAGAAAAAAAAATCAAAATAATTAAAGAATGAACTTTGAATCATCGAGGGCTAAGGCCATTGAAAAATTAAATAATTTTGTTGAAAATAATCTCTCAGAATATTCAAAACTCAGAAATTTTGATTTTGGGCCAGAAAATAGATCCAATATTTCTTGTTTATCTCCCTACATTACTCATGGGATTATTAATGAAAAAGAAGTAATTAAAAAATCACTTGGTAAATTTTCTTTTTCAAAAAATGAAAAGTTTATACAAGAAGTTTTATGGCGTACATATTGGAAGGGCTGGTTAGAATTAAGACCAAATGTTTGGTCAGACTATTTAATAGAATTAAATAAAATTAAAGAAGAATTTAAAAATAATCAAAACTATCTTAATGCAATAAAGGGTAAAACAAATATTGAATGTTTTAATGCATGGATAAATGAACTTAAAGAAAACAATTATTTGCATAATCACACGAGAATGTGGTTTGCCAGTATTTGGATTTTTACTTTAGAACTACCTTGGCAATTAGGTGCAGAGTTTTTTATGCAACATCTTTATGATGGGGATGCTGCATCAAATACCCTTGGATGGAGATGGGTCGCTGGTGTTCAAACTCAGGGAAAGCATTATTTAGCGAGTGAATGGAATATCAAAAAATTCACTGATAATAAATTTAATAATATAAAATTAAATGAAAATGCTCCTCCAAAAGTATCTGAAAAAACTTACCCAATCATTAAAAAAGATTTTAATAATCCACAAAATATTGAAGATAAGAATCTTTTAATTTTTGAAAATAATCTATCTTTTGAAATTACTGATTTTCAAAATAATAAATTTAAAAAAATTTATTTAATTTCTAATGAAAACGAAAATAGATCTATAAAACTTGGTGATAAAGTAATGAAATTTAAATCCCTTCTAATCGAAGATCAAAAACAAAGATTAAAAACTAAGTCGATTGATTGTGAAGTAATTAATATAAGTGAAATAAAGAATATTGAAAATAGTTATGGTTTGTATCCAACTGTAGGTGAAAACTTGGATTATTTGAATTTAAATAATTTAAAAATAAAATTTTTATATAGAAAACTTGATCAGTATTCTTGGCAATATTGTAATAAAGGTTTTTTTAATTTTAAAAATTATATACCTAAAATAATTTCAACTTTAAATTAAAACCACCTGAACATTCCAATAATACCAGCTGTTGCGTAAAAGAATTGCAAAAATAATATTCCTCTATGCCCACCCCTATAAGCCCAAATTCCAATTAAAATTGCAGATATTAGTAATAAGCAAAAACCAAAAAATTCTATACCAATATTCATAGCTACAAATAATGAGTACAATATTGCAGTAATAACACCTGCCCATTCAAAAATTTTATTGTTCATAAAAGTTTTTTAAAATTACTGTAAAGAATCTTAGAATAATTATTCATATCTGTCATATTATCTTTTGCAGATTGATCAAATTTTTCTAATGCTCCATTACCTAATTGATCTTCCAATGCTTTTTTATATTCTGGTATACATCCCCATTCATTGACTGTCGTATCTTTTATTTCGATATGAAATTGAATACCATAAGCATGATTTTGATATTTAAAAATTTGAAATTTAGTGACCGGAGATGAAGCTAACAAAGTAATCTCCTTATTATTTTCTATTCCTTGAACCTCATATGAATGCCATTGTAAACTTTTAATTTTATCTGGAAATTTAGAAAATAAATTATCTTGATTTTTTTCTTTGGTAAAATTGATATCCATCATGCCAATCTCCGCAGGAGTAGACTTTACAACTTTACCACCAACTACCTCACCCAATAACTGACAACCTAAGCAAAAACCTAAATAAGGTTTTTTTAGATCAACAACAAACTCTTTAATTCGTTTTTTTTCATCAATTAACCAGGGGTATTCTTTTTCCATATAAGTATCCATTGGACCACCCATACAAAACATGCCATCAAATTGACTAAGATTATTTGGAATTTTCTCACCTTTGTCTAGCTCAATTGTGGTAAGATTTAATCCGTCTGCTAACATAAGATCTTTTATATAGCCAGGGTCTTCAATTTTAATATGTTGTAATATAATTATATTCAATAATCTTAGTTTAGCTTAGAACACTTCTTAGAACAATATTTTACTTTTTCCCAATTCAACTTCCATTTCTTTCTCCAAACAAAAGGTCTTTTACAAACCGGACAAATTTTTGATGGGAGATTTTGTTTTTTCACTAAATTGTATTTTGTTTTATAAATCTATCTGCGGCTGACAAAATTAATTTTTTTCTATCAGTTTTCATTTTATCAAATATTCTAACCATCATAGAAAGTCTTGGGTTTTTCAAAAAAAATTTTCTGTTACGATCAATAAATCTCCAATAAAGTCCATCCATTGTGTTACACCACTCGCCCCTTTTAAAATCCATCATTTTCATAAAATAACTAGATCCACATATATAAGGTTTGGTAGCAAATATTCCTCCATCACTAAATAATCCCATTCCATAGACATTAGGTACCATCACCCAATCTGAAGAATCTACAAACATCTCCATAAACCATTTGTAAACAAAAGTTGGTTTTATTTCACAAAGATTCATGATGTTTGATAAAATCATTAACCTTTCAATGTGATGAGACCATCCATGATTTAGAGCATTCTTAATTGCATAATCTAGTGGAGGTAATCCAGTCGTACCTTCGTACCAAGATTTTTTCATTTTTCTATTTTGTTTAAAAAAGTTTCCGGTTTCCATTTCATTTGAATAACTTTGATAAATTCCTCTCATAAATTCTCTCCAACCGATTACTTGACGTATATAACCCTCTAATGAATTAAATCTTATTTTTTTACTTTTATGAAATTCTAAAACCTTTTTGATAATAAATTCCGGCGTAATCAAACCTAAATTAATATATGGGCTTAATGCACTATGAAATAAAATATTATCTTTTTGATTAACAGCATCTTCATAATCACCAAATAAATTTGATTTTTCTTTAATAAAAAAATTTAAAAGCTTAATAACGTCATTATATTCAGTAGCAAACCAAAAATTGTCAGTTTTGCCTGGATGATCTTTGAATAATTTCTCAATAATTGGTTTTAACTTTTTAGTATGATTGGTTTCATTTATTTTTGGAAACTTTGGAATTGATATATTTTTTGGTAATTTGTTTCTATTATCTTCATCAAAACTCCACTTGCCTCCAACAGGATTTCCATCCGATCCCATTAATATCCCTGATTTTTTTCTGACATCTTTGTAAAAAGTTGCCATGAAAGGTTTTTTTGATTTGGATAAATATTGTTTAAATTGTTCTCTTGAATTTAAAAACATTGGAGTTTGTATAACATTCCATTTGATTTTTTCTTTTTTAAGAAATTGATTTATTATTTTTTCAAAAAATTTATCCTCAACCTCAAAACTTGAAATCTCTTTTATCTTTTTTGAGACAATTATTTTTTTTAATTTTTTTAAATAATCATCCTTAAATTCTTTGTCCTCTATTTTAATGTACTCTAATTTAAATTTATCTCTTTTGAGACTATCCGCATGTGAGCGCATTGATGATAAAAAAAGGAGTATTTTTTGTTTATGATGTTTTTCATAAGTACATAATTGGTAATCTTCTGCCATAAAAAATAGGTGGTCTTTTTTGAAGCGGTCCAAGTATTTTGATGGAAATAATTGATTACCCAGTATAAAAAATAACTTCATAATTAAATATAACTAATAAAATTTTTTATGTCAGAAAAATATCTTATTTTTGGTGCGACAGGTTCAATCGGGTCTAGTTTGGCCGAACAATTAGTAAATTCAGGAAATACTGTTCATTTAGTTGGAAGAAATGAAAATGAAACAAAAAGTATTTCCGAACAACTTGGTTGTACTTTTACAATTGCCAATGTTTTAGAGAATGGATTTATGGAAAAAGTTAAAAATGACATTTCAGATATAAAAGGTGTTGCTTATTGTGTTGGTTCAATAGATTTAAAACCTTTGAGAATGGTAAATGAAAATGATTTTAATAAATGTATGAAATTAAATCTCTATTCGGCAGTTGAAGTTATTAAAGGTTATCAAGAAAGTTTAAAAAAAAATAAAGGTTCGGTAGTTTTATTCTCTACAGTTGCGGCACAAAGAGGATTTACTAATCATGCGATAATTGCTTCTGCTAAAGCTGCCGTCGAAGGATTAACTGTTTCCTTGGCAGCTGAATTTGCTCCAAATATTAGAGTTAATTGTATTGCACCAAGTTTAACTAATTCAAAGATTGCGGAACCAATGTTGAAAAATAAAGCATTAGCAGATGGAATAGCAAAAGCTCATCCTTTAAAAAGATTGGGTGAGGGGAAAGACTCAGCTTCACTTGCAAAATTTCTCATTACTGATGATAGTTCATGGGTTACTGGTCAGATTATTGCCGTTGATGGTGGTAGATCAAAGCTTTCTTAAAGTGAGTAAATTTTTTATTTCCATATTCTTATTTTTGGTTTCTATAAATGTTTCATTTGCAGAAAATCTTATTTTCAAAAAAATTGTAAATTTAAATAACCCATGGGGCTCTACATTCGTCAACAATAATGAACTATTAATTACAGAAAAAAGTGGAAAAATTAAGTTGATTAATCTTAATTCTAAAAAAATCTCTGAAATTAATCATAATCTTAATTATCTAGAACATGGTCAGGGAGGCTTGTTAGATATTCTGTTAAAAAATAGTTTTGTTTATATTTCTTATTCAGAAAATAGAGGAAGTGGAAAAACCAGTACTTCAATAGCTAAAGCAAAATTTGATGAAAAAAAATTAAATTTTAAAAATATTTTTCAAGCAAACCCTCCCATTAACTCAGGATATCACTTTGGATCAAGGTTAGCGATTCAAGAAAATTTCTTATTTGCTTCAGCTGGTGAAAGAGGAGAAGGAATGATTGCACAAGATCCAACAAAACATCCTGGAAGTATTATAAGAATTAATATTGATGGAAGCATTCCTAAAGATAACCCAAAATTTCAAGGAAAATCTGATTGGCTACCAGAAATTTATCAAATAGGAATTAGAAATCCCCAAGGTTTAACTTTATCTTCATTTGATAAAAAAATTTATATGAGCAACCATGGTGCTAGAGGTGGTGATTGGTTTGGTGAAGCAAAAAAAGGTGAAAACTATGGATGGAAAATTCTAGGTTGGGGAGGCACAAATTATTCTGGTATTCCAATTGGTCCTAAATGGAAACCAGGTTTTACCAAAGCAATACACTATTGGGTACCTTCCATTGCAACAAGTGCAATAACTATCTACAAAGGCAAAGAATTTAGTGAGTGGAATGGACATGCGTTAATTACCTCACTTAAAGACCAATCTTTAAGAAAACTAATTTTCGATGACCTATCAAATGTTAAAGAAAATATTATTTTTAAAAATAAAATAGGAAGAATAAGAGATATTCAAGTACATCCACATGATGGAAAAATTTATTTTTTAGCTGGAGATAGTTTATGGTTGATGGAAAAAAGTTAATTAATATTTCATTAATTTTTATTGGTATTTTTTTTTATAATTGTTTAAGTATTGCAATGGAAAAACCTTATCATCATTTGCCAGATGGGACTTTTAGAAACCCAGAAGGTTCTCCAAAAAGAGACCCTAATGTTAAATGGTCTTATAAAATATTTAATCAAGAAAAAAAGAAGCTTGATATGACAATACCCAAAGAACATGTTGTAGAAAAAGAAAAAGTTTTATCAAATCTAAAAAAGTATCAAGAAGATGATTATATTGCCTGGATAGGTCATGCTACTTTTTTAATAAAACTTGGAGAAACAACAATTATTACTGATCCAGTATTCTCAAAAAATGCAGGTCCATTAATTTTTGGTCCAGACAGGTTTACTGAGCCAGCATTAACACTTAACGAAATTCCAAAAATAGATTTATTTTTACTTACTCATAATCATTATGATCATCAAGATATGTCTACGATTAGAAAATTTCCATATAAAAATGCAAAGGTTTTACTCCCTTTGAGATTAGGTAAATATTTTAAAAGATATAAAGATGTTAATGAAATGGATTGGTATGATGAAATTAAGATTAATGATAATTTAAAAATAACATTTCTACCAGCTATTCACTGGTCTAAGAGAAGTTTAACAGATACAAATAAAACTTTGTGGGGAAACTTTTTAATTGAATATAAAGGAAAAAGAATTTTATTTGGCTGTGATACTGGAATTGGTGATATTTATAAAGATATCGGTAACAGATATGGTCCGATTGATCTAACATTTATAAATATAGGAGCCTATAATTTTTATCCAATAATGCCTTATAAAGATAAATCAGTTTATCATACTAACCCGGAAGAGGCTTTAGAAATTGCTAAAAATTTGAGAAGTAAAAAAGTAATTGGAATGCATTGGGGAACATTCGTTTTATCCCTAGAGCCAATAATGGAACCACCTTTAAGATTCAAAGCTAATGCAGAGAAATATGGATTCAAAAAAGAAGACGCTATTATTTATAAAATTGGTGAGTTTGGTTCGATAAAGAAATTACTTAACTATAATTAGTTATCTAATAATTTTTTTTTAGCTTTTTCGAATTCTTCCTGAGTTAAGACACCATCTTTCAAAAGATTGTTTAATTTATCAATTTCCTCGCTTAAATTTTTTTTATCATCAAAAGAATTTTCGTTCTCATCATTTTTTAAATTTGCTTCTTCCTTAAGTGCGCTTTTAGCCTCTGACCCCTTCATTATCGCACTTACACCTAAATAAAGTACAAAAGCAAAAATTGGAATAACCAAACTAAAAAAAATTATTTTTTCCATAAATCAGTCCTCATCCTCTTCTCTCCAGTTTTTTTCATACATTAACCAAGCTGCTAATATAACTGAAAATATACCAATGATCATACCATAATCAAATCCTGTTTGCTGATCATAAAGATACCAGCCCAATTGTGTAGCTCCAATTGGAGGAATAGTAAGTATGGCCATCAATATAACAATTCTATATGGATACTTAGGTTTTTTCATAAACCAAACTTATCAAAGATTATTTAATGGATTAAATATTAAATTTGCGATCTTTTGAAACAGTCTATCGTGTTTTTAAGTAAACAAGCAATGGTCATCGGACCCACACCACCCGGAACTGGCGTTAAAGCTTTTGCATTTTTTGAAACTTCATCAAAATCTACATCTCCAACTATGCCTTTGTCTGTTTTATTAATACCAACATCAATTACAATAGTATCTTTTTTTACCCAATCACCTTTAACAAGTTCAGGTATTCCAACCGCTGCAACAATAATATCTGCTTCAAGACATTCGGCTTTTAAATCTTTCGTTCTTGAATGGGTAATTGTTACTGTACAATTTTCTTTTAAAAGAAGTTGTGTCATAGGTTTTCCATTTAAATTTGATCTTCCAACTACAACTGCTTTCTTTCCACTTAAATTGGGTTCTATTTTCTTTATCAACAAATAGCATCCTAATGGCGTACAAGGTACTGAACTTTCATAACCAGATGAAAGATTACCAACATTCATAGGATGAAAACCATCCACATCTTTGGTAGGATCAATAGCTTCAATTACTTTTTGTTTATCTATATGTTTTGGAAGAGGTAACTGAACTAAAATACCTGAGACCGACGTATCCTTATTTAATTCCTCAATTTTTTTTAGAACAACCTTTTCTTCGACCGAATCTGGATATTTTATAACATCGGACTTAAGACCAACTTCATTGGCTGACTTTTCTTTGTTTCGAACATAGATCTGACTTGGGGTCAAATCACCAATTAGGATTACTGTTAATCCAGGTACTTTGTTATGTTTTGCCTTTAATTCAGATACTTCTTTTTTTAATTCTTCCCTAAGAAGTGCTGCCTCTTTTTTTCCGTCTATCAAAATCATAAATTTTTTTAAAAAATCATTGGTGCAATGTAGAGCTTCATACACATTTCTACAAACCAAATCAATAGAAGTAAAATTATTGGTGAAATATCTAATGTACCTAAATTGGGTAAAAATCGTCTAATTCTATTTAAAAAAGGATCAGTTAATCTATAGGTTAATTCTAAAATTGAATAAACAAATCTATTTTGTGTATTTAAAATATTAAAAGCAATCAACCAACTTACAACAACATTTGCAATCACAACGTAAGAATAAAGTTTTAATATCTGTAAAACCAAATAAAAAATAGCAATCATTTTTTTTCGATATAAATTGACTGACTTGGAAAAGCAAAAGAAGCTTTATTACTTTCTACAATTTGCTTAATTTCTAGCGCTAAACGCTCTTTAACTGATAGCCACTCATTCCAACTATCTGTTTTTGTAAAACAACGAACATACATATCTATTGAACTGTCTGAAAACTTATCCACCCTCACAGCAATACCTATACTCGTATTAAAATCATCACTCTTATTAATATGATCCTCAATCTGATTTCTTATAGTTTTTAATTGATCAACTGAAGTGTCGTACTGTAGAGTGATTATCCAACTGATCAACCAATTTGAGGTTTCGCTAATATTGATAACCGCATTTTCTGCAAATTGAAAATTTGGAATAATAGCTAAAGATTTATCAAATTTTCTAATTGTGGTAGATCTAAAACCAATTTTTTCAACGATGCCCTCGATAATTCCATCTACTAAAATCCAATCACCAATTCTAAATCTTTTTTCCACAAGAACTAAAATTCCTGAAATCAAATTTTTAAATAAATCCTGTGCTCCTAAAGCCACTGCCACTCCAAATAAACCAAGCCCAGCAATAATTGGTCCAATTTTGATACCCCATAATTCTAAAACAGCTGCTAAGCCTAAAATAAAAATAAGAACTTTAAGTGATTTTATAATCCAACCAATTAATTCTCTCGTTAAAAGTTTATCAAGCCCACTTAAGATATATGATACTGGTTCTATAATTTGATGAATGATCCAAAAAATTAAAATTGTAATTAAAGTTCTATTAATAGTATCAACAACCTCTCTTCCTTCAATTGAAAATGTCATATAGTAACTTGCAATAAAAAAACCTAAGACGATTGGTAAAAATCTTGCTGGTCCAATTAATGCATTTACAAAAGTGTCGTCTAATTTATTTGTAGTCCTTTTAGATATAATTTCTAACTTTTTAATTATAAGTTTACTTATTAAACCTCTAAAAATTAAAAAAATAAGGAAAATTCCAATTCCAATTAATATTTGAAAAATATCTACTCCTAGAATTCCTTTATTCCATACCGATAAAAATATTTCTGAAAAATTATTTATCAATTCCATAATCAAATTTTATATAACAAAAACTCCTCTTCTCCAGGATTAAAAAGAAATATTTTTTTCCATTTAATTTCATTTAATATAGACGATGTTTTTTCACCTATACACATTAAATTGGTATTCATCCATATATTTTCGGTTTGATGAATTTTAATAAAATTTAATAGACTAGAGGCACTATTTTGAGAATAAACATAGACTAAATCTGGCATTTTAATTTTTAATTCCTTTACAAACTTTTCATCAAATTTTTGATTATAACTCACACGATAATTAATAATTCTTTTAACTTTATATCCCTCACTAATAAGCTGTTCATCTAAATCGGTTGAAATCTTTTCTCCACTTATATAAAGGAGTGGTTTATTTTTGGTGTCATAATTTTGTAAAATTAACTCTTTTAGATTTGAAACATTTCCCTCAGCTGCAACTGTATTTTGAAAACCTACAGTTCTTGCTTTCTTTTCAGTTATATCTCCAACACAAAAACACGTAATATTTTTATCTATTTTTTTTAAATCTATAAATTTTATTGCATTTGCACTCGTAAAAATAATTCCACCATAGTCAAAGAAATTTATTTCCTCATAATTAGTTTTTTCTATAGTCAATAAAGGAAGATGAGAAACTTGATGACCTAAAGATTGGAATCTCAAAATCAATTCTGAACAATCCTCCAGAGGTCTAGTTAATAAAATATGCATATTATCTTTTATACGAATTATTTGATTTGGTTTTTAAAATTTGACCAATTTCTTTTCCAATTTCTCTGAATTTTTCAATTTTTTCAATTTTTTTTTCATAAAACCTTTTTGAACCGTCTAAAGAAAATAGCTCTGCCTCAATAATAATATTTTTTCCATCAATTACAGAATGTGCACCTATTGCTGTTTCACAATCTCCTTCTAAAACTTTTAAAATATTTCTTTCTGCATGAGCTCTTTTATAAGTTTCATTATGATTAATTTTTTTTAATAAAGAAATTATCTCCAAATCATCTTCTCTACATTGAAGCGCAATAATACCTTGGCCAGCACTTGGAATTATTTCTTCAATTTTAAATATTTCTGAAATTTCGTTTTCAAGTTCTAAATATTTTATTCCTGCATAAGACAAAATTATTGCATCATACAAGCCATCTTTTAATTTCCTTATTCTTGTATCAACATTGCCTCTAATAAGTTTACAATAAACATCGGGTCGAATTTTTTTTATTTGAAATTCTCGTCTATATGAAGATGTTCCCACAATCGCTTTCGTATCTAAATCTCTCAATTTTTTTTTATTTCTGGAAATTAAAATTTCTTTTGGATCGTTTCTTTCTAAAAAATTATCAGTTAATAAACCATCTGTTTCAATCGCTGGTAAATCCTTTAATGCGTGTATCGCTATATCAATATTCTTTTCTTGAAGCTCTCTTTCTATATTACTTGAAAATAAACCCTTGCCACCGAACTCGGATAACCTTGAATCTTTAATTTGATCACCTTTAGTTGTTATTGTTTTGATAACAATTTCTTCGTCACTTAAGTTTGTGTTTTGAAGAATAGTATTCTTCGCTTTCTGCGCATAGAGTAATGCTAATTTACTACCTCTAGTCCCTATTGTTATTTTATTGCTCATTAAAAATTTATTTCTTTTTTGTATTGAGATTGTACAATTATTCAAAACTATTTGAATGAGTAAAAAACCCTTAATTCTAGGAATAGAGTCAAGCTGCGATGAAACGGCTGCATCAATAATATCAGAAAATGATCTAGGTAATCCGGTTGTCCTATCTAATATTGTATCTAGCCAAGTCGATGTTCATAAAGAATTTGGTGGGGTAGTTCCTGAACTAGCCGCGAGATCACATATGGAAAAGATTGACTGGATTGTCAAAAAGGCAATTGATGATAGTGGAATTAATATTAAAGAGTTAGATGCTGTTGCCTCAACAGCCGGACCTGGTTTAATTGTCTGTCTTTCAGTTGGATTAAGTTTTGGAAAAGCATTTGCAGCTTCTTTGAATAAACCATTTATTGCTGTAAATCATTTAGAAGGTCATGCTTTAAGCCCTAAGTTAAATTCAGAATTAAGTTATCCATATCTACTTTTGCTAATTTCAGGGGGACATTCTCAGTATCTATGTGTAAAAAATTTAGGTGAATATAAAAGACTTGGAACAACTATTGATGATGCTATTGGAGAAGCATTCGATAAGACTGCAAAACTTTTAGATATAGAATTTCCCGGTGGTCCACAAATAGAAATTTTAGCTAAAAAAGGAAATCCAAGTAAATATGATCTTCCAAAACCAATTTTTAACAAAGGAGGTTGTAATTTATCTTTTGCAGGACTTAAAACAGCAGTATTAAAAATTGTAAAAAAAATAAAAACTGATCAAGAAAAATTTGATCTTGCAGCATCTTTTCAAAAAACAATAATTGAAATTTTAAATAAAAAAACAAAAATAGCTTTTAAAGAATTTGAAAAACATGTTAATACAAAAGAAAAAAAATTTGTTGTTGCAGGTGGAGTTGCAGCAAATAAAGAAATTAGAAAAATGTTGGTTAAAGTCTGTGAAGAAGAAAATTATAAGCCTATTTTCCCACCCATTGAGTTTTGTGGAGATAATGCGGCGATGATCGCAATGGTTGGATTGGAAAGATATAAATTAAAAAAATTTAATAAATTAGATTATCCTGCAAAACCAAGATGGCCGTTAGATGAAGATGCTGTGTTTTTAAAAGGTGCAGGAGTTAAACTATAATTATGTCTAAAAATTATTGGTTATTAAAATCTGAGCCAGATGTTTGGTCTATCGATCAACAAAAAAAAACTGGAAACAAAGGGGCTGCGTGGGATGGTGTTAGAAATTATCAAGCTGCTAAAAATTTAAAATCAATGAAAAGAGGCGATCAGTGTTTTTTTTATCATTCAAACATTGGTAAAGAGATAGTTGGTATCGTTAAAGTTATTAAAGAGGCCTACATAGATAAAACAGACCAATCTGGTCGGTTTGTAGCAGTTACTGTAAAATTTGTTAAAAAACTTGAAAGACCTATTACGCTTGAAAATATTAAAAAAAATAAGGAATTAAGCCATTTATCATTAATTAAACAAAGTCGATTATCTGTTATGCCAATAGATTCTAAAAGCTGGAAAATTTTAAATAACATGGGTAAAGTTTGAGATAAAATTTATTTATGCCAAAAAAAAAGAAAAAATCAAAGACTAAAAAAAGAAGAAAAAAGATACAAAAGAGATCTTCAAAGAAAAGAAGAAGAAAAGTACAAAAAAGATCTTCAAACAAAAGAAAAGTAAATAAAAGAAAATCTAAACCAAAAAAAAAAATTTCAAAAGAATTAAAAAAAACTGACACCACTTCTTCAGAATTAATATTTAAAACTAAACCGGAGTGGATAAAAAGCAGTCTTGCAAACAAGGCCCAATATCAAAAAAAATATAATGAATCGATAAAAAATAATAATGCTTTTTGGAAAAAAGAAGGAAAAAGAATTACTTGGATAAAACCATACAAAAAAATTAAAGATGTAAAATATAGTAAAAATGAAGTTAGAATTAAGTGGTTTGAAGATGGAACATTAAACGCATCTGCAAACTGCATTGATAGACATTTAAAAGATAAAAAAGATAAAACTGCAATTATTTGGGTTGGAGACGATCCAAAAGATACTCAAAAAATTTCATATAAACAATTACACCAAAAAGTTTCTAAAGCAGCAAATGGTCTTAAAAAGCTTGGAATTAAGAAAGGTGATCGAGTGACAATTTACTTGACCATGATCCCAGAACTAGCAATTTTAATGTTAGCTTGTGCAAGGATTGGAGCAATTCACTCAATTATTTTTGGAGGTTTCTCTGCAGAGTCTATATCGGGAAGAGTCAATGATTGCGAGTCTGAATTTATAATTACTGCTGACGAAGGCGTGAGAGGTGGTAAAACTATTCCTCTTAAAGCAACTACCGATGAAGCGCTTGCTAATTGCCCTAATGTAAAAAAATGTATTGTAATCAAAAGAACTGGTAATTATGTTTTTTGGGATAATGAGAGAGATGTTTGGTATCACGATTTAATTAAAGACGTTTCAAATTATTGTGATCCAGAGGAAATGAACGCTGAGGATCCTTTGTTTATTCTTTATACATCCGGATCTACTGGAAAACCTAAGGGCGTATTACACACAACTGGTGGTTATATGGTTTATGCATCTATGACTCATCAATATATTTTTAATTATAGACCAAAAGATATTTATTGGTGTACAGCAGATATTGGTTGGGTTACTGGCCATAGCTATATTATTTATGGACCACTATCTAATGGAGCAACAACCATAATGTTTGAAGGTGTTCCGAATTATCCTGATAGTTCAAGATGGTGGCAGATAGTTGATAAATATAAAGTGAATACATTTTATACTGCTCCGACTGCAATAAGGGCATTAATGAGAGAAGGTGATGAACCAGTTAATAAAACATCAAGAAAATCCTTAAAATTACTTGGCACAGTTGGTGAACCAATAAATCCTGAGGCATGGATGTGGTATTATAAAACTGTAGGAAACTCTAAATGTCCGATTGTTGATACTTGGTGGCAAACTGAGACGGGTGGAATTTTAATTGCGCCTCAAACAGGAGCTATACCTCTTAAGCCAGGTTCAGCAACGAAACCATTTTATGGAATTAAACCTTCTCTTGTTGATAAAGATGGTAGAGAAATTAAAGGAGCTGGTGAAGGAAGATTATGTATTTCTCAATCATGGCCTGGGCAAATGCGTACAGTGTATGGAGATCATCAAAGATTTATTGATACTTATTTTTCACAATTTGATGGAAAATATTTTACTGGTGATGGCTGCAGAAGAGATAAAGATGGTTACTATTGGATCACAGGAAGAGTAGATGATGTAATTATTGTTTCTGGTCATAATCTTGGTACCGCAGAAATAGAAAGTGCGTTTGTAGCACATCCAAAAGTAGCAGAAGCTGCTGTTGTTGGTTATCCACATGATATTAAAGGAAATGGTTTATATTGTTACGTCACTTTAAATGCGGGAGAAATAGAAACCGGTGAATTAGAAAGAGATTTAAAACTTTGGGTTAGAAAGCAAATTGGACCATTGGCTACACCAGACTTAATTCATTTTACTACTGGTCTGCCTAAAACAAGATCTGGAAAAATAATGAGAAGAATTTTAAGAAAGATTGCTGCCAACGAACAGGACCAATTGGGAGACACAACTACATTGGCTGACCCGACTGTTGTTGATAGTCTTGTAGAAAATAGAAAAAATATTTAAATATTTATTCTCTCTTTAAATTCCTTCTTTACTATATCCCATTTTAAAATTACGGAATTCAAAACTATTTTACGATCAAGTTTTTTTAAATCCTCAGCAATGGGGGCCCATTCATACAAAGACAACGCACTTGGATTAAATGGAAGATCATTATAATAATTTTCCCAATTCATTTTTTGAAATCTTTCACTAAAATTTTTTTTAGCTTTTTCTATGATATCTATAGGCATCTTATTTGATATTTCATCGTCTAAAATTTTAAGAAATATTTCTTGAGCATTATTTGTTTCATTGTAATGATAGTTAGCTTTCAAATAAGAAAATGTAAAAAAAGTAAGATCCTGTAGGGCAACTGCATAGATATTCCATTTAGCTAAATTAACAGAGGACATAAATTCATCATTTTCAAAATGAAGAACATATCTTGTTCCCATTCTTGTCTTTAAATACCCATATAGAGTTACTTGTGAAACCCAAGCTGACCTTGCTTGAATGAATGTCTCAAGATCATCTACATTCTTAATTTTTTTTTTAGGAATAAAAGCTTTAAATAATGCAAAAAAATAAACCTTAAAATCATTCCAAGTTAAGTCTTTCCAGGATAATTTATATTTTGACATAATATGCGCTCTTTTGCATATTTATACCCCAAAAAAGCGTTAATTTTTAACAATTTTAATACTTTGAATCTATTTCATAATGGTTATGATTTCGGCCAGTTATAACTAAAAGAGAGAGGTATATAATGTCAAAACAAGAACAACACTGGGAAAAAACCAGGGGATTGCTAATGGTTACTTTAGCAATTTGGTTTGTATTCTCAATTGGCATCTTCCTTTTCGGAGCAGAAATGAACGAAGTTACTGGACCATTTGGTTATCCGTTAACTTATTGGTTCACTTGTCAGGGTTCTCTTGGAATTTTCGTAATCTTAATTTTCTGGTTTGCGAATAGACAAGAAAAAATTGATGAGGAATTCGGCTTCAGTGAGAGAGGAGACGACTAATGATAAAAGGTAATTTTATAGACAATTTGCCAAAAGTTTATGGAATCTATACAGGTGGATTTTTAGCTTTCATAATTATTATGGCAATCGCAGAACAAATGGGTATGTCTGCAAAAGTAATAGGAATTTGTTTCGTTGCTTTTACAGTAGCCATTTATGCGATAATTGGTTGGCTATCACGAACAGCTCAAGCAGATGCTTATTACGTAGCTGGAAGGCAAGTACCAACAGTATTCAATGGAATGGCTACCGCAGCAGACTGGATGTCTGGTGCATCATTCGTTGCAATGGCAGGTGGTATTTACTTTAAAGGTTATGGTTATATGGCGCTACTTGTTGGTTGGACTGGTGGTTATGTATTGGTTGCATCTTTATTAGCACCTTACTTAAGAAAATTTGGCTGTTACACGGTTCCAGATTTTATTGGTACAAGATACGGTGGTAATTTAGCAAGGTTGCTTGCGGTAATAGTATTAACTGTTGCTTCATTTACTTATGTGACTGCACAAATTAACGCTACAGGTACTATTGCATCTGTTGCTCTAGATATTCCATTTCAATACGCGGTTTATGTTGGGTTAGTAAGTATCTTACTATGTTCAATGTTAGGTGGTATGAGAGGAGTAACTTGGACACAGGTTGCACAATATATCGTACTTATTATAGCTTACTTACTTCCAGTATTCTGGATCAGTAACAAAATTGGGGCGGGATTCTTCCCACACTTTATGTTAGCTGATGAAGTAGCTAGAATTGGTGAATTAGAACAGCAGTTTGGTTTTGTTGCAAACTCGAAAGAGAATCTTGCGATGGTACCAAAAGGCTTAGCTGGAATAACTAAAGCTCACTCAGCGGTTAACGCTACACCTTGGGCATTTATTTCATTAGCACTAGCGATGATGATGGGAACAGCTTCATTGCCTCACGTGATGATGAGATATTTCACTACTCCAAGTGTAAAAGCAGCTAGAAAATCAGTAGGTTGGTCATTATTCTTTATCTTCCTACTTTATTCTTCTGCTCCAATGTTAGCGACACTGTCTAAATTGTCATTGATGGATCCGACATTATCAACTGGTATAATCGGTAAATCAGTAGCAGACGTTCAAGCGATAGATTGGTATCAAAACTGGAACCAAGCAAACTTAATGTTTATCAGCGACTTTAACGGAAATGGAACTGTTGAATTAAACGAGTTCTTTATGGGTGGTAAAGCCGTTGTATTAGCAACTCCAGAGATAGCTGGGTTACCATATGTAATCTCAGGTCTAGTTGCTGCTGGTGGTATGGCTGCTGCCATGTCAACAGCTGATGGTTTGATTCTAGCGATTGCAAATGCTTTATCTCATGACTTGTATTACAAGATCATTGATCCAAAAGCAGAAACTGCAAAACGACTGGTTGTTGCAAGGGTATTACTTGTAGTAATTGGTTTTGCTGGAGCAACTATTGCAGCTATGGAAATCCAAGGTATCTTAGGTTCAGTAATCTGGGCTTTTGACTTTGCGATGTCTGGTTTATTCTTCCCACTTGTACTTGGTGTATGGTGGAAAAGAGCTAACAGAGAAGGTGCTATAGCTGGTATGGCTTTAGGATTAATTTCTGGTGCTGGTTACCTAATTTGGGTAAGAAATGGCGGAAGTGGATTCTTAGGTATTACACAGTTAACGTTTGGTATCTTTGGTTCAGCTGTCAGCTTAGTGTCTATGGTTGTTGTAAGTTTAATTACTTCGGAACCAAACGCAGCGACACAAAAAATGGTTGATGAGGTTCGAGTACCATCAGGTCGTACGATCCTTGGCAAACAATAAAAAATCTTAATTAAGGGGCGATTAATTTCGCCCCTTTTAATTTTTCTAATTTTCCAATATAAATTTTAGATGTCAGCTAATTTTCATCCTCTTGTTTATATAATTGACTATATTCTCGGTGTGATTATGTGGACACTAATTGGAAGAGTGGCTATGAACATTTTTCAAAGAGAAGACTCGCAATTTTTTTTTATGAAAGTATTTGTAAAGTTTACAAATCCTTTGATCACTGTATTTAAACCAATTACTCCATCTTTTATTATTGGACCCTTAATACCTTTATATGTGGCATGGTTTTTTTTTATGATAAGATTTTACTTAATGCCATGGATTTTAGGTTATTCAGTTATGGGAATGTTGTCTTTTCCATTGGAAAGTGAAATTTCGAGACAAATTTACCAATTTTTTAATTCAATTAAATTTTAAAAATTGATACTAGTAAATTTAGTAATCAATGAAAAAAATACAAATTTCACCTTCAATTTTATCTGGAGATTTTAGTCAATTAGGTAATGAAATTAAGAGACTAGAAGAAGCTGGTGCTGACATGATACATGTTGATGTGATGGATGGACACTTTGTTCCAAACATGACTATTGGCCCTCCTGTAATTAAAGCACTTAGAAAATATACTTCATTAATATTTGATGTACATTTAATGATTTCACCGGTTCATAAATACATTGAAGATTATTCCAATGCTGGTGCTGATATTATAACTGTACATCCTGAAGCTACAGATAATTTGGATGCTTCTATTTCAAAAATCAAAGATTTAAAAAGAAAGGTTGGTGTCTCTCTTAATCCAGAAACTAAAATTGATATAATTTTAAATTACTTAAAAAAAATTGATCTAATTTTGATAATGAGTGTAAACCCAGGCTTTGGGGGACAAAAGTTTATGCCTGAAGTACTTGAAAAAATTAAAAAGTTAAAAACAATTAGGGAAGAAAAAAAATTAAATTTTGATATTGAAATTGATGGTGGAATTAATTTTGAAAATTCAAAATTAGCAATACAAGCAGGCGCAAATATATTGGTTTCAGGAACGACAATTTTTAAAAGTAATAATGGAGATATAAAAAAAAATATTGAGTTATTAAAATCAAGTTAAGATAATGATTTATTTAAATCAATTTTTTTTTAATATTTTAAAAAAATTTAAAAAAATTTATTTAAACTCTACCTTTTACAATAAAAAAATTTCTAAGATTGATAATCAAAATTTAAAATATAAACCAAGTCCACATCTACTTTTCTCAATTATTAAGTATAAAAAGAAAGTAAAAATTGAAGATTATGCAATTGATGAAATATGGTTAAATAAGAAAACTAGTTTTAGAGAATTAAAAAAATTAAACAGTTTTTATTGGTTATTTAGTTTAGATTTAAAGTCTTCTAAAAAAATTACTCAATCAGTTTTAAAAAATTGGATAAAAATTAATTATAAGTTTAATAGTGACAACTGGGAATTCGATTTAACAGCGAAAAGAATAATTTCATGGTTATCTTGTCATAGTTTAACTTTAGAGGGAAGTGATGAGAATTTTAATGATGAATTTAATCAAATTATAAAAAAACAAACAAACCACCTTATTAATGAAATTAGAAATTCAAAATTATTTGATGATAAATTAGTTGGCTGTGCTGCAATCATATTAGTTGGACTCTGTTATCAAAATGAAAAAAATTATCTCTCATATGGTTTAAATATTTTAAAGAAAATCTCAAAATCATCTTTAGATGAAATAGGTTTTCCAAAATCAAGAAGTATTAAACAATTGATTTTTCAACTAAAATATTTTGTATTAATAAGAGAGTGGTTTAAAGAATCTCAGAGACCTATCCCTGAACAAATAGACGAAACAATTTATTATTTAGGACAAGGATACGCTTTTGCATGGCAAAATATAAATTCGGATATGTTATTTAATGGTAATAATATTTCAAATAACCTTGAATTTGATAATTATTTGAAAAGATTAGGATATAAATTTAAAAATGAAAATCATGAATTAGGTGGATATATTATTTTAAATAATAAAAAAATTTGTTTATCATTAGATGCTGGTTTTTCACCAAATCTAAAATTTTCTAATCATTATCAATCTGGTGCTTCGTCTTTTGAAATAATTTCGAACGGAAAAAAACTAATAAGCAACTGTGGTTTTTATAATAAAGATAATGATAAACTTTGTAAATTATCACGATCTACAGCCACGCAAAGTACACTGGTTATTGATGATCAATCATCGTGTAGTTTTAATAAAATAAATAACTCATGGTATATTAAAAAAGGTTTAAAAATTATAAATAAACATATTGTATATGAAAAAAGTTATTGGAAAATTAAAGTTTCTCATGATGGTTATCTAAAAAAATATAATTCAATTCATGAAAGAGAAATAGAATTTTATCCAGATCAAATGGTATTTAAGGGTATAGATAAGATTATTCAAAAAAAAACAAACTATAATTTAAAATTTGATATCAGATTTCATATGGAACCTGGAGTAAAATTGATGAAAACTCAAGATAACAAAAATATTTTAATTGAATTACTAAATGAAGGTTGGAAGTTTACTTGCGAAAATTTTGAGATAAATATTGATAATGGTCTGTATTTCGGTAAAAAAAATTCTTATACTGAAAATCAAAATATTTTTATTTCAGGTATTTCTAAGAAGCAAAATGAGAATATTTCTTGGCAACTAGCAAAAATGAAATGAAAAAAATAAAAACTGCCTTAATATCTGTTTCAGATAAAAAGAACTTAAAACCTGTTTTAAAATTACTTAAAAAATATAAAATTAAAATAATAAGTTCTGGTGGAACATTTAAAAAAATAAAAAGCTTAGGTTATAATTGTGTCGAAGTAGCAGAATTTACTCAATCAAAAGAAATACTTAATGGAAGAGTCAAAACTCTGCATCCAAAAATATATGCAGGTATTCTAAATAAAAGAAAAAATAAAAGTCATTTAAAGGATTTAAAAAAAAATGATTATGAAAATATTGATTTGGTTATTGTAAATTTTTATCCTTTTGAAAAAACAATAAAAGGAACAAAAAATCATGATAAAATTATTGAAAACATTGATATTGGTGGACCTACAATGGTCCGTGCAGCTGCTAAAAATTATAATGATGTAGTGGTAATTACATCAACTCAATATTACAGAAATTTAATTAAAGAATTAAATGATAATAAAGGTTTCAGTTGTTTAGAATTTAGAAAAAATATGTCGAGGTTAGCATTTGCAGATATTGCCTATTACGACTCTCTAATAACAAATTATTTTAATAAAATTTGTAATGTTCGTTTTCCAAAAAAAAAGATTATCCATGCTAATTTAATTGAAAAATTAAGATATGGAGAAAACCCCCATCAAGAAAGTGCTATTTACTCTACAAATGACAAATTACAATTAGAACAACTTCATGGAAAACATTTAAGTTATAATAACTATAATGACATTTTTGCTGCATTAACAATTTCTAAATCTCTTCCTAAAAATAAAGGAACTGTAATCATCAAACATGCAAATCCTTGTGGGATTTCAATTAAAAAAAATAAATTACAAAGTTTTAAATCAGCTTTATCATGTGATCCTGTTAGTGCTTTTGGTGGGATCGTTTCTTGTAATTTCAAGATTACAAAAGATGTTGCTTTGGAACTTAATAAAATTTTTTTAGAAGTTGTGGTAGCAAATGACTTTGATGAAAATGCATTAAAAATTTTGAAATTAAAAAAAAATATTAGAATTGTAAATTCTAAAAATTTTGTATTAAATGAATCTTTCAGATTTGTTTCTAATAATGATGCAATACTTGTACAATCTGAAGATAACAATTTTTTTTCAAAAAAAGACTTTAAAGTTGTTTCAAAACAAAAACCTAATAAGTCACAATTTGAAAATTTGATATTCGCATTTAATATTTGTCGATATGTTAAATCTAATGCTATTGTAATTGCTAGTGATGAATCTACCTTGGGAATTGGCTCTGGGCAACCAAGTAGACTTGATAGCTGTCAAATAGCTATTAGTAAAATGAAAAAATTTAGTAATAATAAAAATGAAATTGTGGCTGCATCTGATGCATTTTTTCCTTTTGTAGATGGAATAGAAAAATTAATTCAATCAGGTGTTTCTGCTATAGTTCAACCTTCGGGTTCTATTAGAGATAAAGAGATAATTAAATTTGCAAATCAAACAAACACTATTCTTGTATTTTCTAAAACAAGACATTTTAGACATTAGATATTTTATCAATCTTTGAAGCTAAAATGAAATCATTTTCAGATAAACCTTCAATTGCATGAGTGGTTATGTTTATCTCTGTATAACCCCATCCAAATTTAATATCAGGATGATGACCTTCATTTTCAGAAATTTCTCCTACTTTATTTACAAATTTTTGACTTTCTAAAAAGTTCTTAAATTCAAATTTTTTTTTCAAAAAAAATATTTTTTTTTCATTTTCTGAAATATTCCATCCATCAACTTTTTTTTGGTATTTGTGTATTTCTGAAATATCTAAAGGCGCTACACCACCTTCACAAGGAACACATTTTTTGTTAAATAAATCAGTCATTAAAATTTTTCTTGGAGCGGGCAAAGGGGATCGAACCCTCGACCTTCTCGTTGGCAACGAGACGCTCTACCACTGAGCTACGCCCGCTTAATACAAACTATTATAAATATAGAATTTGATAATACAATAAATAATTAGATGTATTAAATAATCAAATTAAAAAAGTATCTCCAGATAACATGCTAATAATCCATTTTTTTTTAGATAATTTCAATGTTAACTTTTGATCAGAACAATAATAATAGAAACTGCAAAAATTATATTTTTTATTTAAAAATATTATTTTTTTTAAGATTTTATATACTTCTTCATCTAGATATTTTATTTGAATCAAATCGCTTTTTAAATTTTTTGCGTAAGCAAAAATTTTTTTAATAACGATTTTATACAAATCTTTATCTGCTCTGAAATTTTTACAAATCTTAATTTCACTTACATATGTCTTTTTTAATTTTGTATCATTTGATGTAATTAAAAGACAATGTCCTACAAATATATTTTCTTTGTATATTTTTAGGAATTCAAAGGTATTATTTTTTGAAAGAATTTCTTGATACCAATCATATTCACTTTTTTCTTTAATAAAATTTTTTTCTTCAAAAATATATTTAAATTCTTTTAATTCTTTATCAATTTTATTTGTTATTTCAATTTGATAATTATTATTTGTCTTTAACGATAGAATCTTAAATTTTATAAAATATTTTAAGAAAGTAGATAAAAAATTTTTAAGTAAATAATTTTTGAATACTATTTGAGATATTTTTTCAATATTTATCGGAATGAATAATGATGACTTAATATTATCCACAGGTATTTTCTTTGCACCAAACGCCTCCCATACTTTAGCAACTTCTAAACTTGCTGTAGAATTAATGTAAAAATCAGATTTTATATCATTGAAAAATTTATTAAGCAAAATAAGTGACATATTTCTACAATCATTATCAACAACCCAATTATGACTTATCAATCCATCATATTCGTTCCCTTCTTCATCAATATATTTTTTTTTTATATATCCTAAAAAACCTTTTATATTTTTTTTGTCCTCAATCACCCATCCAATTTTATCTTGAGTAAAATCAAAATTAGGATTTTTTGTCCATATTTTTTGCCATTCATTTTTATCAGGAGTCCTCAAATTGTGTTTAAGATTTAATTCATATATTTGATTATAATCTTCAATTTTTGCATCTCTAATTAACATTTTTAATTTTCAATAATAAAATTTAAAGCTCTATCCACTATTATCTTACTTGTTTTTTGCGCTTTAAGATCTCTAGAAAATATGATAGTTGATTTGTCAATTGATTTTACGAATATACTTAAATGATGAAATAGCATTGAGTAATCATAATAAATGAAAACATATTGTAAAGAAGATATTTATAATTCAACCAAGATTGCTCTAAATAAATATTATAACCTAATAAATAAAAAAATCGATAAAGATACAAAAGATATTAATTCAATTGAAATATTAGGATCAAATTCAAAATTTGATTCGCTTGCATTTGTAACCTTTATAATGTTTCTTGATAAGGAATTAAAAATAATAAATTTTAAAAAAAATCTACTATTTGAAATACAAAAAAAAGATTTTAAAAAATTGTCTATTAAAACATTAATAGAATTTATAAATGAGATTGAATAAAAAAGATAAATTAATACTGATTTCAAAATACAATTTAGATTTAGTTCGTCAAATTTTTAATAACCAAAAAATTATAGATTATAAAATTGAATGCTCAAATTTTAATGGAAATTTAGAAATTTTTTTGATGAATGAAAAAAATGTCAAAAAAAATGATTATATTTTTATTATTGAAGATATACATGATATTTCTGAAGAATTTAAAAAATCTCTCAAAAATGAAAAAGTAAATTTTAAAAAGTTCAAAAATGAAATTGAAAATTATTGCAAATTAATAAATATTTTAAAAAAAAGAGTTTCCAAAGTTTTCATTTCTAATTTTGAAATTTATGAGAAAACAAAATTTTTAAATTTTTTTACGCATTCCAAAAAAGAAAAGGGTCCTTCATATCTGATAAATACAGCTAACAATATAGTTTCTGATTTTTTTGATAATTCAGAGGATATTTTTTTAATTAATAATTCTCATTTATCTAATATTAAAATAAATTATTCAAACTATTACACTGCAAAATTTCCTATTGAAATTGATAATTTAAGAAATATTGCAAACAGCCTGATTAATGGAATAATTAATATTAAAGGTGATGGAAAAAAATTAATTATATGTGATCTAGATAACACACTATGGGGTGGGATTTTAGGTGACATCGGTTATGGAAAAATTAATCTTGGTGGACATGATTCAGTTGGTGAAGCACATAGAGATCTACAAACATTTCTTAAGTATCTTAAAAATCAAGGAATTATGCTAGCCATATCATCTAAAAATGAAATTAAAAATGTAGAAGAGGCATTTAAAAAAAATGAAAATATGATTTTATCTCTAGATGATTTTGTAGAGATCAAATGTAATTGGGATGATAAAGCAAAAAATATAAATAAAATTCTTAAAAATTTAAACATTACAAGTTCACATGTTGTATTTATTGATGATAGCAAAATAGAAAGAGAGAGAATAAAAGAAATTTTTCCTGAGATTGAGTGTCCTGAATACTTTGACGATATTCTTACAGCTAATGAAAATTTTTTTAAAGAATTGTGGTTTCATAATCCATCTTTTACAAAAGAAGATAAGAATAGAACTTCAAGCTATCTTGCATCAAAAGAGATTAAGAATTTAGAGTCAAAAAAACTTTCTGATAAAGAATTAAATAATTGGGTAAAAAAGTTAAACGTGAAAATTTCTAAGAAGGAATTAAATAAAGATAATCTCAAACGAACAATACAATTATTTAACAAAACAAACCAATTAAATACGATTACTAGAAGACTTACAGAAAAAGAGCTGAAAAATTGGTTAAAAAAAAATAAAGCCAAAATTAATTTATATTATGTCAGTGATAAATTTGCAGATTATGGTTTGACAGCATTAACAACTGTTGTAGACAATAAAAAAAAATTTGAGATTAACGATTTTTTAATGAGTTGTCGAATTACAGGAAGACAAGTTGAAAATCAAATAATCAAAAATTTTATAAAAAAAAACAAAAAAATAGAAATTAAATTTCAACATAGCAAAAAAAATAAACCAATGTTCATCATGTTAAAAAAATTAGGATTTATTTTTAAAAATGGTAAATTTACTAAAAATTAGATTTTTTCTAAAAAAAAAAATAGTAGAAAATTTGAATATAGTAAGTTCTCCTGACTCTACTAAAGACTCTCTAAGAATTATGATGTTACATGACACTCCAAAAAAAGATCATTCAATTTATTTTAATCAAATACGATTTCTCAAAAAAAATGGATGGAAATTTCTAGATCCAAAAAAATTTATCAGTAAAAGAAAAAAAAATATAAAATTTAAGGGAAGAAATTTAATTATAACATTTGATGATGGTTTAAAATCTAATAAAATTTTTGCAAATAAACTCGAAAGTAAATTTGGCATAAAATCAATTTTTTTTGTTCCATATGAATTTGTAAAAATGAAAAATAAGAAAGATATAAAAGAATTTTGTTCAGAAAAATTAAAATTGAATAAAAAAAATTACAACAAATTAAATTTGACGCTTAAGGATTTAAAATATTTGATTAACAAAGGACATGTAGTTGGATCACATACCCTAAGTCATCCAAATCTTAAGAAAGTTATGAATCAAAATAAACTTTATAATGAAATAAAAGGAAGTAAAAAATTACTTAGCAAATCTTTAAAAACAAAAATAAATACTTTCGCTTTTACTTATGGTACTTTGAACGATATTAGTAAGAAAAGCTTAAAAATTTCATTGAAAAGTTATGATTTAGTTTTTACAGGAATACGAGGTGATAATTTAAATAATAATAAAATATTATTTAGAGATGAAATAAATAGCAAATACTCATTAGATATGTGTTCATCTTTTTTGAACGGTTGCACAGATTTTGTTTATAAGTATTCAAGAAAAAAATTACTACAAATGTGTAATTAATTAGAATTTCTTATTTATATTTAAGTTCAGTTAAGTTTTTTTGAAAAATTTTATTTAAATCATTTTGAAAATTGATATCAAGTTTTTTCCAATTATTTTCTGGACCTAAATTAAAAAAAGGAATTTTTTTTTTTAGATCTCTAGAAATCATTGACTCGGAAAAACCTTTTTCATTCTCAAGTTTTTTTAATTTTGAAAAAGAGGTACTTTGTACTGCATTTTGAGCTTTTTGTTTGTTAAATTTTAATTTATTTTTAAAAATCTTATCTATAAAATTTATAACATCTTTAAATATATAAAATGTTTCTTTCTCGAGCTCCTCATATTTGACTACTTTAGTTGGAAAATATTTATTATATATCCATGATTGATAATTTTTTTCCCAAGAACTTATAAATTGAAAATCGCTATAGTCATTATTTTTAGTGTTATCATAAGTAAATTTTTTTTCATTTCTCATAAATTTTAATGCTTGATTATAATCAAGTTCAAAATGGTTTTTTATTGAGGTAACAACATTTCTTGGATCCCTTACTATGTAAATTGCCCCTATGGTATTTTTGATGTTTGTAAAATTATTACCTCCTAAATTACCTAGAAAATTATGGGTTTTAAAAAACCTTATTTTCTTATCTAAATTTATTATTTCTTGAGCTTTAATCCAAAATTTTGATGTTTCTCCTGCTATATCAGGTTTATAATTAAATTTGTTAAAAAATTTTTTTTGAGGAAATTGTTCAATATTTTCCAATTGAGCATCACCTAAATAAAAACCATCTTTAGTAAAATAATAAGCACTAAGCAAAGACCTTAGCCATGTGTTTCCATTCTTAGGGTATGATGCAATCCAAAAAATCATCAACTGTGACTATTTAAACTTTTTATAAAAAAAAAATATCATATAATAATTAAACGTTTTTTATGAATTTTCCAAACAAAGTTCCTGTTTTTCCTTTAAGTAATTTTATTATTTTCCCAAAAACAACTGTTCCCTTAAACATTTTTGAAGCTAGATATATTGAGATGATAAACGATAGCATGAAGGCAGATAGATACATTGGTATAATTCAACCAAAAAATATTAATAAGTTAGAAGGCGATTTACCAAATCTTTATAAGATAGGTTGTCTTGGTAAAATAATAAATTTTAAGGAAACTTCTGATAATAGATATTTAATTGAAGTAAAGGGAATCGTGAGATTTAAAATTATAAAAGAATACATTAATAACAAAAAATATAGAGAGTGTGAAATAGATCCCTCTAGTTTTTTAGAAGACCTCAATGAAAACAAGCAAGAGTTAAAATTTTCAGATTTAGAGTTAATTTTTAAAGATATTAAAGCTTTATTTGAAAAAAAAGGGTTTATGATAAATTGGAAAGGATTAGAAAAACAAAGTTTAAATGAAGCAATCAATGCTTTAGCAATGACTTCACCATTTACTGATGAGGAAAAACAAGTTTTATTAGAAGCAAAAAATATAAATATAAGAAAAGATAAAATTTCAGAGATTTTAAAAACCTATACTTTTGATCAATATAATAATACCACAATTCAATAATTTTAGATAAAAAATCCTTCATCAGCTACTTTTACGAAAAAATTATTTAAGGTTTTATTTTTCCCCATTTGTCTAACTAATTTACTAAATAAATTTTTTTTAATTTTACTTTCTAATTTAAAAGATTCATAGATCAAATCTATGCTGTTAGAAAAAAGATAATTTTTATGTCTCATATTTTTTTCAAAATCAATACAAATTGAACTATCTAAATCTAACCCATTTCCTTTTTTAGATTTTATTAATTTCAAAATCTCTTTAATATCTCTAATTGTCATATTAAAACCTTGACCTGCTAAAGGATGTATCTTGTGAAGTAAATCACCAAAAGCAAGTACGTTTTTATAATAATATGATCTTAGGTTAGATGATTTTAATTCAATACTAGACGATTTATTAATAGAAATAATTTTATAATTATTATTATATTTTTTTATAAAGTAATCTAAATCAATTTTTTCTTTTCCTCTCACAGAATAAACAACTGACGTTTCTGTTTCTGAAATAGGTAGAAAAGCTAATGGACCTCTTGAAGTAAAAAATTGTTTTGCTGTAAAGTTATTCAATTTTTTATGCTTAAAAACTGTAGTGTAAGCAAAACTGTTATAGTCTTTTTTTATTTTTTTATAAAAAAATTTTTTTGTTATTAAGTTATTTAAATCACAATTAATAATTATTTTATAATTTTTTTTTAAAATATTGTTCGTAATTTTTTTTTTTTTAAACTTGCATAATTTATTTTTGTTGAGCTCAGAAATTAAAAAATTCATTAATCTATAATTTTTTACAACTGAAAATAGCTTTTCTCTATCAACAAAATTCAGAATATTTTCATCATTCAAATTTTCGCTAAAAATTTCAATTTTGTTAATATTCCATAAAATCTTATTAATGTTAAAAATATATTTATTAAAAAATTCTATGTTATTTTTCGAAATTCCTATTGTTCGATTTTTATCTGCCTCTTTATTATTTTTAGATGAAAAAATATCTACATATATGCCTTGATTAACTAAAGTTTTTGCTAAAGTTAAGCTTGTTAAACTACTACCTAATATACACACTTCCATAATAAATTTTAATTTTAACAATAAAAATTAGATGATACAAAGTGGTAAATTTGATTCATCAAAAATGGATATAAAAAAACTAATTAATTCAATATTAATTTTTATTTTAAGAAGATTAATTGAAATTTCAGGTATCTTAATATCTATTTTAGGAATTTTACTACTAATATCTCTAATCTCATATTCTCCTGAAGATCCAAATTTCATTTTTCCAGAAAATACTGAAATTAAGAATATTTTAGGATTTCAGGGTAGTTACGTATCTGATTTTTTTTTTCAATCTGTGGGTTTAGTCTCCTTTTTAATACCATTAACTTTTATATTTACTGGCATAAATATTTTTAAAAATAAAAAAATTTTTTTATTTATTGAAAATATCTTTTATATAACAATTTATTCTTTGGTAGGATCTCTTTTTTTTGATTATTTTTATACAAAGACTTTTAGTTTATATATAAATGGAAATGGTGGTTTTGTTGGAAACTTTCTAAATCAAAGTATATTAAGAGAATTAATTAATTTAAATGAAAATATTTTTTATTACATTTTAATTTTAATAATATCATTTATTTTTTTAAAAAGTATTAATTTTAATATTAAAGTTTTTATACAAAATATTAAAAAATTTATTCATTATTTATTTAAGAAAAATGATAAAATATACACAAACAAAAATGAAGTAATCAATGAATATATTCCTGAAGAAGAAATAAAAAATTTAATTCAAGAAGATTTACCTTTTATAAAAACAGAAAGAAGTGTTTCACAAAATTCTACAAAGTTTAAAATACCTTCGATTGAATTATTAGAAAAACCCTCTAAAAATAATAAAGCTAAATTAGAAAAAAATGAAAATAATAATGCAGAATTCCTTGAAAAGATTCTTCTAGATTTTGGAGTTGATGGTACTATTAAAAAAATAAGTCAAGGCCCAGTTGTGACATTAAATGAATTTGAACCAGCTGCAGGTATCAAAGTTTCCAAAATAATTAATTTATCTGATGATATAGCTAGAAATACAAGCTCGGAGTCCGCCAGAATATCAACTATTCCAGGAAGTAACACCGTGGGTATAGAACTGCCTAATTTATCTAGAGAGAATGTTTATTTAAGTGAAATATTGAATCATTCTGATTTCAAAAAAAAAGATATTAAATTGCCAATAGCTTTGGGTAAAAGTATATCAGGGACACCTATTATCGGAGATTTAGCATCAATGCCACATCTTTTAATTGCTGGAACGACTGGATCTGGAAAATCAGTTTGTATTAATACAATAATTTTATCTTTACTTTTCCGACATTCTCCAGAAAAATGTAAATTTATTTTAATTGATCCAAAAATGCTTGAGCTATCTACCTATGAGGGAGTGCCTCACCTTCTTTGCCCCGTGATTACAGAGGCAAAAAAAGCAGCTTCCGTTTTAGGTTGGGTTGTTAAAGAAATGGAAAGCAGATACAGGCTAATGACGAAAGAAGGCGTGAGAAACATTGATGGGTATAATGCAAAACATAAATTACCTATGCCCTACATAGTTGTTGTCGTTGATGAAATGTCTGATTTAATGCTAGTGGCAGGTAAAGAAATTGAAAATTACATTCAAAAATTATCACAAATGGCTAGAGCAGCTGGAATACACATAATAATGGCAACTCAAAGACCAAGTGTTGATGTAATAACAGGTACAATAAAAGCTAACTTTCCGAGAAGAATTTCATTTCAAGTTACATCAAAAATAGATAGTAGAACTATTTTGGGAGAACAAGGAGCAGAACAGTTATTAGGAAAAGGTGATATGCTTTACATGTCATCAGCAAATAAAATTGTAAGAATTCACGCGCCCTTTGTGTCTGAAAAAGAAATCGAAAAAATAAATAATTTTCTAAGATCACAAGCTGAACCTGATTACATTGATGAAATTTTAAATTTTGCAGATGAGAGAGAAATTAATGAAAATTCTAAAAATCAAGGCGATAGAGATGAACTCTATGGAACAGCAGTTGAAATTATTAAATCAGAGGGAAAAGCTTCAACTTCATTTTTACAGAGAAAACTTCAAATTGGTTATAATCGTGCGGCAAGAATTATTGACATGATGGAAGCTGAGGGAATTGTAAGTAAAGCAAATCATGTTGGAAAACGTGATGTACTTTAATGCAAAAATTTTATTTATTTATAATATTTATATTTCTAACGTCAGAGAGCTCTGCATCAGTAAAAAAAAAAATAATATATAATTTAAATAAAATAGATAATTTATCTTTTAATTTTGAACAAAATATTAACGGAAAATCTGAAAAAGGAAATTGTATTATACAATATCCAAAGAAAATTTTTTGTGAGTATGATTTAAAAAATAAAAAAATTTTAGTATCGAATGGAAAGTCATTAGTTATTAAAACAACAAGTAGTTATTATAATTATCCTTTAAAGAAAACACCTTTAAATTTAATTCTAGATAAAGATTTTTTACTAAATAAAATAAACAAAATGAAGATAAATTCCATAGAAGATACTTTCATAAGTTTTCAATTCATTGAAAATGATAATATTTTTGAAATGTTTTTTGATAGAAAAAGTCATTATTTAATAGGTTGGCAAACTATTGATATGTATCAAAATTTAAGCTCAACTTATTTATCCTCTTTAGTAATAAATCAAAAAATTCAAAAAAAAATATTTAATTTACCTACACAAAATTAATTATATTGATATCGTTTCCTTTTTAAAAATTTTCATGCCTCTAGATAAATAATTGCTCAAAGCATTTTTATGATCTAGAGAGCATGTGTGAACCCAAACTCTATCGGGGTTTGATGAAAAAGAATTTTTAATTGCTGAAGTTAGAAGAAATGAACCTAACTTTTGATTTTGGTATTCCTCTAATATTCCAAAGTATGCTATTTCTGTCTCATTTTGATCTAAATGTGTAATAATCTCATAGTATCCAACAAGATCTTCGTGTTTTTTTAAAATAAATGTTTTTACTTTTTTATCGCCAGTATAATCAGTCCACTGTTTATCAGTCCAAATAAGTCGATCAACCCAATGATGTTTTTTTCCAATATTCTTATAAAAAAATTTATTTAAATGAAAATTTGCGGGATCAATTAATTCTATGAAAAATTCTTTAGAAGGTTTTTTTGATTCAACTAAATCATCAAGTGATTGTATTTCCAAATAATTTCTATCTACTTTTTTTCTCACTCAACCATTTTACCAACTCTTTCACCTCCAAACAAATGAAAGTGCAAATGAGGAACTTCTTGGCCTCCATGCTCACTAATGTTTGTTAATGTTCTATAACCTTTACCATTATCAACTGAGATGCCCAATTTTTTTGCAACGATATTAATCCCTTTCAAAAGTCCTACCATTTCATCTGACGAAGCTTTCTCACTAAAATCATCAAGATCAATGTATTTACCTTTTGGAATTACTAAAGCATGTATTTTTTTTTGTGGATTTATGTCATGAAATGATAACACATAATTATCTTCATAAATTTTTTTACAAGGTATTTCACCTCTTAGAATTTTTGCGAAGATATTATTATTATCGTAATTCATGAAAGATTTTAATTAAATAAAAAATAACACTATTTTTCTTCTAGTCCAAACTTTATATATTTATACCAAGCTCTTTCATGAAAATAATATAAAAACATTTTAGTAATAACCTCCATGCCAGCTATAGCACCAGCCCAATTCCATTCGCCAGTTATAAACCAAGCAATTAAAAAAGTATCAGTTGTTGCTAAAATTCGCCAAGTTAAGGTCTTAGCAATATGTCTCTTTTTGGTAACATGTTTCATACGTCATCCTTTCTATTTTCTCCTCTTTTTAAGTTCATCCATTACATCTTCAATTTTAATATCGTTTGCTTCTAGGTAAACGATTAAATGATAAAGGACGTCCGCACATTCATGTATCTTATTGGTATCTTTTTCTACAGCCTCAATAAGTTCATTAATTTCCTCTAGTACTTTCGCTTTACTTAAAGAATTATCCCTAAGTAACTTGTTTGTATATGAACCCTCAATAGGTTTTTCTTTTCTTTCTCTAATAATTTGAATTAAATTATTTAGACTATCGAACATACTAAATTCTAACAGGTATTCCTTTTGAGTCCAAATAATCCTTGGCTTCTTTTACAGAGTGTTTTCCGTAATGAAATATAGAAGCTGCTAAAACTGCACTAGCTTTTCCCAATTTAATTCCATCAACTAAATGGTCTAAATTACCTACACCACCAGATGCAATAACAGGGATATTTACTTTAGATGAAATTTTTGACATTAGATCAATATCATAACCAACTTGAGTTCCATCACGATCCATTGAAGTGACTAACAACTCTCCTGCACCATTTTTTTCCATTTTTTTTGCATACTCCAATGCATCAATACCGCTATTATTTCTTCCTCCGTGAGTGAATACTTCCCATTTGTCTCCATTTTTTTTTGCATCGATTGCAACTACGATACATTGAGCCCCAAACTTTTTTGAACTTTCTATAACAACTTTTGAATTTTCAACTGCTGCAGTATTTATTGAGACTTTGTCGGCACCACAATTAAGTAATTTATTAATATCCTCTACACTCCTAATTCCACCTCCTACAGTTAAAGGAACAAAACATTTTTTTGAAGTTTTCTCTACAACATCATAAATAATATCTCTATTTTCATTTGAAGCAGTAATATCTAAAAAACAAATTTCATCTGCTCCACCATCACTATAAATTTTAGCTTGTTCAACGGGATCTCCTGCATCTTTTAAATCAACAAAATTTATACCTTTGACAACTCGGCCATTCTTAACATCTAAACAAGGAATAATTCTATTTTTGAGCATCTTCTTTTAGTAGTTCCTCTAATTCAATATCACCATCATAAATAGCTTTACCAACTATTATACCTTCAATATTTTTTAAATTCTTTGCTTTTTTAATATCATCTATTGATGATACTCCACCAGAAATAATCACTGGACAATTTGATAATTCAGCAACTTTTGATGTTTCAACAAAATTTGGGCTTTGTTTCGTACCATCCCTGTTTATATCAGTATAGATTAATCTACTAACACCATAGTCGTTGACTTCTTTCAAATAATCTAAAGTTAATTGATTAGAACTTTCTTTCCAACCTGAAACTGACAAATATCCATCTTTAGCATCTAAACCTAAAGCAATTTTATTAGGAAATTTTTTACATGCTTCTTTTAAGAATTTTTTGTCTTTTATAGCAGCGCTTCCTAAAATTACTTTCTCAACACCGACATCGATATATTTTTGAACACTATCAAAATTTCTGACACCACCACCTATCTCAACTTTAAGATTAAATTTAACAACTATGTCTTTAATAATATCTTGATTAACTGTTTCACCAGTTAAAGCTCCATCTAAATCAACAATATGTAAATTTTTAAAACCAAGATTATTGTATTTTCCTGCTTGTTCAATTGGAGACATTTCATATTCCCTTTTATTGTCAAAATCTCCTTTAACTAATCTTACACACTTTTTATCCTTAATATCTATGGCTGGAAATATTTTCACTATTTTAAATTTAAAAAATTTTTAATTAGATTTAAACCAATTTTATCACTCTTTTCTGGGTGAAATTGAGTTCCAAAAATATTTTCTTTTTCAATAGAACAAACAATATCTGATGAGTAATCTGTTGTAGCTGAAATTACGTTTTTATCATTTGGTATAAATTCATAGCTATGTACAAAATACATATGAGAATTATTTTTTATATTTTGTAAAATTTTGCTCTCTTTGACAATATTAATTTCATTCCAACCAATATGAGGAAGTTTATACTTTCCATTTTGATTATTTATTTTCGAAACTTTTCCTGAAATCCAGCCTAATCCTTTGGTTTCAGTTTCTTCATAACCTATATCAGCAAACATTTGTAAACCAACACAAATTCCAAGAAGAGGTTTTTTATTAGTTATTGCAAATTCGTTAAGAGTATCTGGGAGGCCTTTGATCTTGTTTAAGGCATCCATACAATTCTTAAATGAACCCTGCCCTGGTAAAACTATTTTATCACTTGATTTAATTTTATTTAGATCAGAAGTCACCATAATACTTACTTTGTCATTAGCAACTTCTCTAAAAGAGTTTATTACCGAGCTTATATTACCCGAATTATAGTCAACAATTGTAACTTTCATTAAACTTATAAAGAACCTTTGGTAGAAGGAATTGATTTTTTATTCCTCGGGTCCATTTCTAATGCTGTTCTTAAAGATCTTGCTAATCCCTTAAAGCAAGACTCGATAATATGGTGACTATTATCACCATAAATATTTTCAACATGCAAAGTAATTCCGGCTGCCTGTGAAAAAGCCTGAAACCACTCTTTAAATAATTCTGTATCCATTTCACCTAGTTTTTCTACTTTAAGTTTTACCTTCCAAATTAAATAAGGCCTGTTGGATATATCGATAGCAACCCGTGATAAGGTTTCATCCATAGGTATCATTGCATGTGCATATCTTCTTATGCCAATAGATTTGTTCAAAGCTTTTTTTAATGCCTCTCCAATTGCAATTCCAGTATCTTCAGTCGTATGATGAAGATCAATATGAGTATCTCCTTTTGCTTTGATGTTCATATCAATCAATGAATGCTTTGATAATTGTTCAAGCATATGATTAAGGAAGCCTATGCCAGTGTCAATTTTATATTTACCTTTGCCGTCAATATTTAGATCAACACTTATGCTTGTCTCTTTAGTTTTTCTACTAATTTTACCTTTACGAGCCATAATTTAAAAACAGGTATACATATATTATTCAATTATGGCAATATTACTAAACCTAGTCTTGAACTATTAAAATTAGTATCCATTTAACATGTATGACAACAATAGTATTAGTAAGAAAAAATAAAGAGGTAGTTGTGGCTGGTGATGGTCAAGTGAGCATGGGTAATACCGTTGTTAAAAGTACAGCTTCAAAAGTCAGAAAAATTGAAAAGAGAGGTGTTGTTGCAGGATTTGCAGGATCAACAGCTGATGCATTAACTTTATTTGAAAGGTTAGAAGCAAAATTGGAAAAGCACGCAGGTAATTTATCAAGGGCTGCTGTAGAGTTAGCTAAAGATTGGCGTACAGATAAATATTTAAGAAGACTAGAAGCTTTGATGGCTATAGGTGATAAAGAAAATAGTTATATTATTTCAGGTACAGGTGATGTTCTTGAACCAGAAGGTGATATCATTGGTATTGGTTCAGGAGGTAACTACGCTCTTGCAGCTGGAAAAGTTTTAATTGGGACAGGAATGGGCGCTGAGGAAGTTGCAAAAAAAGCAATAGAAGTTGCAGCAGAAATATGCGTATTCACTAACAATAATGTTAAAGTAGAAAAAATATAATGGAATCAAACGTTACACCCTTACATCCAAAAGATAAAAATTCAAAAAAAGAAGCTGGCTTAGGAAGTTCACTGTCCCCAAGAGAAATTGTTTCAGAATTAGATAGATTTGTAGTTGGACAAAACAAAGCAAAAAGAGCTGTTGCTGTTGCTCTAAGAAACAGATGGAGAAGACAAGCATTAGAAGGTGAAATGAGAAATGAAGTTTTACCAAAAAATATCTTAATGATTGGACCGACTGGTGTTGGTAAAACAGAAATTTCCAGAAGATTATCAAAATTAGCAGAAGCACCATTTGTTAAAGTTGAAGCTACAAGATTTACAGAAGTTGGTTATGTAGGAAGAGATGTTGAACAAATAATAAGAGATTTAATTGAGATAGCAATTTCAATGGAAAAAATAAAAAAAAGAAAAGAAGTTCACGCAAAAGCTCAAAAGTTAGCGGAGGAGAAAGTTTTAGATGCATTGGTTGGAAAAAAAGCAAGTTTAGCTACTAGAGAAAGTTTTAGAAAAAGATTAAGAAATGGCGACCTTGATAATAACGAAATAGAAATTGCTGTAAGTGATAGTAGTGGAGGTAATTCTACCTCATTTGAGATTCCAGGAATGCCAGGTGCTAATGTTGGGATGATTAACATTGGAGAAATGTTGGGTAAATCTATGGGGTCTAAAGAAAAAAAGAAAAAAATGACTGTAAAAGATTCTCATGAAATTTTAATTAATGATGAGTCTGATAAGTTAATAGAGCAAGATAAAATTATTAAGGCCGCCAAAATTTCTACTGAAAATAATGGAATAGTTTTTTTAGATGAAATAGATAAAATTTCTGGCAGAACTGATAGAGTTGGTGGAGACGTGTCTAGAGAAGGTGTTCAAAGAGATCTTTTACCATTAATTGAAGGAACAACAGTTAATACTAAATATGGCCCGATAAAAACTGATCACATTTTATTTATAGCATCTGGTGCTTTTCAGCTAGCTAAACCGTCTGACTTATTACCTGAATTACAGGGTAGATTACCAATAAGAGTAGAATTAGAAGCATTAACAAGTGATGATTTTAAAAGAATATTAAAAGAACCTGATTATAGTTTAATTAAACAATATGTAGCTTTACTTAAAACTGAAAATGTGGATCTAGAATTTTCTGAAGATGGAATTGATGCTATAGCTAAAATTGCCTCAGAAGTTAATGCTACTGTTGAAAATATTGGGGCAAGAAGACTACACACAATTATAGAAAAAATATTAGATGATATAAGTTTTACAGCTACAGATAGATCGGGAGATAAAATAATAATAGATAAAGAATATATAACTAAAAACCTTGATAATTTAGTAAAAGATACAGATCTATCAAAGTTTATTTTATAATTATTATAATTTATCTTTTTTTTTTAAAAAAATATAAAAAGCTCCACTACCACCATCATCTATATTCGCTGATTGAATATCGCTTATCATATTCATTAATTCATTATTATTTCTAATAAATTCAGGGACTGAATTTTTCAATATACCAAGATCTTTAGAAACATAAGGATCTTTTTCATTTTGAGAGTGTAATCCTTTTCCAGTTACAATTATTAATTTATTAAAATTATTATTGTATGCGTCTTGGATTAAATTTTTCACTTTTTCATTAGCTTCATCCAATGAATAACCATGTAAATCAAAAACTAATTCTTTTTTAGTTTTTCTATTTTTTAATTTAGAATCTTTATCAGGAAGATTTTCATTTTTTGATAAAAAATTTTCCCAATCTTTTTTATCTTTTTTTGAAATTTTACTTATCAATTAAGTTAATATATCTACTAAATACCAATTAGGATTATTCGATCTCATATCTCTCGAGAATGTCCAGGTATCATATATTTTTTTTATTTTTTCTGGGTCACCAGATATAATTTTTTTTTCTTTATCTTTAATACAAGTTATTACCTCGGCTACAAAATCGACAGTGACTTTTAATATATTATTAGTTTTTTTATGATCTTTTATCTCTGCTGAATTTAGCCCAATAAATGTTATTTCAGCATAATGACCTTTGTTTCCTCTTTCTATGAGAGCCTCATTAAACTGGTCATGTATTTTTTTACTTAAAAGTGGTTTACTTTTTATTAACTTGTTATCCTTGTCACTAAAATCAGTAATAATTGTTTCATAAGCAATCCTTGCACCTTTCAAAAATTCTTTTTGATCTTCTTCGTCAAAATTGTCTTTGATTTTAATATCTTTTTCTGGATGAATATTTTTTAAAACATTTTCGAACTGTGGGTTAATTTTACCCTCAAAACCTGTTCTTTTGCCAAGGATGCCTCTTAATCTTAAAAAAATAAATCCTGCAATCATTGCAAGTAAAATAATGTCAATATACTCAAAACTGTAATTCATATATTTATAGTAATTACTATGTTGAATAATTTCAACTAACAATTACATTAAAGACAAATGAACTCAGTTATATTTTCCATAATTTTAATACCAATAATTGAAATTTACCTTTTTATAAAAATTGGCTCACAGATTGGGGCTTTTTATACAATTTCATTAATATTCATTACTGCCATTGTCGGTGTATTCTATGCAAGATATGAGGGTTTAAATACAATTAAATCAGGTATTTCTCAAATTATCAAAAATGAGCTACCTGCTTATGAGATTATATCTGGAGCAGCAATAGCCTTTGCTGCTTTAATGTTAATGATGCCAGGATTTGTTACAGATACAATCGGATTTCTACTTATATTTCCGATAACAAGAAAAATTCTTCTAAAAAAATTTTCTAAAAATGTTAAACCAAAAAGAAACAATGAAAACTTTATAGATGGCGAGTTTGAAGATATAGAAAATGACAATGACAAAAAATTATAAAATTTTAAGTAAATTTGTAAAAGATTTATCTAGCGAAACTCCTGACATTGAAACTTACTTATTTGTAAAGGATAATATTTCAAAATATCATTTAAATATTGAAATAACATCTAAAGCATTGAAAGATAAGATTGTTGAGATTAATACAGTTCTTAAGTTTGAAGACAAAAATAATAGTAAAAAAAAAGCATTTTTTGAAATAATTTTTGCAACAATTATAAAAGTTGATGAAAGTATAAAAGATAAAAAAGATTTAGAAAAAATCATTCTTTGTGAGGCTCAAAAAGAAATTTATCCAGATTTAGAAAAAGCCTTTTTAGATTTACTTAACAATTCAGGTTATCCGGGAATCAAATTTGAAAAGAAAATTGATTTCGAAGAACTTTATAATAGAAAATTTAATTAAAAAAATTTTTTTTTAAATTCTTTTTTAAAAAATTTGCGTGTTCTTGCCTTTCTTGTTCTGTTATTTTTACAATTTTTTTAAAATATAAAATATTTCTATTTTCTTTGAAATTACTTTCTATTTCTTTTGACTGAAAATCTAATTTAGGTTCTTTTTGATCAATTAAATTTATATAAACTTTAGCTAATAGATCGCAATCAATTAAAGCAGTATGTTGAGTTCTTTTAGAGTTATCAATCCTATATTTTTTGCAGAGCGCATCTAAACTTATTGATGAACCTGGAAATTTATTTCTTGCTAAAATTAAAGTATCAACAACTTCATTTTCAATAATATTTTTACCTAATATTTTTAATTCATTATTAATGTGTGAAAGATCAAACTCTGCGTTGTGAATTATTAATCTTTTACCTCTAATAAAATCTAAAAATTCTTCTACAATTTCATAGAATTTTTTTTTTTTTGATAAAAATTCATCAGTATAACCATGAACTTCTAATGCTTTTTCAGAAACTTTTCTTTCAGGATTTAAAAAGCAATGAAATTTTTTTTTAGTTGGTATTAAATCATTAAGCTCAATACACCCTATCTCAACTATTCTATGGCCTTCTTTCACCGATATACCAGTTGTTTCAGTATCTAGTACGATTTCCTTCATTTACATAATTTATTTAATATCTTGTTTATATCTTCTTTTACTGATTTTTTTGTAAAATTATTTTTGATAATAAAATCTGATTTTTTTCTTTTATAATCTAGTGATAGTTGAATTTTTTTAAATTTATCTAATAATTTTTTATTAAAATTTTTTCTATTTTTTAATCTTTTCAGAATATTGAATTTTTTTGCTTCTATAAATATTAAAATATCTTTCTTCTTATTAATATTATTTTCTAATAATAAAGGAATATCTAAAACTACAATTTTTTTATTTTTATTTTTAATCAAAAAAATATTTAATTTTTTTCTTATTTCTTTATGAACGATTTTGACAATTTTTGTCAAATTATCTTCATTATCTAATATCGCTTGAGAAACTTGTTTTTTTTTAATTGGAAATGATTGAAAATAATTTGGTAAATTTTTTTTTAATTTTTTAAATATTATTTTGTTGTTCTCATATAATTTGTGTACCTCTAAATCAGCATTAAATACTGGATAACCAAATTTTTTTGCAACATAGCTTTTGCCAGATCCTATATCTCCTAAAATACCTATTCTAATCATTTATCAAGAAACTCTAAAACTTCATTATTTACTTGGGGCTTTATATTGTGCCAAATTTCAAAAGCTTCTAAAGCTTGATAAACAAACATCAATTTTCCATTTTCTGTATTATGACCCAATTTTTTGCCTATTTTTAAGAAATTAGTATTTTTTGGATTGTATATTACATCGTAAAACAGTTTATTTTTTTCGATATTTGAAAAATCTATTCCTATCTTATCATCAGTTTTTAATCCCAAGCTTGTTGCATTAATAACCATATCAAAATTTGGAACCTCTCCCCAATTAACAACTGTAATATTATTAAATAAGTTTTTTAAATTTTCAGCCTTATTTTTTGTTCTATTGCTCACAATTATACTTGATGCTCCCATTTTATTAAGAGCGAATATAATAGATGGAACAACCCCGCCCGCTCCTAAAATGAAAATATTTTTTCCATCAACATCAAACTTGATTTGTTTAATATTCAATTCAAAGCCTTTAATATCTGTATTATGACCAATAATTTTATTATTTTTCGAGTAAATAGTGTTAACAGACTGGGTCTTTGTTGCCTCTAAACTTAATTCATCTAAAAATGGAATAACATCTTTTTTAAAAGGCACGGTAACATTTAAACCATTGATTTTTTCTTCTTTTACATCATTAATTACTTTTACTAGGTCGTCTTTAGAAATAAGTTTTTTCTCGTACGAAGCTTCAATTTTATTCTTATCTATCCAGTAATTATGAAGTATTGGTGATAAAGAGTGCTCTATAGGGTTTCCAATGACTGCATACTTTTTCATATTAAATTATCCAAGTATTCTCTTATTTTTTTAATTGGCAAGCCCATAATTGTATTTTCATCTCCCTCAATTTTAGAAAACAAATTTTTTCCTTCTCCTTCTATTTGATAAACATTGTACGCATATAATTTTTCATCACTTATTTTAGATAAATAATTGGTTAATTCATTTTCTGACATATTTTTCATTGTTAATGTTGCTTTATCAGTATAGTTCCAAATCATAGAGCCATTTTTAGAGATACAAACTGAACTGACTAAATTGTGTTTTTTTCCATTTAATTTTTTTAAAATATTTATTGCTTCTTCTCTATTATTGGGTTTTGATATTAGCTCACCTTCTAGATCAATTACGCTATCAGCACCCAGAACTAAAGAATTATAATTTTTTTGACTAATTTTATTTGCTTTTAATTCAGCTAAATTTTTTGAAATTATTTCAGGCGAAGCTTTCTCTTTTAATAAACTTTCTTTAATTACATTCTCATCTACATTTGATGGTTCAACTTGAGTGATTATATTATTTTTATCAAGTATTTCTTTTCTTACTTTACTTTTGGAGGCAAGAATAATTTTAACCATTCTGTTTGTATATTTCGTAAATTTTTATAATTGAAGCTGCCGTTTCTTCAACTGATTTTCTTGTTACATCAATCATTGGCCATTTATATTTTCTAAAAGTTTTTTTGGCATCTTCCACTTCCTTTTTTATTTTTTCTAAACTGGTATAAGATTTATTTTGAGTTTCTTTTAATGAATTCATTCTATTTTTTCTAATGTCAGCCAACCTTTCTGGCTCTGTATTTAGTCCCACAACACATGAAATTTTAGGATTGTCTTTAAGGGTTTGAGGAAGAGAATTTTCATTAACTAAAGGTATATTTGATGTTTTAAATCCTTTGTTGGCCAGATAGATAGATGTTGGTGTTTTGCTGGTTCTGCTAACTCCTAGCAATATAATGTCCGATTTACTTATTTCTTTAACCAAATTTCCATCATCATGATTCATCGTAAATTGTATTGCTTCTATTCTTTTATAATATTCATCATTTAAAACATGTTGGCCACTTGGCTGATGAGACGCTTTTTGATTTAATAATTTTGAAAAACTAAGTATCAAATTTCCTAATACACCAAAACATGGAATTTTTTTGTTATCGCTCGTGTTGGCTAAATATTTTGCTAAATTGGTGTCAACTATTGAATATAAAATAACTGAATTTTTATTATTTTCAGCATCATCTAAAATTTTTAAAACTTGATTTTCGGTTCTTGTAAAAGAATATGTATGAACTTTGTAATCAATGTTTTGAAATTGTGCTTTTATAGCTAAAAAAATTCTATCTAGAGTTTCACCCGTAGAATCAGAAATTAAATATATTTGATATGTATAATTCATGTATAAACTGTTGGTAATCTTTAATTATTTAAATCATATTTTAATATTTTAACATTTTAAAATTTACATTGTAAAACAAGGCTTTTATTAACATTTTTAAACATTGTATAAAGTTTATATGGTTTTTGTTGATTTCGTTAATTAGCTTCAATTTATCTAATATATTTTGTTATTTTTAAGTTCTAAATGTTAACAAGTAGTTCATAAAATGTTTACAAAATTTAATTATCGTTATTCACAATTTATACTACTAATACTATTAATTATATTTAATTATTAATATGTCACCAATAAGAGAAGTAATATACAAAAATAAAACTAACATTAATCCTATATGGATAATGAGACAAGCTGGGAGATACTTACCAGAATTTAGAGAAATTAGAAAAAAAAATCCTGATTTTATAAAATTATGTTTAAACAAGAAGTTATCTTCTGAAATTACACTTCAGCCTTTAAAAAGATTTGAATTAGATGCTGCTATAATTTTTTCTGATATTTTAATGTTACCTTATGGCTTGGGTCAAAAAGTAGAATTCAAAAAGGATTTCGGACCGCTGTTAGGAGAACTAAATTTGAATGAAATTTCAAAATTAAATGAAGTCGATTTTGTAAAAAATATATATGAAGTTTATGAATCATTGAAATTAGTTAGTAATAATGAAATGGTAAAAAACAAAGATACTATAGGTTTCGTGGGCGCACCTTGGACTTTATTGGTTTATATGATTAATAGACAATCTCCTAAATTGAAGTTGGTGGATAATTTTTTTGATGATGAAATAATGATCAGAGAAACATTGAATATATTAGATAAATTTTTAAAGATTCATATTAAATATCAAGTTGATAATGGAGCACAAATTATTCAAATTTTTGATAGTTGGGCAGGATTATTAAAAGAAAAAGATTTTTATAAATATATCTATAATCCAACTTCATCTTTAGTAGAATTTACTAAATCACTTAATGTTCCTGTTATATGTTTTCCTAGAGGAATTAAAGATTACAAAAATTATTGTGAAATTATAAAACCCAGCACTATTTGTATAGATTATGATGTTGATCCTTTAATAATTAGAAAAGAAATAAAAATACCAGTTCAAGGAGGATTGGATCCCAAGATTCTATTAACTGATAAAGAAATTATAAAAAAAGAGGCAAAAAGATACCTGGATATATTTAAAGATCATCCTTATATTTTCAATTTAGGACATGGAGTTTTACCAGAGACAGAACCTGATAAAATGGATTATTTAGTAAAAATGGTGAAAGATTATTAATATGGATTATACACACCCAAAAAGAAAAACGAAGGTGGTATTTGTACAACTCGGATCACCATCAGAACCTACTCCTAAGGCTTTGAGAAAATACCTTCGAAAATTTTTAGGAGATCCAAGAGTTGTTGATATTAATCCTTGGCTTTGGAAAATAATTTTAAATTGTTTTGTATTACCTTTTAGACCGCGCAAATCTGCAAAGTTATATGCAAGAATTTGGGATGGTGAAAGCTTTCCATTAATTACTAATACAAGAGATTTTACAAACAACGTAAGTGAAGAATTAAAAAAAATAGACCCAGAAGGTTATGTCGAAGTAAATCATGCTTTTTTGCTATCTCCTCCATATGTGAATGAAGTTTATGATAGCTGGGAGGAAGATTTAAAGAAAGGTATTGGGGCTACAAAACTTTTAGTAATACCAATGTTTCCACAATATTCTGAAAGCACAATAGCTTCCGGTATAGATGCGCTAGCAAAAGAAATTTCTAAAAGAGTAAAGATACCCACTTTTGAAGTAATAACAAACTTTCATAGAACCCATGCTTTTATTGATAATTCAGTTAATCAGGTTGATGCTAAATTAGAGGAGTTAAAAAAAAAAGGGAAGAATATTGACAGTTTAATAATAACCTTTCATGGAATGCAAAAAAGAAGAATTGTAAACAAAGGGGACGATTACTACCGCCATTGCTTCGAAACTTTTTGTTTAATCACCAAAAATTTAAAAAATATTAAACCAAATCAATGTTTTATGAGTTTCCAAAGTCGTTTCGGATCTGAAGAATGGATAACACCTTATACTGAAGATGTGGTTAAAAAATTAATTTCAGAGGGGAAAAAAGAAATCGCAATATACTCGCCTAGCTTTGTCGCTGATTGTTTAGAGACTACTGATGAATTGGGCCATGAACTAGTAAATGAAGCAAAAGATTTAGGTGGCAATATTTATCCCGTAGAATGTTTAAATACAAACAAAAATTGGTGTAAAGACTTTGCAAAGTATACTTTTACTCAAGCAGAAGGTTCAGCGCAGGACAAAGAGGACATAGAGTATAAACTTGATAATAAATATTACCAAGAAATGCCAGAACTAGTAATGAACAAAACCTAGTATCTTTATATGTGCAATACTTTGATAATTTATTCTACAACAGATGGCCATACAGAAACTATTTGTAGACGAATATCAAATTTTTTAAATAGCAAAAATGACATTAAAATCATATCTTTGGATGAGGCAACAAAGATTGATTTATCTAGCTTTAATAAAATCATTATTGGAGCAAGTATTAGATATGGGAAACATTCTAAAAAACTTTATAAATTTATTACCATTAATAAAAGTGTATTAGATCAAAAACAAAGCATTTTTTTTTCAGTAAATGTTGTTGCTAGAAAACCAGAAAAAAATACCCCTGAGACCAATCCTTATATTAAAAAATTTCTAAAGATCTCTAATTGGAAACCAAAAAAAATTGGTGTGTTTGCTGGTAGAGTAGATTATCCAAATTATGGTTTTTTTGACAAATATGTCATTAAATTTATTATGTTTTTAACAAACGGTCCTACAGACACATCACAATCTTACGAATTTACAGACTGGTCAAAAGTAGATGAATTTGCTCGAGAATTAACCTAAATTATCTTAAAAAAGGCTAAAAACGTTATATTTTTAGATTATTCAAAATTGTTGGAACACTCTTGTAAAAGTTGTAATAGTATATATATTATCATCATTATTAAGTCCTTAATAATTTTAAATCATGAACATTCAAGAACTAAAACTAAAATCATCTGAACAGCTTATTACTCAGGCCGAGGAACTTGGCATTGAAAATGCTAGTACACTCAGAAAACAAGAAATCTTATTTGCAATTTTAAAAAAAGTTGCTGAAAAGGAAGAAATTACAGGTGCCGGAGTATTGCAATTGTTACAGGATGGATTTGGCTTCCTAAGAGCAATGGAATCTAACTATCTGCCAGGACCAGATGATATTTATGTAAGTCCAAGCCAAATAAGAAAATTTGGGTTGAGAACAGGAGACACTGTAGAAGGACCAGTAAGAGCTCCGAAGGAAGGTGAAAGATATTTCGCATTATTACAAGTAAGCAAAATTAATTTCGAAGAACCAGAAAAGTCTAGACATAAAATTGCATTTGATAACTTAACTCCTCTTTATCCAGACAAACAGTTAGTAATGGAAGTAGAGGTCACTAAAACAGAAAAAAAACCAGATTTAACACCTAGGTTGATAGATCTTGTGAGCCCAATTGGTAAGGGACAAAGATCAATCATAATATCTCCACCAAAGGCGGGAAAAACAATGATCTTACAAAGTATTGCTAACTCGATAGCAAAAAACTATCCAGAATGTTATTTAATTGTGTTGTTGATTGATGAGCGTCCCGAAGAGGTTACTGACATGCAAAGAACTGTAAAAGGTGAGGTTATAAGCTCTACGTTTGATGAACCAGCCCAACGTCATGTGGCAGTAGCCGAGATGGTTATTGAAAAAGCCAAAAGATTAACTGAACACAAAAAAGATGTAGTAATACTTTTGGACTCAATAACAAGATTGGGAAGAGCATATAACGCCGTTATACCAAGTTCGGGTAAAGTTTTAACAGGTGGTGTTGATGCTAATGCGCTACAAAGACCCAAAAGATTTTTTGGTGCTGCAAGGAATATTGAAGAAGGTGGTTCTTTAACTATCATTTCGACTGCATTGATTGATACAGGAAGTAGAATGGATGAAGTAATTTTTGAGGAATTTAAAGGAACAGGAAATAGCGAGACTGTTCTTGATAGAAAAATTGCAGATAAAAGAATATATCCTGCAATAGATATTACTAAATCAGGAACCAGAAGAGAAGAATTGTTGTTTGATAAAAATGATCTTCAAAAAATGAATGTTTTGAGAAGAATTATAGCTCCGATGGGCACAATGGATGCAATTGAATTTATCAGCTCTAAATTAAAAGATACAAAAAATAATGCTGAATTTTTTAATTCCATGAATAAGCCTGCTTAAATTCTAAATGATCTTATCAACGGATCAAAAAATTAAATTAAAAAAACTTTTCGAAGAAAAAAAATTTTCAGAATTAGATTTTTTTATTGAAAGTCTTGGAGATTTTAAAGAATTACCTACTAATGTTTTGAATATTTACGCTGTATCTAAAGCTTTAAATAAAAATTCCACAATAAAAGATTTTAAAATTTCTGCTTTTTGCTTTAACAAAATTTATTCTGAGGATCAATCTAATAGAGATGCTTTTTATAATTTAATTTTAGTAAGCATAAAGGCAATAAATTTTGAGTATTTAGAAAAACATCTCATTAGTGAATATAAAAAAAATAATGATGATCCAAAAATATTAGAAGGATTAGCAAAAATGAATTTTTTTTACAACAACATGCGTGAATCAACTTATTATTACGAAAAATTAGTCAATATAAGTCCAAATTTTGTAGGTATTTGGTCAAGTTTTTTAGCTGGCATGAATTATCATCGTGAAATTGATCAAAAAAAATATTTAGATTTTTGTAAAAATTTTGATCAAACTTTAAAAATAGATGTAGATGAATTTAAAAAAACTAAAAATAATAATAAAAAATTAAAAATTGCCTTTTTATCCGCAGATTTTAAATATCATTCTGTTGCCCTTTTTTTAGATGGTTTAATTAAAAATCTTGATAAAGATGAAATTGAATTAATTGCAATTAGTAATTTAGAAACACATCAGCACGATCAAATGACAAATGATTTAAAATTGAGTTTTAATGAATGGCACGATGTTCTTCAAATTGATGATAAAAAATTAGTTCAATTTATAAGATCATTAGATTTAGATATTTTAATAGATTTGAATGGATATACATATAAAAATAGAATTAATATATTAAAAGCAAGATGTGCTCCAATACAAATATCGTGGTTAGGTTACTGTAATTCATTGGGAATTAAAAACATTGATTATTTAATTTCAGATCCAAATTTAATCAAAAAAGGAGAAGAAAATTTGTACTCTGAAAAAATCATTTTTATGCCAAAAATTTGGAATGCATTATCTAAACCCGATAATTTACCAGAGATTAAGATAAATAAAAAAGATAAAAGTTCTTTTGTATTTGGATCATTTAATAATTTCCAAAAAATTTCTTTAGATACCATAAAGATTTGGAGTAAAATTTTACAAAAAAGTAACTCAAAATTAATATTAAAAAATTCATTACATTTTAATGAAAAGAAAGTTAATGAAATTTTATTAGAAAAATTTGCAAAAGAAAATGTTGATTTAAATAAAATAGAAATTTTGAGTAGAACAAAAACAGCGCAACAACATATTGAAAGTTTTAATAATATAGATTTATCTTTAGATACGTTTCCTTATCCTGGAGTAACTACAAGTTTTCAATCAATTTTAATGGGCGTGCCAGTTTTAACAATGAAAGGATTTAACTTCAATTCAAGATGTGGAGAAAGCATAAATAAAAATTTAGAATTGGATGATTTTATCGCACAAGATGAAGAAGATTATCTCAAAAAAGCTCTTTTAATTAAAAGTAGAAACCAGGTAGATAAAAAATATAGGGATAAACTCAGAGAGAATGCTTTAAAATCATATTTGTTTGATATAGAACAATTTGCAAAAGACTTTACAAATCTTATAAGATCACTTTGATGACAATTTTTGCTCTATCATCAGGCCCTGGTGTTTCCGGCGTTGCAATAATTAGAGTTTCAGGATTAGAGGCTTCAAAAGTGATTAAATCTCTCACAGGAAAAGAAATTCCAGAGCCAAGAGTGGCTACCCTTCGGAAAATAAACAATATCAACACTTCTGAGCTGATCGATGAAGGTATAATTTTATGGTTTCCTGGGCCTGAGAGCTATACTGGTGAAGATATGGCCGAAATCCATATTCATGGAGGTAAGGCGGGTGTTTTAGCAGTCCAAAATGAGATTTCAAAAATGAAAAATTGTCGATTAGCGGAACCTGGAGAATTCACTAAGCTTGCTTTTCAAAATGGGAAGATAAATTTATTAAAAGCAGAAAGTATCGCTGATTTAATAACAGCTGAAACTGAAATCCAAAGATTACAAGCAGTAAAAATAATGAAAGGCAAATCTTCAGAGAAGTTTAATGAATTAAGAGAAAAATTATTGAAAATTTTATCATTTATTGAAGCGAAAATAGATTTTCCCGAGGAAGATCTACCAGAGGAAAATATAAAAAAAATAAAAGATGACACATTAAATATATTTAATCAGATTAATAAAATTTTGAATGATCAAAAGATTGGAGAAATAATACGCGAAGGTTTTAAGATTGCAATCGTAGGGCCAACTAATGCAGGCAAATCTAGTTTATTAAATAATTTGTCGAATAGGGAAGTTGCAATAGTTTCTGAAATCGCTGGTACGACACGCGATGTTGTTGAGACACACTTAAACATTGATGGTTATCCAGTTATTCTTTCGGACACTGCAGGTATAAGAAACTCAAAAGATGAAATAGAGAAGAAAGGAATTAGATTATCTCTCAAAAAAGCTGAAAATGCTGATTTAAAATTAGTAGTAGTTGACGCTAAAAACATTGATTTAAGCGGGTTTTTGACTGATTTGTTAAAAAATGATGCTATTTTAGTCGTGAATAAATCTGATTTGCTAAAAAAAAAATTAGATCCAAAAATTCTTAATCTAAATCACGTTTTGATATCAATAAAAGATAATTCAAATATAGATGATTTAATTTTAAAAATTAAAAATTCATTAAAAAATAAATTTGTAACTGAAGAGGATATTTTAATTACTAGAGAAAGACATAGACAACATTTAGTTCAATGTGCAAATTATTTGAAAAATTTTTTGGATAAAAATGATAAAAAGGATTTTGATAAAGCAGCTGAGGATTTGAGATTAGCAACCAGACAGTTGGGCATGATTGTTGGAAAAGTTGATGTAGAGGAGATATTAGGTAGTATTTTCAACGATTTTTGTATTGGAAAATAATAGTCATTTTGCTGCATTTTTAAGCCTTTTTTTACTGTTTTCGTTGATAAATATAGCTTATTTAAGAAAAAAACTCATATCTTGTAAATATTCTAATCGAATATAAATTTACACTATGAAAAAAGATTTATCTTTTGATGTGGTGGTAATTGGTGGAGGCCACGCAGGTTGCGAGGCAGCCGCAGCATCTGCACGTCTTGGAATTAATACTGCTCTATTTACTCATAATAAAAATACCATCGGGGAAATGTCTTGTAACCCTGCCATTGGCGGTTTAGGCAAAGGTCATCTAGTGAGAGAAATTGATGCTTTAGATGGGGTTATGGGAGAGGTTGCTGATAAGTCTGGAATACAGTTTAGACTGTTAAATAGAAGTAGAGGTCCAGCAGTAAGAGGACCTAGAACTCAATCTGATAGATCATTATATCGTAAATTTATGCAAGAAAAACTTGTAAACTACTGTAATTTAAGCATTTTTTCTGATCCTGTAATTAAATTTATTTTTAATAATAATGAAATAAGTGGATTTTTAACATCAAAAGGAAATAAAGTAAGTTGTAACAAGTTAATACTTACAACTGGCACATTTTTAAACGGCTTGATACATATCGGTGATGAAAAAACACCTGCTGGTCGATTTAATGAAAAACCAAGCACTGGTTTAAGTGAACAGTTAGAGAAATATAATTTTAAAATAGGTAGACTTAAAACTGGGACACCACCAAGGTTAGATTCCAAAACTATTAATTTTGGAAAATTAGAAAAACAATTCGCAGATGATGATCCTTATTTTTTTTCTTTTTTAACAAAAAAAAATCTAAACAAACAAGTATCGTGCTCTATGACCTATACCAACAAAAAGGTTCATAAGATCATAGAAAAGAATTTATCTAAAAGTGCAATGTACTCTGGTAGTATAAAAGGTGTTGGCCCAAGATATTGTCCTTCCATAGAGGATAAGATATTAAAATTTGCCGATAAGACCAGGCATCAGATATTTTTAGAGCCAGAAGGCCTTAATGACCACACAATTTATCCAAATGGTATATCAACATCTCTACCTGAGGTTGTGCAACACGAAATACTCAATAATATCAGTGGTTTAGAAAATGTCAAAATTATACGACCTGGTTATGCTATAGAATACGACTATATTGATCCTAGAGAACTCTTTTTAACGTTAGAGACAAAGAAAATAAAGAATCTATACCTTGCAGGCCAAATAAATGGAACTACCGGATACGAGGAGGCTGCAGCACAAGGTCTTATAGCTGGTATTAATGCTGCCCTCTCATTTAAAAAAATGGAGCCTTTTATCCTCGATAGATCAGATGCATATATTGGAGTAATGATTGATGATTTAGTAACCAAAGGTGTTGCTGAGCCTTATAGAATGTTTACATCTAGAGCTGAATATAGATTAAGCCTCAGATCAGATAATGCTGACCTAAGACTTACTCAGAAAGGAATTAATATTGGTTTAATTTCTAATTATAGAAAAGATATATTTAAGGATAAATTTGAAAAGTTGAGCAAGATCTCACTGCAGATGTCGAATTTGAATATTTCTCCTTCTAAAGCCGAAAAGTTTGGGATCAAAATAGCTAAAGATGGTATATTTCGATCAGCTGATGAAATTTTAACACAAAAATCAGTCAATATGAGAAAAATTAGAGATATATGGCCTGAAATTTTAGATTATGGTACTGATATTGATGAGCAAATTGAAATTAATTCACATTACAGGGGTTATTTAAAAAAGCAAAAGGCTGACATATTAGCTTTCAAAAGAGATGAGAATTTAATTATCCCTGATAATATTGATTATGACAAATTTTCAGGTCTTTCTAATGAAGTCAAAGCTAAATTTAAAGAAATTAGGCCCAAAACCATGGGTCAGGCATTAAGAATCGATGGAATAACGCCTGCAGCAGTATATATTTTGTTGTCACATGTCAAAAGAAAGTCTATTAAGCATATAGCTTAATGGATAATGTAATTTTAAATACTTACTCTAAAATTTATCATTTAGATGTTTCACGTGAAACTTGTAATGAGTTAGAAAGCTTAATTTCAATGATTCAGGAGAAAAACAGAGAAATTAATATAATAAGCAAAAAAATTCTTGAAAAACAGGCAATAAGGGAAAGACATATTATAGATTCTGCACAAATAATTGATATTGTTGATTTAAATAGCAATACAACCTGTGATTTAGGTACTGGAGGGGGAATGCCAGGGTTAATTGTAGCTATAGCGATGAAAAACATGAAAAGTAATATGAAAATTTATCTATATGAAAAAAGCTATCATAAGTGCATTTTTCTCAAAGAAGTTTCAAGGAGATTTAATTTGAATACTGAGGTGATACAAAAAGATATTTTTAAAGTTAAAGATATAGAAACCGGAACAATAATGTCGAGAGCCTTTAAGCCAATGCCAATTGTGCTTGATTTAATTAATGAAAATTTTAAGAAATATAAAAATATTATTTTTTTTATGGGCAAAAGTGGAAAGAAAATTTTAAATGATACACTTAAGGAGTGGGATTTAGATTATGAAGAAAGAAAAAGTTTAACAAGCCAAGACTCATTTATATTAAATATAAAAAAAATAAAAAAAAAATATTCGTGAAAATAATTTCAATAATTAATCAGAAAGGTGGAGTAGGAAAGACGACAACAGTTATTAATTTAGCCTCTGCATTATCTCAGCAAGGTAAAAAAATTTTAGTAATTGATCTTGATCCCCAAGGAAATGCTACGACAGGTTTAGGTTTATCTAATACCGATCAATCTGATCAAACTATTTATGGAATTCTTAATGGTACAACATCAATTTCAAATGTAATTAAAAAAACAAAGTTTAAAGATCTTGATTTAATTACATCTAATGTCGATTTATCGGGACTAGAGGTAGAAACTGCTGGCGATAGTGAAAGAGCGTTTATATTGAAGTCTAAATTAACCGCTTATTTAAATGATTCTAGAGCATCATATGATTATATTCTTATAGACTGCCCGCCTTCTTTAAGTTTACTAACTGTGATGGCATTAGTATCATCCAATTCATTGTTAGTTCCACTTCAAACAGAGTTTTTTGCCTTGGAAGGATTAACTCAACTTATAAAGACTATTGAAAGAATAAAAGTAAGTTTAAATCCAAGTTTAGAAATTCAAGGAATACTTTTAACAATGTACGATAGGAGAAATAAATTATCATCACAAGTTGAACAAGAAGCAAGAGACTATTTTAAAGAAAAAGTCTATCAAACAGTTATTCCTCGTAATGTAAGATTATCAGAGGCACCATCCCATGGTGTTCCAGTACTAATATATGATAAAAATTGTCCTGGAAGCAAATCATACTATAGTTTTACTAATGAGTTTATAAATCAAGAGAACAACATTGGAAGCGCTGCTTAATGAATAAAATAAAAAAGGGATTGGGAAGGGGTTTATCTTCTTTAATTGGAGAGACTAAAGTCGAGTCAAAAACTAATAAATTACCTTTAAGTGAAATTGTTCCTAATAAATTTCAACCACGAAAAAATTTTGATGAAAATAATTTGGAGGATTTGGCGAATTCAATTAGAGAAAGGGGTGTAATTCAGCCTATTATTGTTAGAAAATCAAATCTAGATAATTCTAAATTTGAAATAATAGCTGGCGAAAGAAGATGGTTAGCCGCAAGAAAAGCAGGTTTGCATGATATACCGGTTGTTGTAACAGAAGCTGATGATCTTAAATCATTAGAATTTGCAATAGTTGAAAATGTTCAAAGACATGATTTAAACCCTTTAGAAGAAGCCCAAGGTTATAAAAGATTAATAGATGAGTTTTCTTACGATCAAGAAAAAGTTTCTAAATTTATAGGAAAAAGCAGAAGTCATATAACAAATAGTTTGAGAATCCTTTCTTTACCAATAGAAGTTTTACAATTTATAGAAAATAAAAAATTATCTGCAGGACATGCTAAAATTTTAGTAGGCTTAGATAATGCAACATTTATTGCAAACAAAATAATCGAAAAAAAATTATCTGTTCGTCAAACAGAAAATTTCGTTAAAATTTTTAAAAAATCTAAAATTGTTTCAAAAAAATCTAGAGATAGTAACATCTTAGATCTCGAAAAAAATCTAACAGAAAAAATTGGTTTAAGGGTTTCTATTCAAAACAAAAAGAATAATAAGGGACTTATATCAATAGAATATACTGATTTAGATCAATTGAACAAGATAATTGATCTTATAAAAAAAAATTATTGATCAGCTTTACAAATTGTAAAAATAAAATTTAGTAGTATTTTAATTGAGTTTTCGTAATTTTTTTTAATTAATAATTCAACATCATTAATTGTATTTATTAATTTTTGGATATTATTATCAGACCATATTTTTGTTTGTATTTTAACAATATCTTTATCTTTCCAAAATATTGGAGGCCTAAAGGAAGAAATGGCATTTTCAATACTATTATTTTTGTTAATTAATGTTCTTATATTCATTAATCTTTTTGCTTTATTTTGAAATGTTCTAATTATCAATATACTGTCTTCACTAGAAAAATTATTTTCATTTAAGATTCTGAGTGTTTTTTTCTCATTTTTTGCTAAACAAAAATCTACTAACTCTGATATATTATTATTTTCTGCTAAATTTGTTAACTTAATTACATCTTCCATTGTAATTTTTTGTCTGTTTTTTGTAAAACTTTGTATTTTATTAAGTTCATTTTTGAGGTTTTGTCTGTCGTAATTTGATCTTTCAATAATAAGGTTTAAAATTTCTTGAGATATATTAATTTTAATTTTCTTAAAATAATCGTTAACTAAATATGATAAAGATTGATAAGTATCTAAATAAAATGGCACACACATCAAATTTTTGTCTTTTTCGAATAAAGTCCTTATTTTTGATTTTTTTTCTAATTTTTCAGCAATAAATATAATTAGTAAATCTTTTATCTTTCTTTCGATAATTTCTTCTACAATTTTAAATATTTTATCTGTTACCCTTGAAATTAAAATAAGTTTTTCTTTTTCAAAAAAAGATTTAGATAGTATCTGATCAAAAAATTTTTTTTCCTCTTTAAGAATTTCATTTTCTTCATAATAAAAAGTGTTTTCTTTAAATTTTACTTTAAATTTTTCATCTATTATTTCATTTTTAAGGCCTGAGTTTTCTCCATAAAATAGGTAATAATTGAATTTTATTAAATCAATTTTTCCTAATTCAAATGATTTTGATATCATTTTATTGTTGCTAAATAGTTATTGATTTCTGAATTAATTTGATCGGTTAAATCACCTATTAGTAAATTTTCGTATTGTTTTAGCTCAAATTTACTTTCTAAAGTATTATAATTAACTTGTTTTTGTATTTTTGTTTTATCTAATAAAACATTATTTTCCATAATATCAAGATCTACAATTATTCTAATTTCGTAACTAGACTCATTTCCAGAACTATCTTTGGATGTTACATTTTTTGTTAATACGCTGTTAACTTTAATAAAAAAGAATCTTGATGCATTGATATCTTTTTCAAATTTTAAAAAATTCTTTTCAATTTTTTTATTTATAACTGAATTACCAAATAATTCATAATCTATCACCTGAAACATATAATTATATTTGTTATTTACTGCTTTGTATCCACATGATGAGAGTAAAATAAATTGTAAAATTATAAGAATTTTAATTAATTTCATTTGATTATAAGATTGATAATTTTATTTGGCACAAATATTTTTTTTATAATTTTTTTGTTATTAATATAACTCTTTAATTTTTCGTTATTCTTTATAATATTTAAAATTTCCTCTTCAGAAGTATCTTTTTTAAGTTCAAAAATTTCTCTTTTTCTCCCATTGATTTGTACAACTAAGTTAACTTTTTCATTTAGCATATATTTTTTCTCAACTTCAGGCCATTTATAATTTAAATCTTTTTTGTGTTTTTTAAGTATATCCAAACATTCTGCAGCAAAATGAGGTATGAATGGGCTTAAAAGAATTAATATTTTTGAATAATTTAAAATTAGAATTTTTTTATCAACAGGTTCTTTCAACGCTTTAGATAAAAAATTGTACATTTCATAAAAATTAGCAACAATTACGTTATATCTAAAATTTTCAATATTTTGATTAATTTTACTAATTAATGAATTAGTGAATTTTGAAATTTGTTCCCCTTTTTTTTCATAATTTTCTTTTGAATTAATTTTTTCCATAAACATGTTATGTAAAGTCCAAAGTTTTTGTAAAAATTTATAAGATCCTTCCATGCCTTCATCTGACCACTGAACATCTTTTTCTGGAGGACTATCTGAAAGTATAAACAATCTAACTGAGTCTGCTCCAAAATTTTTAATTATCTTCTCTGGATCCACTATATTTTTTTTTGATTTAGACATGGATTCTGATGGCCCCACTTTGACAGACTTATTTTTGTTTTTTTTTAAAAAGAAATTTTTTCCATCATCAGTATTTACTTCATCCGGTGTTAACCAATTATTTTCAAGATCTTTATAGGTTACATGACAAACCATTCCTTGAGTAAATAAACCTTTAAATGGTTCTGTAATATTAAATGATTTATTCTGATAATTGAGCGCTTGCATAAAAAATCTTGAATATAAAAGATGCAATATTGCATGTTCAACTCCACCAACGTACTGGTCTACTGGCATCCAATAATTTATGTCATCAATATCAAATCCATATTTGTCATTGTGTGGAGAACAAAATCTTAAAAAATACCATGATGAGTCCACAAATGTATCCAGAGTATCAGTTTCTAATTTATATTCTTTGTTATCAATTTTAATTTTTCTCCATTCGTGTTGGTGGTTCAATGGATTTCCTTTGGTATTAAGATCTATGTTCTCAGGAAGTTTAATTGGTAACAAATTTTCTGGAATTTTTACGATATTATTATTTTCATCATATGCAACGGGGATAGGACACCCCCAATATCTTTGTCTAGAAATGCCCCAATCTTTTAATCTAAAATTTATTTTTTTTTTGCCTATCTTTTTTTTTTCAAGAATTTTAATTGTTTCAATGACTGACTCTTCAGGTGCATTCAAACCATCTAAGAATTTAGAGTTATATATTTTCCCAGGACCAGTATAGGCCTTATCCTTTATTATAAATTCACCTTTCTGATCAAGTGGTTTTACAACTGGTAATACTTTCAAATTATATTTTCTAGCAAAATCTAAATCTCGTTGGTCATGTCCAGCACTACCGAAAATTGCACCAAAACCATAATCCATTAAAACAAAGTTAGCAAAAAAAACTGGAACTTTTATTTTTTCATCAAATGGATTTTGAGCAAAAAGTTTTGTATCAAAACCAAGCTTCTCAGCTTGGGCAAGAGCTTCTTCTGTAGTTCCCATTTTAGTACATTCTTCTCTAAATTTAATAAATTTTGGATCATTTTGAAAAATTTTTGATATTGGATGGTCAATTGACAAAGCTAAAAAAGAACATCCAAACAAAGTATCTGGTCTAGTTGTAAAAATTTTGATAGTTTTAAACTCTTTGCAATTTTCCAATTGAAAATCTATTTCACAACCAAATGATTTACCAATCCAATTTTTCTGCATAATTTTAACTTTATTTGGCCAATGATTTAATTCATTTAGTCCTTCCAATAAAACTTCAGAAAATTTTGTGATATTAAAAAACCATTGATTAAGTTTTTTTCGTTCGACAATAGCTCCTGAACGCCATCCCTTGCCGTCTATTACTTGTTCGTTTGCAAGGACGGTTTGATCAATTGGGTCCCAGTTTACATAATTTTCTTTTCTATAAACTAAGCCTTTATCATAAAGTTCTAAAAAAAATTTTTGTTGATGGTTATAATATTCAGGAGAACAAGTAGAAATTTCCCTATCCCAATCAATCGAAAGACCTAATTTTTTTAATTGGGATTTCATTACGGTTATATTTTCTTCAGTCCATTTTTTAGGATCTAAATTATTTAATCGAGCTGCATTTTCAGCTGGCATACCGAATGAATCCCATCCCATTGGATGTAAAACATTGAAACCTTTAAGTAACTTGTATCTCGCCAACACATCCCCAATCGTATAATTTCTTACATGACCCATATGAATTTTTCCCGATGGATAGGGAAACATCTCTAGGCAATAAAATTTTTTTTTATTTTTGTCTCTTTTTGATTTAAATGTATTATTATCCTCCCAATATTTCTGCCATTTGGCTTCTATTGTATTAAAGTTATATCTGTTCATTTTAAAGTTAAGATTATAAAAGTTTAATGAAATTTTAGTATTAAAAAATTTATGTTATTTTAATTTTTTAAAGGTTTAGGTCTATTCGGTTTCTTTTTTCTATATTCTTTGGCTTTTTTTTCATTTTCTATATTTTTAAAAGTTGAAGCTTTCTTTAAAATAGCTAGTTTAATTTCTTCTGAAACTTCACTTTTATTGACTGATGTTTGACAATTAAGCGTATTACTATCCTTGCAAAATCTATCATATACAACAACTTTAATTCCATCTGCTCTAACTTCATTTGATAAAAAACGAACCATTATTTTGATAGATTCTGTTTGATTTTGTGTGTCATTATACCAGTCCGTAATAACTATTCCTCCACCATAATCAGCGCTTGTAAGTGGAACGAAATCTAAGATTTCAATTGTAGCTCTCCACATAACGTTTGAACTAGCAAAATCAAATTTACCAGATCCACCTTGACCAAGTTTTCCAAATTTTATAGATCTTCCCTCTTCAATATTTTTTGCAACCCTATCTTTTGCATTTACTGGTACCTTTCTTGCATCAGCAGGATCCCAAATACCACACTGGTTAAAAGTGATTAAAATTAAAAATAAGAAACAGATTTTTAAGAAAATATTGCTGTTTAATTTACTAATCATAATTTAATCTTAAATTATCCTTATAATTGAAAATAATTTAGATAGTACCAAATATTAGATATTTAATAGGCTTTTTTGTGATATTTTTACAACACTTTGATAAAAAAGCATTTTATTTGGTTTTTTTTAGGCAATTTAGCTACTTTTTTAGCTAAAAAGCGGGTTCATAATTAATTAATTAATTAAAAAAAGGAGTAATTATTATGAATAAACTAACTAAAATTGGTGCTTCGGCTTTAGCTGGATCATTAGTTGCTTCAGCTGCACACGCTGGTTCAGTATCAGTAGGTGCTACTTGGGAAGTAACTATGGAGAACACTAACGGTTCTGGAGACGCTACATACGCTGCACTAAGTAACAACGGTAACCCATTCGGAAGTAAAGGAAACTTATCTTTCAGTGGTTCTGGTGAAACTGACTTTGGTACTGCATCATGGTTTATGTTCACTGGTGATCAACAAGGTTCTGTTTCATCTCATAGCATAACATTAGATATGGGTGATATGGGTCTTGTAGGTTTTGACCAAGGTACAGGTGCTTTCGGTCTAGGAACTATTGACGATAAAGCTCCAACTGCATACGAAGAAGTATGGAATGGTACAAACCAAACTAACGGTGACCTATTAGATGGTGCTGCTGGTTCAGGCGGTGTATTTGGTTATAAAAATACAGTTGCAGGTTTCAATGTAAACATTGAGATCGACCCTTCAGTAACACAAGGTGACGCTGGTGATGGTGGAAACAGCTTTACAGCTGCTAACACGCCAGGTTCTGGAATGAACTTTGCTATCACAAACAACACAATGGTTGAAGGTTTAGACTTTGGTGTTGGTGCTGGTGAAATTGACTGGGACAGAGGTTCAGCTAACACAACTAGCTTAGGTAACACTAAGTCTGTTGCTGGTTACGCTAACTACTCATTTGGTCCAGTAACTGTTGGTGTTGGTCAATCATACACAAGTGGTTCAGTAAGTGCTACTGGTACACATGTGGGTGGTAACGAAGTTGAAAACTTAGGTATTGCATTTAACGTAAATGATGCATTATCAGTTTCATACCAAGACCTATCAAACACTAGATTAAACACTAGTGGTAATGCAGACGTTGAACAAGAGATGGATGGTATCCAAATCGCTTACACTATGGGTGGAGCTACTTTGAGAATATCTGATGTTTCTGTTACAAACGGTGGCTTTACAGCTAACAACTCTGAAGATAGAACAGAAATTAGTTTGTTAATGGCATTCTAATTTAGGTTTATTATACTAATATTTAAGACGGCCCTTGAAAAAGGGCCGTTTTTTTTTGTCTTTAAAATTCCAAATTAATTAAATTTTGGTATCTTTTATTAATTATGATTACTGATCTTAATGAAAATGAATTACATAACATTAATCGATTAATAGGTGAGGGTGATTATTGGAAGGCATTAGAATTTTTAAAAAATATTAATAAAGATAAAAAAACTTTAATGAATGACTGGTATTTTGGTCATGTCTATTTTAGATTACATAAATATAGTAAAGCCGCAGAACATGTTCAAAATTTTATATCAAAAAAAAGTGAAGATATACTAAATCTAAATTTTCTTGGTGAAATTTATACCGAACAAGGGAAATATGATAGAGCAATGTTTATTTTTGAAAAGGCCTTATCATTTGACCAAAAAAATAAAACTACGCTTTTAAATCTTGCAAGATTAAATATGAATATTGGAGATATAAAAAAAAGTAAGACCTATTATAAATTTTTACTTAAAATTGAACCAGATAATTTAAGTTATCATTACTCTCTCTCAAGAATTGATAAAGAATATTTATCAAAATCTCTTATTGAAAAAACTAAATTATATTCACAAAAAAATTCTAGTAATCAAATTTTTTCACAATTAATCTTAGCTAAAAAAAATGAAAGTGATAAAGATTTTGACTCCGAAGTAAAAAATTTACTGAATGCACATAAATTATATTTGTCAGGTAAACAAAAAGCTTATCAACAACAATTCAATTATTCTACAAATTTACTTCCCAATTTTATCAATAACATGAAAAAAATTAGTATAAACTCCGATAAAAAATTTTCTCCTATCTTCATTATGGGTTTACCTAGATCTGGTACAACTCTTGTTGAAAGAATAGTTGTATCAAGTGGAAACAAGATTCAAAGTTTGGGTGAAGCTGATGTGTTTGATAAAATTTTTTATTCTAATCAAATAGTAGAAAATCAAAAAAATATATTTTCATCAAATTCTAATTTTTTATTAGATAAAATATTAGAACAATACAAAGAACAGGGTCTTATCAGTGATAATATTGTATTTACTGATAAATCTATCTCAAATTTTTTATATATGGACTTAATAATAAAAATTTTTCCTAATGCTAAATTTATTTATTGTCGTAGGGACCCATTAGCTAATATTATTGGTATTTTAAAATCTTTTTTACCAAATGTTTATTGGTCACATTCAATTCAAGATATATTTTTTATGACTGAATTTTATTTGAATAAATTAGAGAAAATTAATGAAGAGAAAAACGAAAATTTTCATTTAATAAGTTTAGAGGAGCTAACAAACAATCCCCAAGATGTTTCTAAGAATTTATTCAAATTTCTAAATTTAAAATGGTCAAATAAGATTTTAGAAAATATGAGTTCAAATTTTATTATTAAAACTGCAAGTAATTTACAAGCAAGAGAGAAAATTAAAAAACATGACCTACAATACACAAAAATCTACTCAAAAATATTTAAAAAATTAAATTTTAAAAATCATTGGTTAATTTGATTGACCTAGAATCGAGTAAAGCTTAGAAAGTTTTTTTTCATAAAATTTAGATTTATTTATCGAAGTTTTGTAAATAGGTTTATTTGCTTGATTGATACTAAGTGTTTTGATTGGGTTTGTATTTTTATGATGATCTAGACATTTATTATCCCAATCAAGACCACAATATTCTATTAATTCTTTTATCTTATTTTCTTTATCGTTGACCAAATCTTCATATTTTGAATTATAGATTTGATCTTTAAAAATATTATTCCAAAAATTCATCATATCTTTGTAAATTAAATAATACTGACCCATTTCTTCCTGATTATAAAGCCACTTTTCATTTATCGTTAACGGGAATAAATTTTTATAAATTGATAAACAATTATCTCTAGGATTTCTTTGTGAGTGAATAATTTTTGATTTTGGAAAAAAAATTTTAATGAAACCTATATACCAAAAATTTGTTAGTGTTTTATCTAAAATATAATCATTTTTTACATTAAAATGATTTAAAAATTTATTATATTCCTCACTAAAATTAGTTTTTATTAAAGTATCAATTTTAGTTTCATCTATATCTTTGTTGGTCGTTATGTATTCATTGATTTTTTCGTAAATAAATCCTATTTCGCTTACAGATCCAACTTTGGGATGAGATGAGATTATCTTCTCTAGAAGAGTTGTACCAGATCTAGGTAAACCTAAAATAAAAATTTTTTTTTGATTATCTGAATATTCATTAATTTTTTCAAAATTGATTTTTGAAAAATAATTTTTAATTTTTTCAGACTTTCTTTTATAATATTCTATATTTGAATTTATTTTACTTTCTTTAATGTGATTTCCTTTTTCATAATATTTGAAAGAATTTTCATAATCTTTCTTATCTTCAAATGCTTTTCCCACAGCAAAATTTAATAAAATTTTGTCATTATCATCTAATTCACTATTATCTAATTTATTTAACATCGATTTTAAATGTTCTGAATTATCATCATCCTTATAATCTAATAGCATACTCAATGTTTGGTCTGCCCTGGTAAAATTATTTTTTAGTTTAAGTGCTTTTAAAAGATGTTTTTTGGCTTCCTCCATTTCATTTCTAACCTGTAAAATAGAAGATAAGTTTAAATGTAATTCAGGTAAATTTTCATCAATACCTAAAGCTTTTTTGTAATATAATATTGCCTCATCCAAAAAATAAGTATCTTTTTTTAAATTTGCTAAGTTAACCATTGCATTTACATAATTTGGACTATCTAATAACAATTCAGAAAAAATTTTTTCAGCTTCTGAATATCTGTGCATTATTTTATAAGAAATTCCAAGATTATTTTTTGCAGAATAATTTTTTGAATTATGATCTATTGCATTTTTAAATGATGTAACTGCTTTTTCTTGATTACCAATTCTTTGAAAACTTAGTCCAGTCAAATTCCATAAAAAATCATTTTTTGGATATTTTTTTACTAAAGATGAACATTTATCCAATACACCCTTGAAATCACCATATTTATATTTATTAACTAATATTTGTATTTCATTGTTAAGTTTTTGGTCCATTTTTATTTTTCTTTTCTAAAAAAATTTATTGATGCAAATCCATCTGTCTTTAAAAGTTTCAAATTTTTTAAGTTCTTTTTTGTGATACCGCCTAATCCTATTGTTGGTAATTTAGAAAGTTTAGAAAGAATATTATATCTATATAATCCTAGAGGTCTATTTGAATTTTTTTTTTTAAATAATGGAGATAAAAAAATTAGTTGGACACCTTGTTTTTCTTTCGACCGAATTTCTTTTAGATTATGAGCTGAACCAACTATAATAAAATTAGATTTATTGTTTAAATTTAAATAAATTTTGTTATTAAAAGCTGGAATATAAAAACCATCTAAGTTGTGCTTTTTAACTAGATCAGAATAGTTACCAATCAAAAATTTTTTATTATTTTTTTTACAGTAGTTTTTAAATTTAATTATTTCGTCATCCCTAGGTTTTTTTTCATAATTCCTATAAATTAAAGCAATATTTTTATCTAATTTTTTTATATTTTTTATATTTAAATTATCAATGAAGTGATAAAATTTAGGAAGATTAATATGCATCAAACTGTTAAAAATTTAAATTCAATTAAAAAAGAATTAGAGTTAGTGAATAACAAAATACCATCAATAATTGCTGTAAGCAAAACATTTCCAATTTCTAATATTTTACCCTTGATTGAGCATGGTCATGTACATTTTGGTGAAAATAAAGTTCAAGAGGCTTTAGAAAAATGGGTTGATATTAAAAGTAATTACAACAAAATTAAATTACATATGTTGGGTAAATTACAAACAAATAAAGTAAAGTTCGCATTATCTATTTTTGATTTCATCCACTCATTAGACAATGAGAAACTTGCCCAAAAAATAGCGTCTGAGCAAAAAAAATATGAAAAAAAACCAAAAATATTTATTCAAGTCAACATTGGTGAGGAAACCCAAAAATCTGGAATACATAAAGATAAATTGAAAGATTTTTTTTTATTCTGTAAAGATCTAGAATTAGATATTCAAGGATTAATGTGTATACCCCCGATGAAAAGTGATCCAGTGCCTTTTTTTGAAAAAATCAATTCATTAAATAAAGAACTTAGTTTAAATCAATCGAGTATGGGCATGTCAGCGGATTATGTAAAGGCAGCAAAGAATTCCTCAACTTTCTTAAGAATTGGTTCTAAAATTTTTGGAGAAAGAAATTAAATTTTTATTTTCGAATTTTTTTTAATTAATTTTAGCATTATAAAAAAATCTTTCTTTTTGAGAGCAACACATCCCTTTGTTGTTTTATAATCTTTTGTTAAATGAATAAATATACAGCTTCCCAAATTTTTTTTTGGTTTTATAAAATTATATTTAATTGGTATTAATAAATCATATTTATAGTCTTTACGATATAATTTTTCATGATGTATATTTTTTTTAATTTTAATAAGTTTATTATATTTTTTACTTCGGATATCATCACACCATCCCATATTTTTTTTAATTTTTATAATCTTAAGATTTGAGTGAATTTTTTTAATTCGATCCTTTCTCACATATAAATGTTCAATTGAATAAATTCCCTTGGGAGTTTTTTTATCACCTTCGATTTTTTTATTGGTTGTTCCCGAGGCACCAATAGAACATTTAAAATAAAAATTTCCAATTTTAAGGGTTTGTTTATTTTTTAAATGAATTATCATAGAATCACTATATATGAATAACCAAAATTTATTAATTTATGATTTTGTTGAATTATTTAAGATTTTAGATGAAATAAAAAAAGAATTAAATACGACAGTTGTAAATATTTCCAAGAATGAATTAAATAACATTTCAAAAATTTATGGGAAGAATTATATTTTAATAACAAAAAAAGGTTTACCAAAATTTTACAATCAACTCACATTAAATGATTTTCCAGTTCAAATTTTCAAATTAATAGAAAAAGTAAATATTAGATTATTAAAGATAAATTTTAGTAAACAATCAGAAATTTCAGTTGGAAAATATTTTTTAGATATTAACTCCAGGGAAATGAAAATTGATAATTTAATTCTTAAATTAACCGAGAAAGAATGTGAAATAATACTCCATTTATTTAATTCGATCGAACCTGTTTCAATAAATGAATTACAATTAAATGTTTGGGGTCATCACTCTAAATTAGAAACTCATACTGTAGAAACACACATATACAGGTTAAGAAAAAAAATCTCCCAGAAATACAATGATGAAAATTTTATTTTAAGTAAAAAAGATGGTTATCAAATTAAATAAAAAAAAAAACTTAATTGCAAAAGATTTATTTACTAAAAAATATAAACCAAGAGTTATTAAACCTAAAAAAGGTAAGGGTAGCTTCAAAAGAATTAAAAAAGCTTAAATTCTTGCTCCAATTTGTTGAATTATTTTAGAAGACATGTCAGTACCTTTTTCTAAACACTCTTTTTGTGTGAATTGATTTATATAACCATGAAGATATCCAGCGGCAAATAAATCTCCTGCTCCAGTTAAGTCTACAATTTTAAGATTTTTTTTTACATCAATCATACTCACATTTCCATTATGGATAGATATTGCGCCCTTCTCACCTCTAGTAATTACTAAATGTTTTTTGATTTCTCTACCAAATGAAATTACTTCATCAAATTTTTTTGCATTAATTAATGATGTTATTTCGCTTTCATTAGCAAATATAATATCTAATTTATTTTTAACTAATTCTAAAAAATGTGTTTTATGTCTATCAACACAAAATTGATCTGATAAAGACATAGCAGTGCTTTTGGCATTTTTTATTGCCTTATCGAATGCTTTCCTAGGATCACCCTCATCCCATAGATATCCTTCAAGAAAAATAATTTCACTTTTTTGAATTGTATTAATATCAATATCATTTTCGTTTATTTTTCCAGCAGTTCCCAAGAAAGTACACATTGTTCTTTCAGAGTCAGGTGTTACTAAAATTAAACAAGTTCCTGTTGGAAGAGTTTCTTTTTTTTTAGAATAAAAAAAATTTACATTTTCATTTTCCAGACCTTCTTCATATTTTTTACCGAATTCGTCATCAGAAATTTTTCCTATAAAACCAACATTGTTTCCTAACTGTGATAAACCAACAATTGAGTTTGCAACAGATCCTCCAGATATAGTTTTTTCAATTCTAAGATTGTTTAACAATTTATTGAATTCAGTTTCGTCAAATATTAATTTCATTAATCCTTTCTTCAGGTTATTTTTAGAAATAAAATCATCTTCAACTTTACAAATTACATCAACAATTGCGTTTCCTATTCCTAGAATTTTCATTAAGCTTTTTTCGTTTTTATGGGTTTTTTTCTTTTAGGATAACAAGTAGTACAAATTTTACAAGTGATTCCAAAACAATCTCTTGCTTTACAATATTCTCTTCCATAATAAATAATTTGAAGATGAAGTTTATTCCAATTTTTTTTTGGAAATAGTCTTTTAAGATCTTTTTCAGTTTGAATAACATTTTTTCCGTTAGTGAGTCCCCACCTTTGAGCTAATCTATGAATATGAGTATCAACCGGGAATGCAGGATAACCAAATCCTTGAGACATAACAACACTAGCAGTTTTGTGCCCTACACCAGGTAATTTTTCTAAATCTTCGAATGTCTTAGGAACTTTGCCGTTATATTTTTTTATTAATAATTTTGATAAATTATAAATACTTTTGGCTTTTATTCTAAAAATTCCAATTTTTTTTATAAGTTTTTCAATTTTTTTTCTTCCTAATTTTACAAAATGATAAGGTTCATAATATCTTGAATAAATATTTCTTGTCACATTGTTCACATTTACATCAGTACATTGAGCTGAAAGAAGAACAGAAACTAATAAAGTAAAAATATTTCTACTCTTTAGGGGTACTGTTATTTTAGGGTATGTTTTGTTTAGAATTTTTAAAACTATTTTAGCTCTTTGAATTTCATTCATTATTTGAAATTCATCATGTCTCTCATTGAATAAAGACCTGGTTTTTTTTTCATTAACCATTTTGCAGCTGAAAGTGCTCCTTCAGAATAAAGAGATCTATCAAAGGCTTCATGATTTAAAGTTACGATTTCTTTACCACTAGAAAATTTAACTTCATGTTCTCCAATAATTTCACCTTTTCTTAAGGAATTAAAATTTATTTTTTTCCCATAAGGAAAATTTTTTTTATTTAAATATCTTTTTCCTATCAAACTATAAAAATTCTTATTTCTTCCCACAGCGATTCCTTTACCTAGCATTAGAGCTGTACCTGAGGGATAGTCTTTTTTATATTTGTGATGAACCTCGAAAACTTTACTTAAAAATTTCGCTCCCAAGGAGCTTGATGCAATTTCAGTTAAATACATTAAAAGATTTATACCAAGACTCATATTACCAGCTTTTAAAATTGGTATTTTTTTAGAGAACTTTTTAATTAAATTTTCTTCCTTTTTGGTAAATCCAGTTGTACCTATTACTACTCTTTTTTTTAATTTTGAAGCAATCTTTAATATTTCAAAAGTACATTTTGGAATTGTAAAATCTATTATTATATTTGCCTTTTTAAATGCTTGCTCATTATTTATAGTTAACTTAATACCATTAATTTTTTTGTTTATTTTTTTATTTTCTGTGAGAGAAACTATTCTAAAATTTTTGTTTAATCTTGCTGTTTTAATTATTTGATGGCCCATACGTCCCATACATCCTGTAACCGCTAGATTAATTTTTTTCATTTAAAAACAAGATAAGAAACTATCACAATAGATATAACAATTATAGACCAAATAGATAAATTCTTAAATAATTGTTTTGAATTTGAATTTGAACTTAAAAAGCTTGGTAAGACTAAAACCAAAACTGCTATTAAAAAAATGGCTGGAATTATTTGTTCTAATCCCATTATTAACCATTCCAAAAGCTTTTAGCTTTTTGGAAGAATTTTTTAATACTTGGATTAGATTTATCATTCTCTATTTTTCTAAATCTTTCTAGTAAATCTTTTTGTTCTTTATTTAAAAATACTGGCACTTCTGTTTTTACTTGTACATATAAATCTCCATAATCTCCTCTTCTCATAAAAGGCATACCCTTGCCCTTTAATCTAAATTGTTTTCCGTCTTGAGTTCCATCAGGTATTTTAATTTTAGCTTTTTTCCCATCAATTGTTGGTATTTCTATCGTTGTACCAAGTGCAGCATCAGCGATTGAAATTGGAAATTCAAAAAATAAATTAACATCCGATCTTTTAAAAAGTTCATGAGATTTTATATTTATAAATAAATACAAATCTCCACTTACCCCACCCCTTGTTCCTGCTTCACCTTTTCCGGCAAGCCTTATTCTTGTTCCATCATCCACACCTTTTGGAATTGTTACGGATATTTTTTTGGATGTTTGTTTATTTCCTTGTCCACTACAATCCGTACATGGGTTGGTTATTTCTTCACCACTTCCAGCACATTGTGGGCATGTCTGCTGAACAGTAAAAAATCCCTGATTAGATCTTACCTTTCCATTACCGCCACAATAAGTACATCTGTCAGGACTTGAGCCAGGCTGTGATCCATTACCCTTGCATGTATTACATTTTTCAGACGTTGAAAATTGAATATTTTGCTTTTTCCCTAAATAAGCTTCTTCTAAAGTAATTGACAAATCATATCTTAAGTCTGATCCTCTATTATTTGAGTTTCTTCCTCGAGAACTACGTCTCCCTCCACCAAAATCTCCAAAAAAATCCTCAAAAATATCTGAAAAATCTGCCCCGCTAAATCCTCCAAATCCTCCAAATCCACCTTTTCCTCCTCCGCCATTTTCAAAAGCAGCATGTCCGAAATTATCATAATTTTCTTTTTTTGATTTGTCAGACAAAACACCGTAGGCCTCGCTTGCCTCTTTAAATTTATCTTCAGCAGTTTTATTTCCTGGATTTTTATCTGGATGATATTTTACAGCCAGTTTTCTATAAGCCGATTTAAGTTCTTCTGGACTAGCACTTTTATTAACACCTAAGACATCATAATAATCTCTTTTAGCCATGTGTATAACCTGGACAAATAGATGTCAGTTAAGCGCTTTTTTCTTTATTCTCGTCTTTTACTTCCTCAAAGTCAGCATCAACAACATTATCGTCTTTTTTTTCCTTTTCATCTTTACCATCATCTTTTGAAGACTCTGGTTTTGCATTTTGTTGTGATTTATAAATAGCCTCACCTAATTTCATTGAAGCTTGAACCAACGTTTCAGTTTTTTTCTTTATGTCTTCAATGTCTTCTCCTTTTAAAGATTCTTTCAGTGCATTTGATCCATCTTCAATTGCTTTTTTCTCAGTATCTGAAATTTTAGCACCATGTTCTTTTAGATTTTTTTCTGTCGAATGTATTAAAGTATCTGCCTGATTTCTAACATCGACAGACTCTCTTTTCTTTTTATCTGACTCTTTATTTGCTTCTGCGTCTTTAACCATTTTTTCAATTTCGTCATCACTTAGTCCACCAGAGGCTTGAATTTGAATTTTTTGTTCTTTACCTGTTCCTTTGTCTTTTGCAGAAACATTCACTATTCCATTTGCATCAATATCAAAAGTAACTTCTATTTGAGGAACTCCTCTTGGAGCAGGTGCAATTCCCACTAACTCAAAGTTACCTAATATTTTATTGTCAGCTGCCATCTCTCTTTCACCTTGAAGAACTCTAATTGATACAGCTGGTTGATTATCTTCTGCTGTTGAAAAAACTTGGCTTTTTTTAGTTGGAATTGTTGTATTTTTGTCAATAAGTTTTGTAGAAACTCCCCCAAGTGTTTCGATACCAAGTGATAGTGGAGTTACATCTAATAAAAGAACATCTTTAACATCACCTTGTAATACACCCGCTTGAATAGCTGCTCCCATCGCTACTACTTCATCTGGATTAACGCTCTTGTTTGGATCTTTTCCAAAAAAGTTTTTAACTTCTTCTATTACTTTTGGCATTCTAGTCATACCACCTACCATAACCACTTCATCGATTTCATTAGCAGTAACTCCTGCGTCTTTCAAAGCAGTTTTGCATGGAGGTATTGTTTTAGCAATTAAGTCCTCAACTAAAGCCTCAAGTTTTGCTCTAGTCATTTTTAGATTAATATGTTTTGGACCTGTTTTATCCGCAGTAATAAAAGGTAAATTTATATCAGTTTGTTCAGCAGAAGATAATTCTATTTTTGCTTTTTCAGCTGCTTCTTTTAGTCTTTGTAAAGCTAGCTTATCTGATTTAAGATCAATACCATTATCCTTCTTGAATTCAGAAATTAAATAGTCAACAACAGTATTATCAAAGTCTTCACCACCTAGAAAAGTATCACCATTAGTTGATTTAACTTCAAATACTCCATCACCTAGTTCTAAGATAGAAACATCAAATGTTCCACCACCTAAGTCATAAACTGCAATTTTTTTATTTTGTTTTTTGTCTAAACCATAAGCTAATGAAGCAGCAGTAGGTTCATTTATAATTCTTAAAACTTCAAGTCCAGCAATTTTACCTGCATCCTTGGTAGCTTGTCTTTGAGCATCATTAAAGTAAGCTGGAACAGTTATAACAGCTTTTGTAACTGCTTGTCCTAAATATTTTTCTGCAGTTTCTTTCATTTTTTGAAGTATGAAAGCTGAAATTTGTGAAGGGGAATATTTTTCACCCTTTGCTTCAATCCACGCATCACCTTTTTCAGAATTTACAATTTTAAAAGGTGCAGCCTGAATATCTTTTTTTACCGAAGAGTCCTCGAAATTTCTTCCAATTAATCTTTTTACGGCGAAGATGGTGTTTTCAGGATTTGTCACTGCCTGTCTTTTTGCAGGTTGACCAATTAATTTTTCATTTTCATCTGTGAATGCTACCACTGAAGGCGTAGTTCTTGCACCTTCACTATTTTCCAAAACTTTAGCTTGGCTACCTTCCATTATGGCAACACATGAATTTGTTGTTCCTAAATCAATTCCAATAATTTTACTCATAATATTAATGTCTCTATCGTCATATAGGGTTTAAATACAAAACTACAAGTTAATCTCATAATTATTTATTTTCTTCAATTTTCTCATTTTCAGTAGTTTTTTCCTCTTTTTTCGTAATTTTTTTCGACACTCCGACTAAAGAGGGTCTAAGCAATCTGTCTTTAATAGTAAAACCTTTTTGAATTTCCTGAATTATTGTTCCTGGCTCTTTTGTATCGTCTTCTATTTCTATCATTGCTTGGTGGAAATTTGGATCTAATTTTTTATTAAGGCTATCAATAGGTTTGATATTATTTTTTTCAAATATAGAAATTAAATCTTTTTTTATAATATCTAAATGTTCTATTATTTTCTTTAGCGAGTCTGTTTCCTTAAGCTTGTTGTCATTTTCAAGAACATTTTTAGAACGATCAAGATTATCAATTAAACTTAGTGCCTCTTTTGCAAAATTATAACCACCATATTCAAAAGCATCCTCTTTTTCTTTTTCAAATCTTCTTCGTTGATTTTCCATTTCAGCAAAAGTTCTCGCAACTTTATCCTCAAGTTCGGCAATTCTTTCTTCTGGTGTGGGTTTTTTAATTTCCTCTGCAAGATCTTTGTCCGAGTCTTGTTTATTTTTAACATTTAAGTCTTCATCAGTTTTCACACTTTCTTTTAATGTGTCCCGATTTTGATTTTCTGAAGTATTGCTTTGGTTTTCTTCTTTTTCCATAACCTCTTATATGGTAAGGATTTTGATAATTTCTAGATGTTTAAACAAAAAATTAATAAATTACTTATTGGAACTAATAACAAGGGTAAACTACGCGAAATCAAGAGTTTATTACCAAAAAAGATTAAAATTTACTCTACACTTAAATTTAACCTTAAAAGTCCAGTCGAAAACGGTAAAACATTTAAAGAAAACTCTTTAATAAAATCTAAATATTTTTCAAAAAAAACAGGTTTGATTTGTTTGGCTGATGATTCTGGCCTGGAAATAGATATTTTAGATAAAAATCCTGGAATTTATTCCTCAAGATGGGGTGGAAGGGATGCAAATTTTAGTAAGGCGATAAAAAAAGTTTACAAAGAATTAAATAAAAAAAATAAAAATTGGAAAAACAAAAAAATTAAAGCTCGATTTATATGTGCTTTGTCTATTTCATTCTTATCAAAAAAAGTTGCTTGTGTTTTAGGAAAAGTGGAAGGTCGAATATCCCATGAACCAAGAGGAAAAAATGGTTTTGGATATGATCCAATATTTATTCCGCTGAATAAAAAAAAAACTTTTGGGGAAATGAGTAAATCAGATAAATATAGAATTGATCACCGATTTATGGCATTTAAAAAAATTAAAAAATTTTTTTAAGTTCTTTATTATCTATTTTATAAAAGTTAAGCTGATGATTAATTTTGCTATCTTTTATCTCAAAGATTCCAATTTTCCCCTTAAAAAAATTTTCTTTTTTAAATAATTTGTTTATATCCATAATTTCATTATTTAATGTTAAATAATAGATGAGGCCAACTAAGTCATAGCTTAATAATGATAAATAGTTTGGGTATATATCGAATTCTTTTTTAAATTTATTTTGAAAATTATTTAAATTTTTTTTATTTATTGAAGGATAATATATTGGCTGAATTGTTTCTTCATTTAGTAAACTATCATCAAACCATTGATTAAAAGTTATGATAAATTTTTTTTTTGGTGATACATCTGTATATAAAAGTGATGTAATTACACTTTTTAAACTTTCATCAAAATCTGAAATTATTACAGAGTCAAAATTTACTTTACCAATTGTGTATTTTTTATTAAGTTTTTCTAATTGTTTTTCTTTATCAATAAGATCAGAATTTTCAACTCTTCTAATCTCATCTTCCAAATTTTGCTTTCGAATTTTATAATTAGTGATTTTTTCTATTTGAGCTGTAAGTTTTGTTGGTTCTGTATCGTAAATATAATGCTTTGAAATTTTAATTTTTGATTTTTGAATAGCTTTCTTTATCTCAGTTTCATAATTAAGTTTAGGAGTTAAGAATATTGTTTTTTTTGTATCCTGTGACTCAAGAAATTTTTTTATAGTTTTTAATTGAGACGTTGCGTTGATACCACTGCTTATAACATTTTTTGGAAGATTTAATGTTTTATTTGTAAGCGATATAAAAATTATATCTTCCAACTCTTCTAGATATGATAAGTTTTCATAAAACACAGGGCCAATAACTATTTTTATGCCAAGCTTTTTAAATTCAGCTGCAGATTTAAGAACTTGTTTTGGATTTGAGGCAGAGTTCTTTGGATAAATTTCTAATTTATTACTATTAATATCTTTAACTGCCATTCTGGTAGATTTTATAATTAAATCACCAAGATTCTTATTTTCTCCAGTCATAGGCACTAAAAGACCTATTTTAATTTTTTCATCTGCTGTATTTCCTATAGAGAAAACTGAGAAAAAAATTAAAGTTATAGTAAAAATAATTTTAAAAAAATTTTTCATTTTTTTAATATATTATATATTTTTTGTTATTTTTATGGTCACAAAATTTAAATCTTCTTATAAAGAAATTAAAAAAGGACTATATTTAGTATCAACCCCTATCGGAAATTTGAATGATATTACCTTAAGAGCAATAGATACCCTAAAAATGTCAGATTATATTCTTTGTGAAGATACTAGGGTATCTAACAATTTATTAAAAAGATATGATATTAAATCATCTTTAATTTCTAATCATAAATTTAACGAAAAAAAAAACTCATTAAAAATAATTGAAATATTAAAAAAAGGAAAAATTGTATCATTAATATCGGACGCTGGTACTCCAGGAGTTTCAGATCCAGGCAAAATTTTAATAAATGAGTGTGTTAAAAATGACATTGATGTTATACCAGTACCTGGACCATCCGCAGTCACTTCCGCAATATCAGTGAGTGGCTTTTCAGAAAAATTTTACTTTTATGGATTTTTTCCTGAAAAAAAAGGAGCTGCTATTGAAGATTTAAAATTTTTATCAAAGTTAAATTCGTCAATAGTTTTTTTTATATCACCAAAAAAATTTTATAAAATTATACCCCTAATAAAAGAACATTTCTTAAATAGAAAAATTTTAATTTGTAGAGAAATGTCAAAGATTTATGAAGAGTTTTTAAGAATTGATGTCAAGGATATTGATAATTTGAGAAAAGATTTTAAAGGTGAATTAACAGTTGTTTTATCAGAAAAAAAAGATGACAAAAAAAATTCAGATTTTCTAAATGAATCAGATAAAATAACTATAAAAAAAATGATAAATAAATTAAGCATCAAAGAAATTGTTAGTATTATCAAAAGAGATAGCAAAATATCAAAAAAAGAAATTTATAATTATTGTATTAAGTTGAAAAATGAAAACTAAATTAATATTAGCTGTTTTTATTAGTTTAATTTTAATTGGTTGCGTTGGTGTATCTTCAACAGGAATTTTTGGTACAGGAGTAAGTTTAGCAATTGACCCCAGATCATTGGGCACTCAGATCGATGATTCTATAATGCAAAAAAAATTAAAAACTAAAATTGTTCTTTTAGATAAAAAATTTTTATTATCAATTGATACAAAAGTTATTGATGGAAGGATTTTTTTGACTGGAAAAGTTGATGATCCTGAAGAAAAACTTTTATTAACAAAGTTAGCATGGGAAACAGATGGAGTAAGATCAGTTAGAAATGATATAAAAATAAAAGAAGATTTCAATTTTAAACAATCAGCTAAGGATGTATTAATTACATCTCAATTAAAAACTGCAATGATAATTAACAAAAAAATTAAAATCAGCAATTATCAAGTTGATACGTATAAAAACAAAATTTATATATATGGTATTGCAACTACTTCAGAAGAAAGAGATTTAGTAGTAAAAGAAGCAAAAGAAATCCTAGATGTCAAAGATGTTGTTGCAAGTATTTTGCTTGTTGATGATCTTAGATTTAATACTAATTAATTTTTTTTATAATTAATTATATCAGCTGAATAAGCTGCGATAGAAGCTAGGTTTAAAATTTCTGAGGTAGAACTCCTTAAAGGTGCAATTTCAATTGGAAGTCCTAATCCGATTAATAGTGGGCCTATTACTTTTGTATCACCTAAAGTTTTCATCATTTTGTATGAAATAGCTGCACTATGTTGACCAGGCATAATTAAAATATTTGCGTTTCCAACAATATTTGAAAATGGATAAAGAGACTTATATTCTTTATCTAAAGCAACATCAGGCTGCATATCTCCATCAAATTCAAAATTTACATTTTTATCTTTTAAAATTTGAACAGCATCCTTTATATGTTTGGTTCTAGTTGTTGAGGGTTGTCCAAAAGTTGAGTGAGATATAAAAGCTATTTTTGGGTCAAAACCAAATAATCTTACTACTCGCGCAGAAGATATAGCAATCTCAGCCAATTGTTGAGAATTGGGGTATTCATGAACACTTGTATCACCAACAAAAATAGTTTTGCCTTTGTGAACAACTAAATTAAGGCCAAACATAATTTCACCTTCTCTTTCTTTAACTACTTGTTTAATCTTTTCTAAAGATGCCCCAAATCTTCTAGTATTTCCAGTTACCGCTCCGTCCGCATCTCCACATGCCACCATGCATGATGTCCAAATAACTCTGTCATTTCTTATTAATCTATCACAATCCCATTCTAATAATCCTTGTTCTCTCTGTAATTTTTTAAAAAGATATTTGACATATCTTTCTCTTTTTTGTGTATCTTTTGAATTTACAATCTCGATATCAAAATTATCATTGTATCCAATCTTTTTTATTTGTTCTTTAATTTTTTCTTCTTTACCTACCAAGATTGGTACACCAAGTTTTGAGTTTTTAAATGCAATCGCTGCTTTTAAAGTATTTTCATCTTCTCCGTCAGCAAAAACAATTTTCTTTTTATTTTTTTTAATATAATTATTTATACCTTGCATTATTGTAACCGTGGGGTCTAATCTTTGTTTTAATTGTTCCTGATAGATTTCAAAATTTTCTATTGGTTTCCTTGCTACTCCACTATCCATAGCTGCTTTAGCTACCGCAGCAGGAATAATACTTATTAATCTTGGATCAAATGTTGATGGAATAATATATTCTTTGCCATAATGAGGTCTTTCACCACCCATTGCAGCAACTACTTCGTCCGGAACATCTTCTCTTGCAAGTTTTGCTATAGCATTAGCTGCCGCAACTTTCATTTCTTCATTAATAATTTTTGATCTTACATCAAGGGCTCCTCTAAATATGTAAGGAAAACCTATTAGATTATTTACTTGATTTGGGTAATCGGATCTCCCGGTTGCAATTATTGCATCGTCTCTTACCTCTTCTATTTCTTCTGGTGTAATTTCTGGATCTGGATTTGCACACGCAAAGATGATGGGGTTTTTTGACATTTTTTTTACCATACTTTTTGTAAGAGCCCCTTTAGCTGATAAACCTAAGAATACATCAGCTCCACTAATCGCTTCATCTAGTGTTCTATTTTTTGTATCGATAGCATGCTCTGATTTCCACTGATTTAAATCTTTCCTACCTCTATAAATAACCCCTTTTCTATCGACCATAGTAATATTTTTTTGTGGGACTCCACTTCTTTTAAAAAGGTTTGCACATGCCATTGCAGAAGCTCCAGCACCATTAATAACAATTTTTATTTTATTAACTGATTTTTTATTAATATCTAAAGCATTTATAAGAGCTGCTGTAGAAATTATAGCTGTTCCATGTTGATCATCATGGAATACAGGAATATCTAAAATTTCTTTTAGTTTTTCTTCAATAATAAAACATTCGGGTGCTGCAATATCTTCTAAATTTATTCCACCAAATGATGGAGCAAAATTTTTAACTGAATTTACTATTTCATCAGGATTTTTTGAGTCAATTTCAAGATCTATAGAGTCAATGTCTGCAAATCTTTTGAATAAAACAGCTTTTCCCTCCATAACTGGCTTTGATGCCAAAGCTCCTAAATCTCCAAGGCCAAGAATTGCAGAACCATTACTAATAACAGCAACTAAATTTCCTTTACTAGTATAATCATAAGCTGCTTCAGGATTTTCACTGATCTTTTTTACTGGGACTGCAACTCCCGGAGAATATGCAAGAGCCAGATCTCTTTTAGTAATCATATTTTTGGATGCTACAATTTCAATCTTGCCAGGCTTTTTATGGCTATGAAACTCTAAGGCTTCTTTATCCGTGTAATGATCAACTTTTGTTTTTTTCATTTTTCTTAATTAGGTGTACAAATGGGGTAAAATTAAGACTAATATGATTTATGAACTTAATTAAGTCAACAGGGACTTTTGGATTTTATACAATAATCAGCAGAATACTTGGTTATTTAAGAGATATCCTAATCGCAATTTTTTTAGGCACAAGTTTAATAGCTGATGCTTTTTTTGTAGCCTTTAGAATTCCAAATACTTTTAGAAGACTTTTTGCAGAGGGAACTTTTAATGCAGCTTTTGTTCCAAGTTATACTTCCGAATTGATAAAGGGAAAAACTAAATCTAAAAATTTTGCAGATCAAATTTTTAATTTATTATTTTTAAGTTTATTAGTTTTAGTTCTAGTTATAGAAGTTTTGATGCCATTATTTGTAAGTTTAATTGCACCTGGGTTTATTGAAGATACAAAAAAAATTGACTTAGCTATTTCTTTGACAAGAATTACTTTTCCATTTTTAATGTTTGTTTGCATAGCATCCTTTTTCTCAGCAATTCTTAATTCTCATAATAAATTTGCTGCTGCTTCTGCTGCACCAATTATACTGAATTTAATTTTGATTGGGATTTTACTTTTTGGAAAATTATTGGATGATCATATTGTTTATTATCTTTCCTATGGTGTCTCCATAGCAGGCTTTTTGCAGATTATTTTTTTATATCACTATGTAAAAAAATTTTACTCACTAAAATTTGATTTCAATATAAAATTAACAAAACCAGTAAAAATATTTTTTAAAAAACTTTTACCTAGTATTTTTTCGTCTGGTGTAACTCAAATAAATATTCTGATAGGAACAATTATTGCCTCTTTTCAAGCAAGTGCAGTGTCGTATCTTTATTATGCAGATAGAATTTATCAAATAAATTTAGCTATTGCAGGAATAGCAATTGGTGTTGTTGTTTTGCCACAGCTTTCTAAATATGTTCATACAAGGAAAAAAAATCAAATTCAACTTATTCAGAATAAAGCTTTAGAATTAAGTATGTTTTTAAGTTTACCTGCTACTTTAGCTTTGATGATTGGTTCTGCAGAAATTGTCTCAGCATTATTTGGTTATGGTTCTTTTACAGAGGACTCTGTAAATAATTCTGCTAAAGCTCTTTATTTTTTTGCTCTTGGGCTGCCTGCATTTGCACTAATAAAAGTATTTTCAAGTTTTTTCTTTGCAAACCAAAATACAAAAACTCCTTTTTATATTTCTTTAATTTCTGTTTTTTTAAACATATCTATTAGTCTTTATTATTTTAAAGATATTGGTTTTATAATAATTCCTATAGCAACATCAATATCATCCTGGTTTAATTCTATAGTATTATTTTTACTTTTAAAAAAACGAAAATTATTTAGTTTTAATAATGTATTTTTTTTAAAACTTTTTAAAATAATTTTTGCATCAATTTCGATGGGATTTGTTTTTAATTATTTTATAACTATTTTTGGTGATAAATTAGTTTATGACCACAATTTAAAATTATTTTATTTGATATTATCTGTGGTATTAGGATTAATGTTCTATTTGGTTTTAAGCTTTTTTATCAAAGCTTTTAATTCTAAAGATCTTAAATTAAAGTATTAAATATGGAAAAAAAAATATTTTCAGGTGTTCAGCCTACTGGTAATCTTCATTTGGGCAATTATTTAGGTGCAATAAAAAATTTTGTAGAGTTAAATAATGATATAAAAAATGACTGCATCTTTTGTGTTGTTGACCTGCATGCAATTACCGTAAAACAAGATCCAAACATATTAAAAAATAATACTCGTGAAACAGTTGCTACTTTCATAGCAAGTGGAATTGATCCGAAAAAAAGTATTATCTTTAATCAATCGAAAGTAAAAGCTCACTCAGAAGCAGCATGGATTTTAAGTTGTACTGCCAGGACAGGTTGGTTAAGTAGAATGACACAATTTAAAGAGAAGGCTGGAAAAGATAAGGAGAAAGCAAGTGTTGGTTTATATTCTTATCCAGTTTTGATGGCGGCTGATATATTATTATACGATACAACTCATGTACCTGTTGGTGATGACCAAAAACAACATTTAGAATTATGTAGGGATATTGCTCAAAAATTTAATAATGACTTTAAAGTTGAAGATTTTTTTAAAGTACCAGAGCCACTGATACAGAAAGAATTTTCTAGAATTATGAGCCTTAAAGATGGTACCAAAAAAATGAGTAAATCAGAATTATCTGATTTAAGTCGAATTAATTTAACTGATAATGCAGATCAGATAATAAATAAAATTAAAAAAGCAAAAACTGATCCACTACCAATGCCAACAAGTAAAGACGAGTTGGAAAATAGACCAGAGGCAAAAAATTTAATTGAAATTTATTCTAGTTTAAGTGGTTTAACTTTAGAAAAATCTGTAATTGAATTTTCTGGGAAAAATTTTTCAAAATTTAAAGAGAGTTTATCCCAAGTTTTAGTTGATAAAATACAACCAATATCAAAGGAGATTAAAAAACTACTATCCGAGAAAAGTTTTTTGGATAAAATTCTTAAAGAAGGATGCGAAAAAGCAGATAAAATTGCATCTAATAAAATGAAAAAAATTCATGAAATAATGGGATTTTAAGTTATTTATAATAACAAGTTTAAATTTAAAAATAATTGACTATATAAGAAATATGTTTGTGCAAACAGAAATAACTCCAAATCCTAATTCCCTAAAATTTTTACCAGGAAAAACTGTATCCAATCATGGTTCCTTTGAAATAACAAGTAAAGATGAAACAAGCAATGAATTAATTAGAAATCTTCTTTCTGTTAATGGTGTTGAGGGAATATTTTTGGGGCAGGATTTTATTTCAATTAATAAATACGAAGATGTTGATTGGGATGAAATTAAACACATTATTATTTCATTAATAAACGATTTTTATTCATCAGGAAAAGAATGTGTTATTGAAAAAAGTTTGGATGAAAGTTTAGAAAATTTAGAAGAGATAGAAAAAAAAATTGTTAAATTATTAAATGAGAAAATAAGGCCTGCGGTAGCAAAAGATGGTGGAGATATAAAATTTAAAGAGTTCAAAGATGGGGTAGTAAAAGTGGAATTACAAGGAAGTTGCTCAGGTTGCCCAAGCTCAACGATGACTTTAAAACAAGGAGTTCAAAATCTTCTATGTCATTATATTCCTGAAGTAAAACAAGTGGAGTCAATCTAATATGTTTAAAAGAGGATCAAGTAAACTAAATTTAAAATTTTTTAAATTTTTTGACCAAAGAGGTCTAGGCTCTTTACCAAGAATTTTTTTAAGTTCGATTTTAATAATTTCATTTTTTTATTTTGCTCCAGCAACATTATATTTTGCAAAAAATAAATCTTTTGAGTTTAAAAATAATTCAAAAGCTGTCTTAGCTTATACATTAAACAATAATGGAAAAAGTATTGAAGATGGCATTGAAACACTTAATGAAAATGATTTATTAGTAGATATTTTTAGTTTAAATGATTTAGAAACTGACACTGTAAGATTGAATGCCTCAACAATTAAACAATTATTTGAAGATACAAATTACACTCTTGAAGATGTAAGAGAGAAAAAACTTGTGAAACCAGTTGCTTTGACATTGCTTCCCGCAGAAATAAAGATGATAGAAAATACAAAAAAAAGAAAAGAATTTTTTATTCAAATTATTTTGCCTTTAATTTTAGATGAAAATAGTAATATTAAAAAAGATAGAAGAAGATTATTTAATATTATAAATAAAAGTAATAATTCAGAAATTGAAAAAAAGTGGCTTGAAAAAAAATACAAACAATATGGTATTCCTTCAAAAGATTTATCAGTTCTGAAGATAAGAATGGACGAGATTCCTGTATCTCTAGCAATAGCTCAAGCAGCTAAAGAAACTGGATGGGGAACATCAAGATTTGCACAAGAAGGTAATGCTCTGTTCGGCCAATGGACTTGGTCAGGAGAAGGTCTTAAACCTAAAGATGCAGACAAAAATGAAGGTCATAAAGTAATGAAGTTTAACGTTTTGCAAGCATCGGTTAGAGCTTATCAACGTAATTTAAATACACATTCATCATATAAAAATTTAAGAAAAGCTAGAGCTGAATTAAGAGATAGAGGAGTACCTCTAGATAGTCTCATTCTTGTGAAGTATTTAAATGAATATGCAGAAACAGGTGAAAAATATGTCGAAGTTTTAAAAAAAATTATTCAGCAAAATAATTTAAAAGATTTCGATGATGCCAAATTATTACCATCAAGCGTTGAACTTGATAGTTTAATTTAATTTTCTACTATTGTAAACTGAGTTCCAAACCAACGCCATTTTCCATTATCATTTAAAGAACAATTTATCCTTCCTCTTCTAGGAATGAACTTTTCTTCGAAATTAATTATAAGTTTTTGTTTTTGAAATTTTAAGGTAGATTTTTTCCAATTTCCACCATCATTTGAATAACAACTAATATTATTAATATTTTTTTGTTCATTAAAAAAATCAATAATTAATTGTGGCGGGTTGTTTTTATCTGTCACTTTTTTTTCTTCTGGTTTAAGTGATTTATATTCTAGGGGGCTATAATTAATTAGTGATTTAAATCTTTTTAATTCTCCATACTTTTCATTTATAGGGAATCTTGGTAGTTCAAATTTATCTTTATTTATATCAATTACTCCAGAATGTTGTCCAAAAGCAATTTTAAAATTTTTTGAAGTATAATTTTTCATATAAGAAGAATATTCTCCAAAGGGATATGAAAAGATTGGAGGTAAATAACCCAATTTTTCATTAAAGATTTTTGTTGCAGTTTCAATATCATTGATGAATTCTTTTTCAGTCATATCAATTAAATATTCATGTGTGTGTGAATGATGTCCAATATATCCTATGTCAGAAGCATCTATCTCTTTGATTTCATCCCAAGTCATATACCCATTTTTGCCTACAGGCTCGGTGGACACAAACAATATAAATGGAATTTTATTTTTTTTTAAGTATGGCCAAGCTTCATTATAAAATGATTTAAATCCATCATCAATTGTAATTAATATTTTTTTTTTATTCTTTGGTTTATCAATTTCGTTAAGAAATAACTTTGGATCATAAAACTCATAACCCAAATTACTAATCATATCCATTTGTTCAATAAATATTGGCATTCTTATATTTGTTGAAGGATATTTATTTTCATTAAAACGATGGTACATTAATGACAATACACCTCTATCATTAGAAAAATATTTGCTATTATTTTCTTGTGAATTAGAATTGATTAAGAACAAAAATTGCAAAATGAGTAAACTGATAATAGATGCTGTTAAAGATAAGATTTTTTTAATGATCATTTGTGATGATTTTAAATATAGCATTACACATGAAAATACTAAAATAAATTATGAAAAATTAACAGTATTAATCAATGATTTCTTAAATCAAAAAAAACTTAATTTTAAAAAGATTTCACAGATTTATGTAAATAGAGGTCCGGGAAGTTTTGCAGGTATAAGAAATTCCTTATCAATTGTTAAAGCCTTTCATTTAGTGTGCAAAATTGATTATTTTTGTTTCAGTTTTGATGATTTTGGTGAAAAAATGGATGTAAAATACGAAAATATCCCAAAACTTTGTGAAAAATTTAAAGTTGAAAAAAATTTGATTAATCCTAATTATTTGAGTTAAAATCAATTATGCCAGAAACTATTGAACAAAAATGTTTGTCTAAGGGCGTTAAGCTAACTGATCAAAGACGAATTATCGCCAAAGTTATTTCGGAGTCAAAAGAGGTATATGGAGAGTCAGACCATCCTGATGTCGATGAATTGTATAGTAGAGTATCAAAGATTGATCCTAAAATAAGCATTGCTACAGTTTACAGAACGGTCAAACTTTTTGAGGAAGCTGGAATTTTAACTAAACATGATTTTAAGGGTGGTAAAGCTAGATACGAAGCAATGATAGAGAGTCACCATGATCATTTGATTGATATAAAATCTGGAGAAATAATAGAATTTTTTGATGAAGAAATTGAAAAACTACAAAAAAAAATTGCTGAAAAACACGGATATAAGTTAGTAGATCATAAATTAGAGTTATATGGTGTTAAAGTAAAACCAAAAAATGAATAAAAAAATTTTTATTAAAACTTTTGGTTGTCAAATGAATGAATATGATTCAAATCGTATATTTGATATTGTAAAAAAAATAGGCTTTTTAAAAACTAAAAATATTGATGAAGCAAATTGTTATCTTTTAAACACATGTCATATTAGAGATAAAGCAAAAGAAAAAGTTTATCACGAAATAGGAAGAGTGAGACAGGTTTTTAGTTCAAAAAAAAAACCTTTAGTAATTGTAGCAGGCTGCGTAGCACAAGCTGAAAACGAGGAAATGTTAAAAAGAGAACCGTATATAGATATGGTTATTGGACCACAAGCCTATCATGAGATTAATTATAAAATTGAAGAATTTTTAGATAAACAAAGAAAATTAGACATAACTGATTTTGATGCAAATTTAAAATTTGATTATCTTAAAAAAATTAAGAACTCTTCAAGTAATGTCTCATCTTTTTTAACGATTCAAGAGGGTTGTGATAAGTTTTGTCATTTTTGTGTGGTACCATTTACTAGAGGACCAGAATATTCCCGCCCATTAATAGAAATTATTGATGAAACAAAAACGCTTGTTAAAAATGGAGCCCGGGAAATTATTTTATTAGGACAAAATGTAAATGCTTATAAATACAAAGATTATAAATTATCAGATTTAATAATTGCAATCGAGAAGATTCCAGAAGTTTATAGAATTAGATATTACACATCACATCCAAGAGATATGACAGATGATTTAATTAATATTTATAGAGTTTCAAAAAAATTAATGCCTCAAGTACATTTACCTGTTCAAAGTGGATCAAACAAAATTTTAAAATTAATGAATAGAAAGCATACAATAAATGAATATATTGAAATTTATAATAAACTGAAAAATATTAACCCCAAAATAAAATTTTCTAGTGATTTTATTATTGGATATCCAGAGGAACAAGAGGATGATTTTCAAGACACTTTAAACTTAATCAAAAAAATTGATTTTATAAATTCTTTTTCTTTTATATTTAGTCCAAGACCTGGAACTGCAGCTTCAAAACTAAATTTAATCGATAGAAAAATTTCTTTGAAAAGACTCGAGATAGTTCAACGCGAATTATTTAATCATCAAATTAGGATGAATAAATCTTTAGAAAATATGGTTATTGATGTTTTGGTAGAAAACAAAAGTAAAGAGAGCTCAAAATTCTTTGGTAGATCAGAATACATGACTTCTGTAATATTTGATGCTAATGAAGAAGATATAGGTAAAATTGTGAAAGTAAAAATTAAAAATAGTAATCGTAGCACTCTTTTTGGTGAAAAAATTTATAAATCAAAATTAAAAGTGGCATAAATTTGAGCAATCCTATAAAAAAAAAAACTCAAAGTCTATTTAAGTTTGTTTACTCAGAAAATAATACTTTAAGTGTAATAATTCACGATAATAATATTCTTATGGGTGTAGTTGGAGAATTTAATAAAAATCTAAAAGAATTAGAAAAATTAACTGGAGCAAGCATATATTCAAGAGGTAATTCGATTTTAATTAAGTCATCTTTAGAAAAAAACGAAATAATTAAAAATGCAATCCAATTTTTAGCAAATCAATTCTCAAATAATGGTAGTATTGAAAATAAAGATATTTTATCCTCAGTTGATAAATTTATGATTAATGAAAAAGTTAAAAATACAAACGTAACAGATATAATTAAAACACCAAAAAAATCAATTATTCCACGGTCAGAAAAACAGAAGGAATATGTGAGAGCTTTGAGAGAAAGTGAGATAATTATTTCAGCAGGCCCAGCCGGTACGGGTAAAACATTTTTGGCTGTAGCAATTGGTTTAACAATGTTATTAGAAAAAAAAATTGAGAGAATAATTTTATCTCGGCCCGCAGTAGAAGCAGGGGAGCGATTAGGTTTTTTACCAGGTGATATGAAGGAAAAAGTTGATCCATATTTAAGACCGTTATACGATTCCTTATATGATTTATTTCATTTTGAAAAAATACAGAGGATGATTGAAATTGGAGATATAGAAATAGCTCCTTTAGCCTTTATGAGAGGAAGAACTTTAAAGAATTCTTTTGCGATTTTAGATGAAGCTCAAAATGCTACAGATACTCAAATAAAAATGTTCCTAACAAGGATTGGTGAAAATTCTAAAATTGTAGTCAATGGTGATCCCTCCCAAATTGATTTGCCTCATAAACAAGCCTCTGGTTTAGATAGAGCAAAAAAATTATTATCACATTTAAATGAAATTTCCGTTGTAGACTTTGATCATTCAGATGTAGTTAGACACCCTTTAGTATCTAAAATTGTTAAAGCATATTCTAACAGCAATGATCAAAGTTAATGTACTCTCCGAGGATAAATCTTGGGCAAAAAAAATAAAAAAAAAAGAAATTTTTTTTAATAATTTATGTAAGTTTTTTCCCAAAAGATTTCAATTTGCTAATAAGAAAATTTATCTGACTTTATTGCTTTCAAATAATAAAAATATAAAGAGACTAAATAAAAAATTTAGAAATAAAAATAAACATACAGATATTTTATCATTTCCATTTCATCAAAAATCGAGAAAATTGAGAGAAAATTATTTAGGAGACATTATTATTAGCTTTAATTATATGAATAAATCTAAAAACTTAAGCACATCTAATTTTAAGGAGAAAGTAGCTAAAATCTTTATTCATGGTTTTTTACATTTATTAGATTTTGATCATATTAAAAAAAAAGATTATATAAAAATGCTTAATGAAGAACAAAAAATTTTTAGATCTGTTCAGAAATTTATAAATTAAATTGAAAAGAAAAATTATATTAGATACTTTTTTTTTATTAACTATAGGCGCACTTAGCTCCTTGAGTCTTCCACCATTTAATTTCTTTTTGATAAATTTTTTTACATTTAGTATTTTCTTTATTTTTTTGTTTAAAAATTTAAATTATTCTAATAAAAAAATTTCCTTTTTATATGGGTGGTTGTTTGGTTTTGGTTATTTTATAACAAACATATATTGGATAACTATTTCTCTTACATTTGATCAAGATTTTAATTTCTTAGTACCTATAGCTCTTGTTTTAATCCCTGCTTTTTTAGCTCTATTTTATGGAATAGTTACATTTATTTTTTATATTTTGAATTTTAAAAATGTAACAAGTGCATTTTTTCTTTTTTCTCTTTTATTTGGATTAGTTGAATTCATAAGAGGAAACATTTTAACTGGTTTCCCATGGAATTTAATAGTCTATAGTTTTTCAGATAATATAGAATTCTTAAGCTTCCTCTCAGTTATAGGAACTTATTCATTGAATCTTTTAGTAATTAGTATTTTTATAACACCGGCGATTTATATTTTGAGAAAATCAAAAAAAGAAATTGTAGTATCAATAATTTTATTATTATTTCCTATTTTTTTGTTAATTTATAGTGCTTCATATAAAAAATCCTTTGTTAGCAACGAATTAAAAGAAAACCCATACACAGTAAGAATTATAAGTTTGAATATAAGTTTAGATAGATTTTATAAAAACATAGATACAGAAAATGTTTTAAACGAATTAATAAATATAAGCTCTCCTGATCCCCAAAAAAAAACTTTTTTTTTATGGCCAGAAGGAATAATTCCCGACACATATCAAAATCAATTAATTTTATATAGTGATTTATTTAAAAGTAATTTTACTAAAAATCATTTGATTGGTCTTGGAATAACAAATAGGTCAATAAATAAAGAGCAATATAAATTTTTTAATTCATTTTCAGTATTTGATAATAATCTGAATTTAATAAAGGATTATAATAAGGTTAATTTAGTTCCTTTTGGTGAATTTTTACCTTTTGAAGATTTTTTAAACAAGATTGGTTTAGAAACAATTACAAATAATTTTGGATCATTTACTAGTGGCGAACAAAGAAAAATTATTGAATTTGAAAATGATTTTGAAGGTTTAAATTTTTTACCTCTTATTTGTTACGAGATAATTTATACTGGTAAGCTCTCAAATAATTTTGATTTTGATTATATCTTGAACATTTCTGAGGATGGATGGTTTGGAAATTCTGCCGGACCCCAACAACATTTAGTGCATAGTATTTTTAGAGCGATAGAGAGCGGTAAATATGTCGTTAGATCTGCTAATAATGGAATGGGAGTTATAATTAACCCATTAGGACAGATTGAAAAAAAAGTAGAATATGGAAAAGATGGTTATATTGATTTTACTCATAGAAGAGATATAGAGCCGACAGTTTTTTCTATATATGGAAACAAAATATTTTTAATATTAATTTTGTTGTATATTTTTTTAATTTTTTCATTTAATAGGTTCAAAAATGAATAATTTAAAAAATTTTCTTTTTACAAGTGAGTCAGTTTCAGAGGGTCATCCAGACAAAGTATCAGATAGAATTTCTGATATGGTCGTTGATACTTATTTATCAAGTGATCCTCATTCAAGAGTTGCTTGTGAAACACTCACTACAACAAATAAAGTTGTTCTAGCAGGCGAAGTTAGAGGACCCGAGATAAAAAAAGATGATTTAATTAATAAAGTAAGAGATTGTATAAAAGATATTGGTTATGACCAAGATGGTTTTACGTGGAAGGAAGCAACTAAAATAGAAAGTCATTTACACTCACAATCAGAAGATATTGCAATGGGAGTAGATTCGGCTGGCAATAAGGATGAGGGTGCTGGTGATCAAGGAATTATGTTTGGTTATGCTTGTAACGAAACTGATGTTTTAATGCCAGCTCCAATTCATTATTCACACAAAATTTTAAGATTAATGGCACAAGATAGAAAATCTGGAAAATTAAAAAATATTGAACCTGACTCTAAAAGCCAAGTAACTTTTGAATATATTAATGGTAAACCATCAAAAGTAAAATCTGTTGTAATATCTTCACAACATTCAGCCGATATAAATCAAGATCAAGTTAGAGAATTATTAAGACCATATATGATTGACTCAATTCCCAAAGAATTTATGGAAGGTTTTGAAAATAAAGAGTTTTACGTAAATCCAACTGGAAATTTTGTAATAGGAGGTCCTGATGGAGATTGTGGCTTAACAGGAAGAAAAATTATTGTAGATACATATGGCGGAGCTGCACCACATGGTGGCGGTGCTTTTTCTGGTAAAGATCCAACCAAGGTTGATAGATCTGCAGCTTATGCAGCCAGATATATTGCAAAAAATATTGTTGCCTCAAAAATTGCAGATAAGTGTTTAATACAATTAGCTTACGCTATAGGAGTTTCAAAACCACTTTCTATTTATGTAAGTCTTTTTGATAATGATTTGGATAAGAATAAATTTGTAGAAGAAAAAATTAAAGAAAATTTTGATTTAAGTCCTCGAGGAATAAGAGAGATGCTTGGGTTAAATAAACCAATATATGAAAAAACATCAGCGTATGGCCATTTTGGTAGAGAGCCAGAACAAGATGGGTCATTTTCTTGGGAAAAAACAGATAAATCAGGCTTATTTTCTAAATAGTTTGTATTGAATAATTAAAAAACTTTAATATATATACCAACGTACATTGTTGAATTATCAAAATGGGCTTAAGCCCATTTTTTTTTGGAAGAAACAAAAAATGTTAAATAAAAGAGCAGATAAATTAGAACTATTAAGAATAGCAGAGGCTGTCGCCTTAGAAAAGTCTATAGATAAAGAATTAATAATATCATCTATGGAGAGTGGAATTGCTAAAGCTGCAAAATCAAAATTTGGTCAGGATAATGAAATAAAGGTCTTAATAAATCGAGATAACGGTGATATCGAAATTTTTAGAAAATTAGTTATCTCTGAAAATCCAGAGAATTCCAACACAGAAATAAAAATAGAAGATGCTATTAATCTAGATCAAAATAATAAGGAAAAAAAAATTGGAGATGAAATTTTACAACCTTTACCTTCATTTGATTTTGGTAGAATAGCAGCTCAAACTGCCAAACAAGTAATAAATTTTAATGTTAGAGAAGCTGAGAGAGAGAGACAATATAATGATTTTATTGATAAAAAAGATACTATTTTAAGTGGAATTGTAAAAAGATTAGAATTCGGAAATGTTATAACAGACCTTGGAAGAACTGAAGCAATCATTCAAAAAAATGAGTTAATTCCAAGAGAAAATATTAAAGCAGGAGATAGAATAAAAGCTTATTGTTATGATGTAAGAAGAGAAACAAGAGGTCAACAGATTTTTTTATCTCGAGCTCATCCGAAATTTATGGAAAAATTATTTGTACAAGAAGTACCAGAAATTTATGATGGACTAATTGAAATAAAATCTTCTTCAAGAGATCCAGGCAGTAGAGCAAAAATATGTGTAAAAGCTGTTGATACGTCTCTTGACCCTGTTGGTGCTTGTGTTGGAATGAGAGGATCAAGAGTTCAAGCTGTAGTGAATGAATTACAGGGTGAAAAAATTGACATTGTTAATTGGTCAGAAGATCCTGCAATCTTAGTCTCAAATGCTTTGTCTCCTGCAGAAGTTCAAAGAGTTAATGTAGATAATGAAAGAAAAAAATTGGATGTAATTTTGACAGAGGAAAATCTTAGTAAAGCGATCGGTCGTAGAGGTCAAAATGTAAGACTTGCAACGAAGTTACTAAATTATGAAATAAATATAATGACAGATCAGGAAGATTCAGATCGAAGACAATTGGAATTTAAAGAAAAAACTGAAAATTTTGTTAAAAATTTAGAATTAGATGAAACTTTGGGACAGCTTTTAGTAGCAGAGGGTTTTTCTACAATTGATGATATTAAAGATAGTTCAGTTGAAAATTTAATAAAAATTGAGGGTATAGAAGAAGAAACTGCTAAAGCTTTAATTGAAAGAGCTAATGAGTTTTATAAAAAAGATCAAGAGGATATTTCAAAAAGAATTAAAGATTTGGGTTTAGCAGATGATTTAATTAGCCTTAAAGGTTTAACACCGGGTATGTTGGTAACACTTGGTGAACAAAAAATATTAAACTTGGAAGATTTTGCAGATCTTGCATCAGATGAGTTAACAGGAGGTTTTGATATAGTTAAAGGTGAAAGAATCAAAATCCAAGGTTATCTAGAAGATTTTGCTTTATCAAAAGCAGAGGCTGATGAATTAATAATGTCAGCTAGAAATATAGTCTACAAAGATTGAGGTATGATAAATGGAGAAAAAAAAAACAAAACTAACTATCTCTGGAAGTCCCAAAAAATCATTTAAGAATTTTGATCACTCAAAAAATCAAAACAAAAAAACAGTCGTAATCGATAAACAGAAAAATAAACCTATTGCAAAGGGTATACACGGTAAGCCTACAGGTTTTAGATCTACAACAAGTAATTTTAAAAAAAATTTTCAACTTAAACCAAACTTTCCATCAAAAACTTCATTTGGAGCAAGTGATTTTGAGAGGCGAAAACTTGCAGAGCAAAGAGCAACAAAAAGATTAAAAAGTGATGTTGATAAAGATAAGAAATCTAAATTAGGTCCAAAAAAGAGAGAAGTAAAGCTTACAGTTTCTAGAGCTTTGAGTGATGAGATTGAAACAAGAGAGAGAAGTTTAGCATCTGTGAAAAGAGCGAGACAAAAAGAACTTAAAAATTCTAATAAAGAGGAAAATAGCGAGAGTTTAAAACAAGTTAAAAGGGATATAAATATTCCTGAGGCCATAACCGTTAGAGAATTAGCTAATAGAATGGCTGAACAATCAAGTAATGTAATTAAATTTTTATTTGGTATGGGAGTAAATGTTACTATAAATCAATCATTAGCCGCTGATACAGCAGAATATTTAGTTAAGGAATTTGGTCATAATCCGATAAGAGAAAAAAAAGCTGAAGAAATAATTCAAAAAATAAAAGAGTCAAGAACTGAGAATTTAAAAAATAGACCTCCAATAATTACTGTTATGGGTCATGTTGATCATGGAAAGACGTCAGTGTTAGATGTTTTAAGAAGCGCAAATGTTGTATCAGGTGAATTTGGAGGAATTACTCAACATATTGGAGCTTATCAAATTGAAAATCAATCAAAAAAATTAACTTTTATCGATACACCAGGACACGCTGCTTTTACTGAAATGAGAGCAAGGGGTTCAAAATTGACTGATATTGTTGTATTAGTAGTTGCTGCTGATGATGGAGTAAAACCTCAAACTGTAGAGTCAATTAAACATGCAAAAGCTGCTAAAGTTCCGATAGTAGTTGCTATCAATAAATGTGATTTACCTGACTCAGATCCGCAAAAAATAAAAAATCAATTGTTGGAACATGAATTAATTGCAGAAGAATTATCAGGTGATACTTTAATGGTAGAAATTTCGGCAAAAACAAAATTAAACATCAATAAACTAATAGAAGCTATCATTCTTCAAGCAGAAATTTTAGATTTAAAAACTGATTTTGACTCTAAAGCGACTGGAGTTGTATTAGAATCTAAAATAGATACAGGTAGAGGTCCAGTTGCAACAATGATTGTAACTTCTGGAACTATTAAAAAAGGAGATTTTTTTGTAAGTGGACTGAGGTGGGGTAAAGTAAGAGCAATCATTAATGATAAAGGTGAAGCAATTGAAAAAGCATTGCCCTCAACTCCAGTAGAGATATTAGGAATAAATGGTGCCGCAAAAGCAGGAGATGATTTCATAGTTTTAGACAATGAAAAAGAGGCAAAATCATTAAGCCAAAGTAGAGCTCAGGAATCAAAAGATGGTAAAAATCCTCTATCCTTTGCAACTCAAGAGTCTGCATTTTCGGATAAATCGTCTGAAGAACTAAATTTAATAATTAAATCAGATGTTCATGGTTCATCAGAGGCAATTAAAAATGCTATAAGTCAAATTAAACATGAGGAAGTCAAACCCAAGATAATTTTGTCAGATATAGGGATGGTTACTGAAACAGATGTAACTTTAGCAAAAGCTTCAAAAGCTGTTTTGATAGCATTTAATGTAAAACCTAGCAAAGAAGCAAAAAAATTAGCTGAAAATGAAAAAATTAAAATTACTTCATATAACATAATTTATGAGGTAATAGATTTTGTTAAACAAAAAATGTCAGGTCTACTAACTCCTGATATAGAAGAAAAAATAACTGGTACTGCTCAAGTTTTAGAAATATTTAAAGTTTCAGGCGCAGGGAAAGTTGCTGGTTCTAAAGTAACAGATGGTGAGATACTAAGTAGTTCAAGTGTAAGAATAATTAGAGATGGAACAATTATTTTTACTGGAAAAATTGGGAGTATTTTCAGAGAAAAAAACCAAGTAAAACAAGTTAATAATGGTCAAGAATGCGGGATTACACTAAAAGACTATATGGATTTTCAAAAAAACGATACAATAGAAGCATTTAATATAATATCAAAAGAAAGAACAATATAATGGCTGATAGAATAGGAAAACCAGTATCTCAAAGGCAGTTAAGAGTCGGAGAAATGATTAAACAATCTTTGAGTATGATTTTTATCAGAAATGAGGCTAAATTGCCAAATTTAGAAACAAATACTATAACAGTGACAGAAGTAAAAATGAGTCAAGATTTAAAAATTGCAAAAGCATATGTATTACCTTTGGGAGGCAAAAACGCAGATCAGGTAATTGAAAAACTAAAAGAGTATTCTTTTTTAATAAGAAAAATCTTATCACAAAAAGTGATGATTAAATTTTTACCAAAAATTCTTTTTAGAAAAGATGAGTCTTTTGAATATGCAGAAAAAATAGAAAATTTAATTAAACAAACAAATAAATAAGGAAAAATAATAATGAATAAAAAAATAAAAGAGTTATCGATCCATGATAAAGATACTGGATCGTCAGAAATTCAAATCGGATTACTTACAGAAAAAATAGAAAATTTATCAAAACATGTAAAACAATTCAAAAAAGACAAACATTCATCTGTTGGATTGTTAAAGGCGGTAAATAAAAGGAAAAAGTTATTGGACTATCTTAAAAAGAATAAGATTGATTCATATAAAAATGTGCTGTCGAAATTGAATTTAAGAAAATAGAAATCAAAATAGATGGAACTGAAAAAAGTAATGAACGAAACGAAATGGAAATGAAATGTTTAAAGTATATAAGAAGGAAATTGAAGTAGCAGGAAAGAAAATAAGTTTAGAAACAGGTAAAGTAGCAAGACAGGCAGATGGTGCAATAATAGCTACATGTGGTGAGACAGTTGTCTTAGCAACAGTAGTTGGAGCAAAAAAAGTAAATCCTGATATGGACTACTTTCCACTATCTGTGAATTATCAAGAGAAATATTATGCAGCTGGAAAAATTCCAGGAGGATATTTTAAAAGAGAAGCAAGACCAACTGAAAGTGAAACATTAATTTCAAGATTAATTGATAGACCAATCAGACCTTTGTTTCCTGATGAATTTAAAAATGAAGTACAGTTATTACCAACTGTAATTTCTTATGATAAAGAAAATGAGGCAGATATTTTATCAATTATAGCATCATCTGCTGCATTAGCTATTTCAGGCATGCCATTTATGGGACCCGTTGGAGCTTCTAGAGTTGGATTTATTAATGGAAAATATGTTTTAAACCCGTCTAAAGTTGAATTAGAAAACTCAAGTTTAGACTTAGTTGTTGCAGGTACAAAAGATGCTGTACTTATGGTTGAGTCTGAAGCAAATGGTTTAACTGAAGAAGAAATGCTTAATGCAGTTAAATTTGGTCATGAGGGTTTTGTTCCAGTAATTAAAATGATTGAGGAACTTGCAAAAGAATGTAGAAAACCTGAATGGACAGTTGAGAAAAAAGACTTGTCTGAAATTAGAAAAAAACTTGATGCAACATTTACTAAAGATCTTACAAAAGCTTTTGCTACAAGAGATAAACAAGATAGATCAAATCAAATTTCAGATATAACTGAAAAAGCAAAAAAACTCTTTGAGGAAAATGAAAATTATACCGATCTTGATGTAAATAGTCAGTTAAAAAACCTTGAAAAATCAATAGTAAGAACAGATATCCTTAAAAATAAAAATAGAATTGATGGTAGAGGTTTGTCTGATGTAAGACCAATTTCATGTGAAGTTGGTGTTTTACCCAGAACACATGGATCTGCTTTATTTACGAGAGGAGAAACTCAAGCAATTGTAACAGCTACACTAGGAACATCTGATGATGAGCAAAGAATTGAGAGTTTAGATGGATTGCAAAGAGAAAGATTTATGCTTCATTACAATTTTCCTCCTTTTTCAGTTGGAGAGACAGGAAGAATAGGAACTGGAAGACGTGAAATAGGTCATGGTAAATTAGCGTGGAGAGCTATTCATTCTTCTCTACCTTCAAAAGAAACATTTCCATATACTTTCAGAGTAGTATCTGAAATTACAGAATCTAACGGCTCTTCTTCTATGGCCACAGTTTGTGGAACATCTTTAGCATTAATGGATGCAGGAGTACCCATTAAGGAGCCTGTAGCAGGTATTGCAATGGGATTAATTAAAGAAGGTGATGATTTTAGTGTCTTATCAGATATTTTAGGTGATGAAGACCATTTAGGTGATATGGACTTTAAAGTAGCTGGAACTAAGGATGGGATTACTTCACTTCAAATGGATATTAAAATTACTGGTATTACATTTGAAATCATGGAGCAAGCTTTAAGCCAAGCTAAAGATGGTAGAGTCCACATCTTAGGTGAAATGAATAAAGCACTATCAGCCTCAAGAGCAGATGTTGGAAAACATACTCCAAAAATGGAAAAAATTTCAGTCGATAAAAAAGATATTGCAGCTGTTATTGGAAAAGGTGGAGCGACAATCAGAGAGATAGTTGAAAAATCAGGTGCTAAAGTTGATGTAAATGATGAGGGTGTAGTAACTGTTGCTGCTCCCGATGAAGAGTCTAGAAACATTGCCATGCAAATGATTAAAGACATAACCGCAAAAGCTGAATTAAATAAAATTTATTCAGGTAAAGTTATGAAAATTATGGAATTTGGAGCATTTGTGAATTTCTTAGGAAAACAAGATGGACTTGTTCATATATCAGAACTTGCAGATAAAAGAGTAGCTAAAGTGACTGATGTTGTCAAAGAAGGCGACGAAGTAAAAGTAAAAGTAATTGGTTTTGATAGAGGTAAAGTTAAACTTTCTATGAAACAAGCTGCTAAATAATAGCTTAAATAAAAAATTTTAAACCCCTTGAATGAAAATTTGAGAGGTTTTTTGTCAAATAAAGTTTTACTAAATTTAACTATATTTTAAGTAATATTTTTAGGATCTGGCATCCCAACCTTATTATACCCAGCATCTACATAATGAATTTCACCAGTAACACCATTTGCAAGGTTACTTAGTAGATATAATGCGGAATTTCCAACATCGTGAATATCTACATTTCTTTTAAGGAAAGAATGATCTTCATTCCATTTATATAAGAATTTTGCATCTCCAATAGCCGAAGCAGCTAATGTTTTAATTGGTCCAGCACTAATAGCATTTACTCTTATGCTTTTAGTTCCTAAATCTCTAGCAAGGTATTTTACACTTGCTTCAAGAGCTGACTTACAAACACCCATTACATTATAGTTTGGAATTGCTTTAGTAGACTCGTAGGTTAAAGTTAACATGCTACCACCATTTTTCATTACTTTTGATGCTTCTTTTGCTACCTCGGTAAATGAAAAACATGAAATCAACATACTTCTTAAAAAATTTTCTCTGGTTGTATTTAAATATTCACCTGATAATTCTGACTTATCTGAAAAAGCAACTGCGTGGACAACAAAATCAATTTCACCCCATTGTGATTTAATATCTTCAAATAATTTTATTACTTCTTCTTTTTTTTCAACATCACAACTAAATGTTACTTTTGAGTTTAATTTATCAGCTAAAGGAATAACTCTTTTTTTCAAGGCATCTCCTAAATAAGTAAACGCAAGTTCTGCACCAGCTTCAGCTAGTTTTTGTGAAATACCCCAAGCTATAGATCTTTCATTAGCAACTCCCATGATTAAACCTTTTTTACCTTTCATTAAACTCATAACTAAACCTTTTCAAAAATTAATGCTGCGTTGGTTCCACCAAAACCAAAACTATTAGACATAACTGTATTCAAAGTTGCTCCAGTTTCTGTTTTAGAAATTATTGGAAATTTTTTAGCTTCATCGTCCATCTCATTAATATTTGCTGATCCTGCAATAAAATTATTTTTCATCATTATCAAACAGTAGATAGCTTCGTGCACTGATGCAGCTCCTAAAGGGTGGCCAGATAAAGATTTCGTTGAACTAATTTTTGGAATATTACTTTCAAATGTACTTTTAACCGCATTAAGTTCAGTAATGTCTCCAACTGGAGTAGATGTTCCATGGGTATTTATATAATCAATTTTATTTTTTGCAGTTGCCATCGCCATTTTCATACATCTTACGGCTCCTTCACCTGATGGTGCTACCATATCGTATCCATCTGATGTTGCTCCATAACCAGTCAATTCTGCGTATATTTTAGCACCTCTTGCTTTAGCATGTTCATATTCCTCCAATACTAAAACTCCTCCTCCTCCAGCAATTACAAAACCGTCTCTTGTTTTATCATATGCTCTTGAAGCCGTTTCTGGTGCATCATTGTATTTTGACGACAGTGCAGTCATGGCATCAAACATTGCAGTCATAGCCCAGTGAATTTCTTCACTTCCACCAGCAAATACAACATCCTGTTTTCCCATTTGAATTAATTCCATTGAATTTCCAATGCAGTGTCCACTTGTTGCACAAGCTGAACTCATTGTATAATTGGTTCCTTTGATTTTAAATGGGACAGCAAGTGTTGCTGAAGCAGTGCTCGCCATTGTTCTTGGAACAACGAAGGGTCCCATTAATTTTGGTGTCTTTGCTCTTGTTTTATCAGCTGCCAAGATAACGTTTTCAATTGAAGGTCCTCCTGAACCCATAACAATTCCAGTTTTAAAATTACTTACTTCTTTTTCCTCCAAACCTGAATCTATAATTGCTTCTTTCATTGCAATATAATTGTATGCTGAACCTGAACCCATAAATCTAATTGTTTTTCTGTCTATGAAATCCTCAAGTTTTATTTTGGGTTTACCATGTACATGACTTTTAAGATTGTGTTCTTTGTATTCTTCGGCATATGTAATTCCTGATTTTGAATTTAATAGTGACTGGTAAACTTCTTCTTGATTATTTCCTAAGCAAGAAACTATTCCTAAGCCAGTTATAACAACTCTTCTCATTATTTAAATAATCCTACTTTTAAACTCTCAGCTGTATAAATTTTTTTTCCATCTGCTAAAACAACTCCATTAGCAAGACCTACTGTTGTTCCTCCAGGAGACATAATTTTTTTCATTTCAATAATATATTTTACCAATTTAATATTTTGTAAAACTTCACCAGTAAATTTTACAGTTCCTACTCCAAGCGCTCTTCCTTTCCCAGGATTTCCAATCCAACCTAAATAAAAACCAACTAACTGCCACATAGCATCAAGTCCTAGACACCCTGGCATCACTGGATCCCCGTTAAAATGACAGTCAAAAAACCAGAGATCTTTTTTAATATCCAATTCAGCTTTTAGCATCCCTTTTTTAAATGCTCCATTGTTATCATTAATTTCTGTAATCCTATCAAACATCAACATTGGTGGAAGAGGTAATTTAGCATTACCAGGACCAAATAACTGGCCATTGCCACAATTTATCAGTTCTTCATATGAGTATGAATTTTTTTTCATAAAATTGAATTCTCTTATTTACTTGATTTTATCAATATATAATATACTTTTAATCCTAGTTTAGAACAATTATAACTAACATCGTAAATAATAATGAAATATATTGAAAAACTGAGAAAATCAGGATTAAGGCCTACAAAACAGAGGCTGCAAATATGTGAAGTTTTATTTGATACAGAAAAAACATTCCACTTCACTATCAATGATTTAGTAAATAAAATTCAAAAACAATTAAATAATAAAATTTCATTAGCAACAGTTTATAACACGGTTCATGCTTTTGAAAAAAAAGGATATTTAAAGCAAATTCCAATTAACTCAAATCAAACTTATTTTGACACAAACATTTCAGATCATCATCATTTTTATGATTTAAAAGAGGAAAAACTAATTGACCTAGAAAATTCTGATGTTGGACCGATAAATATTTTAAAAAAAATTGAGGGAAAAAAAATTAAATCCATAGAAGTTCTAGTCAAATTAGAAGATTAATTTTCAAAATAATTTAGCGTCATTTTTATACAATTGACACTTATTTAGAATGGTTATAAAGTAGATTCTTTTGAATAATTAAGGAGATATCAATGAGTACTGAAAATTTAAAAAGTAAATCTTTTAAAGCAAAAGAACTAAGTAAATGTCCATTTACTGGAGCAGGTACACCTGCGAAGTTTTCCGCAGGAAGAGGTCAAACCAATAGAGATTTTTGGCCAAATAGTTTAAATCTTAAAATTTTAAGCCAACATTCATCATTATCAAATCCAATGGATCAAAAATTTAAGTATTCAAAAGAATTTAAAAAACTTAATTTTAAAGCATTAAAAAAAGATTTAAAAAAATTAATGACTAATTCTCAGGATTGGTGGCCAGCAGATTATGGTCATTATGGACCATTATTTATTAGACTTGCATGGCATGCAGCAGGCACTTATAGAACAGGCGATGGTAGAGGTGGAGCTGGAACAGGGAACCAACGTTTTGCTCCATTAAATTCTTGGCCTGATAATGTTAATCTAGATAAAGCAAGATTACTTCTATGGCCTATAAAACAAAAATACGGAAAAAAAATATCTTGGGCAGATCTTTTTATTTTGGTTGGTAATGTAGCATTGGACTCGATGGGTTTTAAAACATTTGGTTTTGGAGCTGGTAGAGTAGATATATGGGAGCCAGAAGATGATATTTATTGGGGCTCAGAGAAAGAAATGTTAGATGTTAAAAGATACAGTGGCAAAAGAGACTTAGAACAGCCTTTGGGAGCTTCTCATATGGGACTAATATATGTAAATCCTCAAGGACCTGATGCAAATCCAGATCCATTGCTCGCAGCACACGATATAAGAGAAACATTTGGAAGAATGGCAATGAATGATTATGAAACGGCAGCATTAGTTGCTGGAGGTCATACATTTGGTAAATCACATGGCGCTGCGCCAGAATCTCATAAAGGACCAGATCCAGAAGCATCAAAAATTCAAGATCAGGCCACTGGATGGAACAGTGGTTATAAATCTGGAAAAGGTGTGGACACTATAAGCAGTGGTATAGAGGGCGCATGGACACAAAATCCAATTAAGTGGGATATGGGGTATCTTGATTGTTTATATGGTCATGAATGGGAACTTACAAAAAGCCCAGCAGGTGCTCATCAATGGACTCCAAAGAAAAACGGACAAGAAATCAAAATGGTTCCAGACGCACACGACAAAAATGTGCTTCATCCACCTATGATGCAAACTACAGATATTTCATTAAAAGTTGATCCAAGTTACGGTCCTATTACAAAACATTTTCACGAAAATCCAAAAGAGTTTCATGATGCATTTGCTAGAGCTTGGTTTAAACTAACTCACAGAGATATGGGTCCAAAAGCTTGCTATCTAGGAAGCGATGTTCCAAAGGAAGAATTAATTTGGCAAGATCCAATAGATAAACCAAAATACAAACTAAAATCAAAAGATATTAAAGACTTAAAATCGATGATTATAAAATCAAAATTATCAATTTCTGAAATGGTTTCTACAGCTTGGGCTTCAGCCTCAACTTTTAGAGGTTCTGACAAGAGAGGTGGAGCAAATGGTGCTAGAATTTTATTAGAACCACAAAAAAACTGGAAAGTTAACAATCCAATAAAGCTCTCAAAAGTTATTTCTGCTCTTAAGAAAGTAAAAAATAATTTTGATGGCAAAAAGAAAAATGTTTCTATGGCTGACCTGATTGTTTTGGCTGGTGGTGTTGGAATAGAAATGGCCGCTAAAAAAGCGGGTTATAAAATTAATGTACCTTTTTCTGCTGGTAGAGGAGATGCTAGACAAGATCAAACAGATATTAACTCATTTGGATTGCTCGAGCCGCAAGCAGATGGTTTTAGAAACTATCTAAATGGGGACGTATCGAATGTATCTTCAGAAGAAAAATTAATTGATAAAGCACAGTTAATGGGTCTTACAGCCCCTGAAATGACTGTTTTAATAGGCGGAATGCGTGTTTTAAATACTAACTTTGATAATTCAAAATTTGGTGTTTTTACAAAAAAACCTGAAACACTTACGAACGATTATTTTACAAATTTATTAGATATGAACACAACATGGAAAGAAACTGATAAATCTGAACAAAAATTTGTTGGTAGTGACAGAAAAACAAAAAAAGCTAAATGGGAAGGAACACGAGTTGACTTAATTTTTGGCTCAAACTCACAATTAAGAGCTTTAGCAGAGGTTTATGCATGTGAAGACTCTCAAGATAAATTTGTTAAAGATTTTGTTGCAGCATGGGTTAAAGTTATGAATGCTGACAGATTTGATTTAAAATTAAATTAATTAACTAATAAAAAGAATATTTATATGGCAAATACAAGTTTTGAAGACTTTTATCAGGTTCCTAAATTAAGTTTTGATATATCTAAATTAAAGGATGATTTAAATAAAATTTTAGAAAAAAAAAAATTTAACTCTCCAGGTATAAGTCATTTTGGAGCTATACCAATTAATCAAATCCCTAATGATGAAAATTCTATTAAAGGAAATAGTATAAGGGGAAAATATTGGACCATTGCGGATGATAGTGGAAAAGAAGTTTCAAGAGATATAGATATTGACGAGTCAAAATACACTCAGTTAATTCCTGAGTTTGAAAACACATATTTTAAAGAGGTTTATGAAACTTTAAGTAAAAATTTTAAATTAGGAAGAGTTAGGCTGTTATTAAAAGAACCTAGATCAACATTAAGTTGGCACAAAGATCCAGAATGTAGACTTCATGTGCCGATTATTACTAACAAAGGTTGTTCAATGGTCATTGAAAATGTTGCAAAACATCTTCCGGCTGATGGTAAAGTGTGGATAACAAATAATACTAAATATCATAATTTTTTTAATGGAGGAGAACAATCTAGAATACATCTTGTTGCATGTGTTCTTGAAAGTCCTTTTAAGAACTAATGGAAATTACAAACGGCATATTTCAGGCAACTCAAAGTGTTTACAGGAATAATAAAGGTTCTTTATTAAGAACTTTGATTTATACAATTGGACACTTCATAATTGCAATTTCAGTTTTAATGTTAGTTGCAGATGTATCTTTTACCGTTGCATTAACCGATGCTATAGTTGAACCAATAGCTAATTCTATTTGGTATTTTGTTTTAGATAAATGGTGGGCGAGCAAGTCTAAAAAATAAATATTAGAATAAGATAAAAACTTCAAAATTTTTTTACTAAATAAAATGAGATAATAATAACTATTCGCAAAAAAAATGTGCTAATGATAATTGTTCTCACTGATTTTTCTTGAATGCCAATATTTCATGTTTAGTTTAATTGTATGCAAGAAGTAAATTATAATTGTAAAAAATGTGGATTAACTATTTCTTCAACCTGTTCAAAGTGTGATAGAGTTGTTGATGTTGAAATTCTTGATGATGGTTGTATTGCACAAAAAACAAAATGTGAAGATTGTGCTAATATACCTGTTGTTAAAGATATATGTGTTCAACAAAAATAATTAAACTCATTTAGATTGTTAAAAAAATCAATTAATTTGGCCCCAAATATAGTTGTTTTTTATCCATCCATCTAGTTTTGCAGTTTCTATTTTACACCAATTATTTTCACATTTCTGTATCACTAAAACTCTTCCTTTTTTTATTAAAGCTATTGGTTTTGAAAATTTTGATGGTTTTTTGAATAAAACTTTATCTTCAAGTGGAATTATTGAATTATTTTTTTTTAGTTGTGATCGATGAATCCAGCCACTATTATTTTTTAAATCTATAATCCTCCTCCAGTTATCTTTTTGGTCTATTTTTTTAATGGGTAAGTTGATTTTTTTGTAAACAAACTTTACTGGAGAGTCGAAACTAGGACCATATCTTACGTTCACCTTGTTTTTTTTTAATGATAAAAAAATTTCTTCAGCATAACTAATTTGAATACAAAACAAAAAAGAGAGTATTATTAAAATTTGTTTAAACATTTTTTATTTTATTTAATCGAACCTTTCGAAAATTAAGATTTAAAAAATCTAATATTAAAATATAGCCATTTAAATCATTACCAATAGATAGAATTTTTTTTAAAACTTCATTTGCTTGAAAGCTACCCATAATGCCTGCTACAGTTCCTAAAATTCCTTCATTCTCACAATTAAGCATATCATCAGAAATTTTTTCTTCTTGAAAAAAAGATCTTATACAAGGTGTTTTTTTATTTTTAAAATTGAAAGTAAAAATATGTCCATCAAACTTACTTATTGCCGCTGTTACTAAAAATTTTTTTGAATGTTTACAAAAATCATTAATTAAAAATTTGGTTTCAAAATTATCAGAACCGTCGATAATATAATCATATTTTTTAATTATTTTTTCACAATTATAGAAATTCAGTTTTGTTTTGTAATAATCAACTTTTGTTTGTGAATTAATTTTTTTTAATTTTTTTTTTGCTGTTGTAACTTTAGATTTATTTATATCGTCAATATCATATAGACTTTGTCTATGGAGATTAGATAAATCAATATTGTCAGAGTCTATTATACCTAAGCAACCAACACCGGCACGAGTTAGATATTCTGCTGCAGGACATCCCAACCCGCCCATACCAATTATTAGGACTTTGGATTGAATAATTTTTTTTTGGCCTAAGACACCTATATCCTTTAAGACAATTTGTCTTGAAAATCTCTTTACTTGATTTTTGTTAAATTTTAATATCATTTACCTGTAGAGCCAAACCCACCTTCACCTCTTATTGATTCAGGTAAATCATTTGTTTCTTCTAATTCTATTTTAATGACAGGAGTTAGAATCATTTGTGCAATTCTATCACCATTGTTAATTAAAAAATCTTTATTACCATGGTTAAATAAGATAACTTTAATCTCTCCCCTATAATCACTATCAATTGTCCCTGGTGTATTTAAGACACTAATATTGTTTTTGGCAGCCAGTCCTGATCTTGGTCTAATTTGAATTTCATATTCCTCAGAAAAAGCAACAAATAATCCAGTCGGTATTATAGATGAAGTATTTGGTTTTAAATTTATTGTTTTTTTAATAAATGCCATAAGGTCCATGCCAGAAGCACCATTAGTTTTATATAAAGGTAATTTTACAGCTGGATCTAATTTTTTTATTAAGACTTTAGCCATTAATTTATTTGAGAAACTATTCGATCTACAATTTCTTCTGATATTTCTGATTTCTTCTTTAAAGAGAGCTTTTCTCGTTTTATTTTATTGTTTTTATAATGAATTACTACTTCATTAAATTCACTGTTAAAACCCTTATCTTTTTTCGAGACATCATTAGCAATTATCCAATCACAATTTTTATTTGTTAGTTTTTCTAAAGCATTTTCATCTAAATTATCTGTCTCTGCAGCAAAACCAATAACTAGTTTTGGTCTTTTAGAATTATGATTTGAAACATAATTTAGGATATCAGTATTTTTTTCTAAATTGATTGTAAGATTTTCTTGTTTTTTAATTTTTTTGTCATATTTTTTACTCAATTTAAAATCAGATACAGCTGCAGCAAATATAGCTATATCTACTGGCAAATTTTTTTGTGTTGCTTTAAACATTTCTTCTGCTGTTTCAACTTTAATAAAATTTATATTTTCATTAAAATCTAAATTAGTAGGTCCAGATATCAGAGTGGTATCGAAACCTCTTTTAAATAAAGATTTTGCTATCTCATAACCTTGTTTTCCGCTTGATTTATTAGTTATATATCTAACTGGATCAATATACTCATTTGTTGGTCCCGCTGTAACAAGTGCTTTAATTTTCTTATTTTTAATTTTATTTGATAAAAAATTAAATATTTCGTCATATATGTCTTTAGGTTCAGACATTTTACCTTCACCATATTCTCCACAAGCCATATCACCAATTATTGGACCAATTATTTTATAACCATAATTTTTAAGAGTTTTTAAATTATTTTGATTTGAATTATGATTCCACATTCTTACGTTCATAGCTGGAGCTAAAAAAACTTGTTTGTTTGATGCAAGAATGACTGTCGATGCTAAATCTTCAGATGAACCATTGCTAAGTTTAGAAATAGTATTAGCTGTAGCTGGAGCAACTACAATCACATCTGCCCATCTTGATAGGGAAATATGGTCCATTTCTGCTTCATTTTCTACATTAAATAAATCATCATAAACCTTTCCTTGAGACAAAGAAGCAACTGAAAGGGGAGTTACAAATTCTTTAGCATTTTTTGTAAGAATGGTTTTCAGTTTTGCGTTACTTTTTTTAAACAATCTTAATATTTCAAGACTTTTATACGCTGAGACACCTCCACATATTATAAAAAGAATTTTTTTGTTAGTTAAATCATTCATCGTTAGAATTAAAATATTAAAAGACCAAAAATTACAAGGACTAATAAACCAATAATAGATTGATTTCTGAAAGCAGTCATTTCTGTTTTTTGAGTATTTAAAGCATTATATGAGTTAGAGTTTTGAGGTATTTGTCCGCTGGCTAGATAAGTAAGAGCTTGGTTAGCTTTATCCATTATTTCAGGAAACTCAGGCAATCTTTTTATTACTTCTGAAGTATTTTGAAGGGTTTCATTTATTTTTGTCATTGGATCTTTAGTTTCTTTTAACCAACTTTCAAGTACAGGCTTTGATGTGGTCCAAATATTTGTTTCAGGATTTAGTTTTCTTGCTACTCCTTCAACGACTACCATTGTTTTTTGTAACATAAGAAGTTGAGGTTGAGTTTGCATGTTAAATTTTTCGGTTACATCAAATAATTGTTTTAACAATTTTCCACCAGAAATATCTTTTACTGCTTGTCCAAAAATTGGCTCTCCGATTGATCTTAATGCTTGGGCCAAATCATCTATAGGAACTTCTTTTGGAACAAGACCGGCAATAAGATGCACCTCAGCAACTTTACGATAGTCTCTTTGTATAAAACCAAACAAAATTTCAGCTAAAAACCTTTTGCTCATTTTATCCAATCTACCCATTATACCAAAATCAATAGGTACAATTTGACCATCAGTATCAATAAATATATTTCCTTGATGCATATCAGCATGAAAAAAACCATCCCTTACAGCATGTCTTAAAAAATTTTGAATAATATCCTCTGAAATTTTTTGAGTATTAAAATTTTTGTTTTTTAGCTCTTGTGTTTCTCTAATAGAGATTCCATCCACCCAATCCAAAGTCATTACATTTTCACTAGTATAATTCCAATAAATTTGTGGCACTCTAAATCCCACATCATTCTTTGTATTTTCAGCATATTCATTTGCAGCAGCAGCTTCAAATCTTAAATCCATTTCTAAATTAGTAATTTCTTTTAATAGAAAAACAACTTCAACTAATTTTAGTCTTTTAGTTTTTTTTATGAAGGACTCGACTAAAAAAGCAAAAAGCATCATTGCATCTATTTCTTCATTAAATATTCTTTTTATATCTGGTCTAAGAATTTTTATTGCCACATCTTTAATAGTGCCGTTTTCATTTATCTTAGCCTTGTGCACTTGAGCTATAGAAGCAGCAGCAACAGGTTCACTTATATCAATAATTGAGTCGTATGTATCATTACCCAAATCATTTTTAATTATTTCTTTTGCATGTATTAACGAAAATGGAGGAAGTCTATCTTGAAGATTTTCTAATTTTTTTGACAATTCCTCTCCAATTATATCTGGTCTCGTAGCTAAAAATTGGCCAAGTTTAATAAAAGTCGTCCCCATTGACTCCAGTGAGTTAGATAGTCTTTCACCTTCATTTAAGTTTTTATCGATTTGTTTCTTCTCAGAAAAAGAAAAAGATAATATTTTAAATAAAATTTTAATTACTAAAGGTGGTTCTTGAAATTTTGATATTATTTTTAATATATCAGATTTAGCAACTTTTCTTCCTAATTTAAATAATATGATAAATTTTTTTATCATTAGAATTTCCATCCACTATGTATAGAAACTATTCCACCAGATAAGTTTCTATAATTACATTTTTTGAAATTTTCTTTAATCATTAAATCTATTAATTGATCTTGATTAACAAAGCTTTCAATACTTTCAATTAGATATTCATAAGGTTTTTTTTCACCTACAATAATTTTTCCTATTAGTGGTATTAATTTTGAATAATTTTTATAAATAAAATTTAATTTTGAATTTTGTATTTTTGAAAACTCTAGACATAAAAATTTACCACCAGGTTTTAATACTCTATAAGCTTCAGAAAGAGATTTATTTAAATTTGTTGTATTTCGTAAACCAAAGCTTATCGTGTAAAAATCAAATGAATTATCTTTAACAGGTAGTTTTTCAGCAGATGCAACTATCCAATTTAAATTTTTATATTTGCTTAATTTTTCTTTTCCCTTACTTATCATTCCTTTATTCGGATCAACACAAGTTATTTGAGATAGTTTATTTACATTGTCTAAAAAAAGTTTAGCTATATCCCCCGTACCACATGCTACATCAATTAATTTTTGATTATGAGATGGATTCATCATATTAAGCATATTTTTTTTCCAAATTCTGTGCACACCTAAAGATATGAAATCATTCATTAAATCATATTGATCATAAACTTGATCAAAAACATTTTGTACTAGCCCTTTTTTATTTTGTAGATATTGTTGCATAAAAAAAAATATATTATCAATATAGTATTAAATGCCAGAATTACCAGAAGTAGAAATTGTAAGGCAATCATTAAGTAAAAAGATTAAAGAAAAAAAGGTAAAAAAAGTAATAGTAAGAAACAGAAATTTAAGAATAAAGATACCGTTATATTTTTCACGATTTTTAAAAAATAAAACAATTATAGAAGTAAAGAGATTTTCCAAATACATAATTTTTTGTTTTTCAGATAATAGTTATTGTTTATTACACCTGGGAATGTCGGGAACGATTCATATACTTAATAACAAAAAAAATTTAGTTACGAATACTAGTTTTTATAGTTCACCTATTTTACCAAAAAAACATAATCATGTTGAAATTATTTTTGAAAATTTTAAAATTGTTTATAATGATCCAAGAAGATTTGGTTTTTTTCAAATTATAAATAACTCACAATTATTAAAAAAAAGGTTTGCTGAATATGGACCTGAACCATTCCAATCTAAATTTAATTTAAATTATGTTTTTTCATTTTTTAAAGGAAAGAAAAAAAATATTAAAAATTTTTTAATTGATCAAAATTTTGTATCAGGGATCGGAAATATATATGCAAGTGAGATCTTGTATTTAAGCAGGATAAATCCTAACAAAAATGTAAATTTTTTTAAAAAAAAGGACTGTAAAAAAATCATTTTAAATTCAAAAAAAGTTCTTAGGATTGCGATAAAAAAAGGTGGCTCAAGTATAAAAGATTTTAAAAATACTTCAGGAAAAAAAGGCAATTTTCAAAAAAATTTCAAAGTTTATGAAAGAGATGGATTAAATTGTAAAAGAGCTAAATGTAATGGAATTATACAAAAAAAAATTATATCTAAGAGATCTACTTTTTTTTGTAATACATGTCAAATATGATTAATTATTTCATTGATTAATCTAGAATCTCGGGCTATACCCCTGCGCATATGGCAAATACAAAATCAGCAATTAAAAGAATTAGAAGAATAGCTAAGCAAACGGTAGTAAATAAAGCTAGAAAGAGTAGATATAAAAATGCTCTAAAAAAAATGAATATCTTAATTGAGAGTAAAAAGAAGTCTGAGGCATTAAAATTCTTACCTAAGTTGAATTCAGAATTGATGAAAATTGCAAAGACAGGCATAATTAAAAAACAAAATGCTTCAAGAAACGTTTCAAGATTAACAAAAAAAATAGCATCGATATAATTAAATAATACTTCAGGTTGTTAATTTCATACAACTTTAAAGTCTACAAAATCTGTGATTAAAATTTTTCTAAACACAAGATTTAGATTTAGTAAATAAATAAATATATTCAATTCAATTATAAATTTTATTTATAAAAAATTTAAAAAAAATTCTGTCAAATATTAATTTTTATTTTTTAAATCTTTGCACAATCCTAGATTTTATTTTTTTTTGTATTTTATAAATTATTTGTTGCAATAATCTTATTATGGTTCTAACTGAAGACTCTCCAAGTTTTATGAAAAACTCAATAAAAAATACAAGTTTGAATACTTTTAAATCTGAAAAAATAGATTGGAATTTAATTCAAACTGAAATGCGAAATAAATTGGGTCACGATATTTACGAAAGTTGGTTAAAAAAAATAAGTTTTGAAGAAGAATTCAATAATTATATATTATTATCAGTACCAACTAGATTTATAAGAGATTGGATCACCTCAAGATATTTGGATCAAATTATTCAGGTAATAAAAGTTTATAATAAAAAAATTGTTCGTATAGAATTTAAAATTCTTGAAACAGTTATTAAAAATACAGAAGAAAACACAAAATTTGAAGATTCAGACAAATTAGAAAATGTATCTTTTATTAAAGACTCATATTTACAGTATAATCGAATAGACCCTAATAAAAATTTTGATAATTTTATTACTGGATCAAGTAATAAATTAGCTTATGAAGCTTCTAAAAAAGTATCCGATAATATCTCCCATTATAATCCGCTATATATTTATGGTGGTGTTGGCATGGGAAAAACTCATCTTCTCAATTCTATTGGGCTAGAATTAAAAAAAGATAATAAAGTTATGTTTATATCAGCTGAACGATTTATGTATCAGTTTGTAAAATCAATCAAGTCTAATGATATGGTCAAGTTTAAAGATTATTTTAGAAATACAGATGTATTATTGATTGATGATATTCAATTTATGAATGGAAAAGAAGCTATGCAAGAGGAGTTTTTTCATACTTTTAATGCTTTGTTAGATAAAGGCTCTCAAATAATTTTATCAGCAGACAGAGCTCCAAATAAGTTATTAAGAATTCAGGAAAGGATAAAATCAAGATTTTCTGGTGGTTTGGTTGTTGACATACAACCACCTGATCTGGACTTAAGAAAAAAAATTGTTGAAAAAAAAACAGATGAATTGAATAATTTATATGCAGACAAAATTAAAATTTCAAAAGAAATTCAGGATTTTATTAGTTCTGAAATAACATCTAGTATTAGAGAATTGGTAGGTGCAATTAACAGGGTAATTTCATTTTCAAGAATTTATAATAAAATGCCAAATATCTCTGAAACTAAAGTGGTTCTAAAAGATCTATTAAATTTGGGTGAAAATAAAGTTACAATTGATTTAATACAAACGATTGTGTGTAAATTTTTTAAAATAAGTAAAAATGAAATGCTATCATCTAGAAGATCTCGTTATTTAGTTAGGCCAAGACAAACTGCAATTTATTTAACAAAAATATTAACATCAAAATCATTACCAGAAATTGGTAGAGAATTTTCAAATAGAGATCACACAACCATTATTCACTCTGTCAAAACAATAGAAAAAATAAAAGAAAAAGATCAGAATATGGTTGATAATATTAATAAATTAAAAAACCAAATATTATATAACAATAAGGAAAATGAAATTTAGTATAAATCAACAAGATCTTCAGCAAGCATTAAATTATTGCCAAGGCATTATAGAAAAAAGAAGCACACTTCCAATTTTATCAAATATATTATTAGATGCTCAAAATTCTAAATTAGTTATTACAGCTACTGATTTAGATCTAATATTTATTCATCAATTAAATAATATTGAGGTAATAGAAGAGGGTAAAACTACGACAATATCTTCAACTATGTATGATATTGTGCGCAAAATTTCATCAGGTAAAAAAATTCATTTAACACTAAATGATAAAAGTAAATTACATTTAGAGTCTGAAAAATCTAATTTTAATTTAAATTGTATCAGTGCTTCAGATTTTCCCATAACAGATGAAAATTTTAATGAAAATGTTTTTAAAATAAAGTCTAAAAATTTATTAAAATTATTAAATAAATGTAAATTTTCAGTGTCTAATGATGAAACACGACATTATTTGAGTGGAATATATTTTCATCAAACCGAAGTTGATGAAAAAAATTATCTTACAGCTGTGGCAACAGACAGTCATAGAATGTCAATTTCTAAAATTAGATTAGAAGAAAAAATTAATTTTGAACCGATTATATTACCAAAAAAAACAATATATCAACTTTGTTCGTTGCTAGATAATTATGATGGAGAGGTTAATATTTCAAATGCTAAATCAAAAATAAAATTTGAGTTAGATAATAGTATTTTAATTTCAAAGCTAATAGATGGTAAATTCCCAAATTATATTCAGGTAATACCAAAAAATAATCAAAAAAAATTAGATGTCGATTTAAGACAATTTTTAAACTCAGTTGATAGAGTTGCATCTGTATCTCTTGATAAAAAAGATGGTGTTAAGTTTAATTTATCTAATAATTTATTAAATTTATCGGTAAACAATACAAATAGTGGTGATGGAAAAGAAGCTATAAATGTTAAATTTGAGCACGAGTTAGAAATTAGTTTTAATTCTAAATATCTAATTGATATTGCATCTCAATTAGATGGTGAAAAAATTGAAATCTTTTTAAATGACTCTGGTTCACCGGCATTAATCAAAGATCCAAGTGATTTCGATAGCATATACGTTGTAATGCCTATGAAAGGCTAGTTTATTATATCTAGCTCAGAATAAATATTTTTTTCAAGAATTTTAATAAAATCTTTTTTTTCTAGTCCTGGTTCAACTCTCTCTAATATGGAAATCACGATTTTTTTGTTAGAAATTTTAATACCATTTTTTGGCCATACATATCCAGAATTAATTGCAACAGGTTGGCAACAAATATTTAGTTCATCATATATACGCGCAACACCTTTTTTAAAAGGTGGTCTTTCTGTTGGAAGGACTCTTGTTGCTTGAGGAAATATAATTAATGGTCTGTCGGAATTTTTAATTGTATTAGATATATCTTTAAAAAAATTCAAATTATCTTTAGTAGTTATACTTCTTTTGATTGAAATTGATCCTATTTTTTTTAAGTACCAACCAAAAATAGGTATTAACATAAGTTCTTTTTTGAGAATAAAAATGGGTGAGTCAAAGATGGTTTGTAAAAAAAAGGTTTCAAACATTGATTGATGAGAGCAAGCAATAAAAAACTTTTTATCATTGATAATATTTTCTTTACCTTTAATCAAAATAGACGTTGATAAGAAGAATCTTAGACAAAAACTGGTCCAATAGCCCATTAATCTACCACCAAATATAACAATTTTTTTTGGTAAAAGAAGTGAGGGAATAAAAATTATAGAAATAAAAATAATTCCAGTAAAAAAAAATAATGAAAATAAAAAATTTCTTATCATCAATTAAAATTGTTTATATTAATTCTTTTAGATCTTGTCTTTTATTAATAACTATGGCTTTTGAATTTTTAATCATTATCTCGATAGGTTTAGGTCTTAAATTATAGTTTGAACTTAATGACATTCCATAGGCACCAACATCACAGATTATGATTAAATCATTCTCATCCAATTTCTGAAAATTCTTAATAGACGAAAATTTATCGGTGCTTTCACAAATTGGACCTACAAATTCATATATTTTTTTTATTTTTTTATTATTTTTTGATGCAGGAATTATACGATGTTTTGCATTATATAAAGCTGGTCTCATTAAATCATTCATTCCTGCATCCATTATAACAAAATCTTTTTTATATCCTTTTTTAATATATATTATTTTTGATATTAAAATTCCCGCATTGCCTATTATAGATCTTCCTGGCTCAAATATGATTTTAGAATTATGTATTTTGAGAAATTTTTTAACACTTGAACAATATTTCTTAAGACTCAAGTTTTTTTGATTATTTTCATAATCAATTCCCATTCCCCCTCCTAAATCAATGTATTCAAAATGAAAATTATTTTTTTTTATAATTCTATCCAATACTCTAAGCATTTTCTCATAAGGTTTTATATCTAGGATTTGACTTCCAATATGTGTGCTTATGCATTTTAAATTTAAACTTTTGGAATTGTTCACATATTTAACTAAATTTACAAAATCTTTCTCGGATACACCAAACTTATTCTCTTTTTTACCAGTTGAAATCTGACTTAAAGTCTTTGCATCAGTGTTAGGGTTAAGTCTTATACCTATATTTATTTTTTTCTTATTTTTTTTTGCAATTTTTTCTATAGCTAAAATTTCACTCTCAGATTCTGTATTAATTAAAAAAATTTTTTTTTTAATAGCAAAACTTATTTCTTGACTAGTTTTGCCCACACCTGAAAAAACAATTTTATTAGGTTTTATTCCTGATTTGAGAGCTTTCATCAATTCTCCAACTGATACGACATCAGCACCAAGCCCTAATTTTCCGATTTCTTTTAATAAATTTTGATTTGAATTTGATTTCACCGCAAAACAAATAATAGGTGATATTGAATTAAAACTATTTTTAAATTTTTTAATATTTTCTTTTATCTTTCTTAATGAATAACAATATATTGGCGTTTTATATCTTTTTGCTAGTTCTTTTACCTTAATTCCATCAATTAAAAAATCTTTTGATTTATAGTTCATAAAACTATTTTAATTTTTGAGTTCAAAAAATTTAAATATGTACTTTTATAAGTTGGATCACTTTTTTTACCACACGATAAAACCATTATACTTATAGTGATAAATATAAATATTCTTTTAATCATAATTGTTTTTTGTATTTTTTTATCATTTTTTTAATATTATCAAAAGATGTTCCTCCATAAGATTTTTTAGATCTTACGGAATATGTAAGATCAAACACTTTAAATACATCATTTGTTAAGTTAGGTTCAATTTTTTTTAATTCACTAATAGTTAAATCCTCAAGTTTTTTTCTTTTTTTTTCAGCTAAATTGACTATAGCTGCAGTTTTTATATATGCTTTCCTAAAAGACATTGAGTGATTCTTAACAAGGTAATCGGCAAGGTCGGTTGCTGTAATGTGACCAGAGCTTGCAAGTTGTGACATATTCTTTTTATTAGGAGTTAAATTTCTTAAGATTTCATTAAAAATTTGCAGACAATCAATAAGTGTGTCATGAGATCTAAAAATCAAATCCTTATCATCTTGAAGATCTTTAAAATAAGAAATAGGTAGTCCCTTTAAAATAGTTAACATAGAAAATAAATTTCCATAGACAGAACCTGACTTTCCTCTTAAATATTCTAAAAGATCAGGATTTTTTTTTTGAGGCATTATTGATGAACCTGTCGTTACTTTGTCTGATAAATTTATTAGTTTAAAACCATCTGAATTCCAAATGATTAATTCTTCAGCAATTCTTGATATATGCATTGAACAAACAGAAACTGAGAATAAAAAATCTAAAACAAAATCTCTATCGGAAATAGTATCAATAGAGTTGTTTGTTGGCTTTTTGAAACCAAGTTTTTTTGTTGTAAAATTTCTATCAATATTAAAAGAAGTTCCGCTAAGCGCTGCAACACCTAGAGGGTTTTCATTTAAATTTTCTAAATTGTTCAAAAATCTTTTCTTATCTCTATCAAGCATTTCAATATAGGCCATTAAATAATGAGCAAAAGAAATAGGTTGAGCATTTTTAAGATGTGTAAAACCAGGCATTATAGTGTAAATATTTTTTTCTGCTAATTTCAATATATCTTTTATAATTAAATTTATATTTGAATTAATTTTTTTTATTGATGATTTAATCCAAATTTTAAAATCAGTAATTATTTGATCGTTACGAGATCTCCCAGTGTGAACATATCCTGCCTCTTCTCCAATTATTTGAAAAAGTCTTTTTTCTATATTCATATGAATATCTTCATATATTTTATTAAATTCAAATTTACCATTTGATATCTCTTTTTCTATTTTGTTAAGTCCAAAAATAATTTTATTTTTAATTTTAAAAGAAATTATTTTTTGCTTGAATAACATTTCAACATGAGCAATAGAACCAGTTATGTCTTCCTTATAAAGTCTTTTATCAATTTCAATAGAACTCCCAATTTTTTGAAAAAGACTAGAAGATTTTCCTTTAATTCTAGTATTCCAGATTGTCTTATTGTTTTTATTTTTTGTCATGATAATTAATTATATCGTTTAAAATGAGATTTATAATAACATTTATTTTTTTATTCACTTACTCTTTAGTAAGTGAAGCTACAGATATAAAAAATCTAGTAATAAATAAAGATTTAAAAAAGTATGATACTTTAACGTTTTTGGATGCTAAAAATAATCAAATAAATTTAAATGAATATAAAGGAAATCTGATTTTACTAAATTTTTGGGCTACATGGTGTGCTCCTTGCAAAAAGGAAATGCCTTCTCTCGACTTATTGCAAATAAATAAAGATTTAAATAATTTAAAAGTTTTTCCAATCAATATTGGTCGTGATAATTATGAAAAAACTAAAATTTTTTTTCAAAATTTAAATATAAAGAATTTAGAAATTTATTTTGATTCTCCAGACACTTTAGCAAAAAAATTTGGACTTAGAGGAATTCCAACTTCAATATTAATTAATAAAGATGGGTATGAATTTGCAAGAATTATTGGTTCTATAGATTTTCAAGATAAAAAATTTTTAAAATGGTTATCAAATTATAATTAGTTTTTAAAAAAATATGCGAAACCTACTAAAGCAATTATTGCTATGAACTGAAGTAAAACTCTTAACTGCATTAATTTATTTGAATATTTTTTACTAGTATCGCCACCTTTAAACAAAGTACCAATTCCAAGAATCAGAACAACTCCAACAGCGATTAATAAAATAATAGATACAATTTTAAGAATTATTCCAGAAATCATATTTATATTGTAGAATGTTTTGAAAATAAGAAAACATTTAATATTTAGTATGACATTTTGTCTAGATTCAATCATTATAAAACCTGAAGATAAGGCGGTAATTAATAGTGCTATTATTTTACTTCATGGTTATGGAGGTGATGGAAAGGATATAAGTATGCTTTCTTTAAATTGGAAGAGATATTTACCAAATACAATATTTATATGTCCAAATGGCCATGAACCATGCTCAATAAATCCATCAGGTTATCAATGGTTTGATTTAACAAATGATGACCCCAAATATATTTTAGAGGAATCTATAAAAGCTGAAAAAAAATTAAATAAATTCATTAATGAGGTAAAAAATAAATTTAATTTAGAAAACAATAAGATTTGTTTATCTGGTTTTAGCCAAGGTTGTATGATGTCTATAAACTTAGGTCTCATATCTGAAAAAGAGTACAATTGTATAATAGGTTTTTCTGGTAAAATTATTAACCAAGAATATTTAAATTTAAAAAAAAAGGTATCTACAAATACATTATTAATTCACGGAGAAATGGATCAGATTGTCCCACCTAATCACATGTTAGAAGCCAAAGATTTTTTTATTAGAAATAATATTGAAATTGAGACACATTTGATAAAGAATTGCGATCATAATATTCCGATTGAAGCTTCAAGCATTGCATTAAACTATATTAAAAAAAAAATTAAATAGTCACTTAATATTGAAATAGTTTTTTATTTAAGTTAAGATTTATTAATGAATAGTTTCACTGATCAAAGTATTTCATTAGAAAATTGCCCAGCATTAGTTTTGAATGCAGACTATCGACCATTAAGTTATTATCCGTTATCTTTATGGTCGTGGCAAGATACTGTAAAGTCAGTTTTTTTAGATAGAGTTATAATTGTAAGTAATTATGATAGAATTGTCAGAAGTCCTACTTTTAATATGAAATTGCCAAGTGTCATCGCTCTTAAAGATTACATAGTTCCACAATCCAAACCTAGTTTCACTAGATTTAATGTTTTTTTAAGAGACAAATTTTCTTGTCAATATTGTGGAAGTCGAGAGGAGTTAACTTTTGATCATTTATTACCAAGATCAAAAGGTGGTGAAACGCATTGGGATAATGTAGTAACGGCCTGTTCAGCTTGTAATGTTAAAAAAGGTGGAAAATTATTGAAATCATCTGGAATGAGACTTAATCAGTACCCCTATCAACCTTCAACAGAAGATTTACATCGTAATGGAAAAAATTTTCCTCCAAATTATTTACATAAAAGTTGGATGGATTATTTATATTGGGACGTAGAACTAGAAAATTAAAATTTAAATTTTTTCAGAGATATTAATTGCAATTTTTGAACCTGTTTTGATAATTCTGTCCATTACTGAATAAAGACCTTTTTTTGTTGCACCTTTATCATACGCTATATTTTTGTGATGTAACTCATCTTCTCTAAACTTAATAATTTTCTTTTTTAAATCTTTTTCGTCAGCACCCAGTTCATCAATTTGATTTTGATAGTGTTTATCTATAACTTCCTCAACAGAAGCAGTACATAACATTGCCGCTTTTTTACCTAGAAGGGTCGAACCAAAGCCTAATCCTACACCTAATATATCCCACAAGGGCAAAAACTTTGTCGGTTTAATTTTTCTTTTTTTTATTTCTTTTTCAAAAAATTCACAGTGTTCTATTTCATGCACTTTCATTTCTTCTATAACTTTTTTTAAATTTTCGTCTTTAACTAAGGTATTAAGAGCCAGTAATTGACCTTCATAGATTTTAACCGCACCCCTTTCACCAGCGTGATCTACTCTAATAAATTCTTCAACTCTATTTTTTGAACTTTTCATAATTTTTATAAATTTTTAATAACATCATAGTTAAAGCTAAACTTAGGATTATATTAATTGTAGTTAGGGAAAATCCAAAAATTCTAAATGTCACATCTTTACAGTTTACCGTTTTATATTGCAGTTGGTTTAATATTTCTTCTTTTGAGATTATGTTTGATGAATTTTTTAGCCCACAAACCATCGATTCTTCAAAAAACCCCTGTTCGATTCCAAAGTGATAAAATGATATAATAAATGATAAGGAAAATATTAAGATTAACAGAAGAATTATAAATTGAGTACTTTTTCTTATAAAAAAATTCAAAATTATCAAAATTATACTTAATCCATAAGGAATTCTCTGTATCAAGCATAAATTACAAGGCTGATGTCCAAGAATGAATTCTATAAAAAAAGCAGAAATTAATGAAAATAAACTAATAAATAAAATTATATTTAAGTAGGTATCTATTTTGTAATTAAGCATTTAATTTATGTATTAAAAAAATTATACATCCAATTATAACAATTATTAGTCCAATAATTGTAAACCATTTAGATCCATGTTTTTCCATAAATTCTGTAAAAAAGCTTCCAAATTTGTATGAAAGAAAAGAAACTATAAAAAAACGTAAACCTCTAGAAATAAAACTAATAAAGATGAAGATTAAAATATTAAAACCAATTAAACCACTACCAATGGTGAAGACCTTATATGGCAAAGGTGTAAAGCCAGCTAAAAAAAGAATTCCAAACCAGGCATAAAAACCTTCGCTATTCATTAAATCATTTTTAAGATTGATTAACATAGTTTCATAACCGTAAAAACTCATTATTTGGATTCCTATATCAAAAAAAAATACTCCAATAAAGTAACCTAAGATACCACCCAAAACTGAAAATATTGTTGCAATAAGAAATACCTTAATAAAATCATTTTTTTTAGAAATTACCATTGGTATTACCATAATGTCAGGTGGTATTGGAAAAAATGAACTTTCTATAAAAGAAACTAAAGCTAGGTAATATTTTGAGCTTTTATGTGCAGCTAGATATAAACATTTTTTATAAAGAGTATTAAACATTTTTTGGTTTTAATATAATTTTAGTTCTTATACTATTTAATTAATTATTAAACAATTAAGGGCGAATGGCGGAACTGGTAGACGCGCACGACTCAAAATCGTGTTTCGCAAGAAGTGAGAGTTCGATTCTCTCTTCGCCCACCAAATTATGGAATTAAATAAAGTCAATAGCTTAGTAGAACTTTTTTTTGAAAAGTATAAAGAAAAAAAAGAATTTAAAAATCAACCATTTTTAAAATGGTTAAAAAAAAATAATAGTGATTTTTTAACATGGGCACAAGTTAAAAATAATATTTGCTTATTGTCAGAGCATTTAAAAAAAGATTTATCTAAAGGTGATAGATGTGTTTTGTTATCTGAAAATCGACCAGAGTGGTTAATTGCCGATATAGCAATTATGAATGCAGGTGGAGTTACAGTTCCATTATTTACAACGTATTCAGAAAAAGATTACGAGTATATATTAAATGACTGTAAACCTAAAATATGTATAGTTTCTAATAATTTTCAATTTAAAAAAATCGAAAAATTTATTTCAAATAAAATTAAAGTTATATCAATTGAAAATTTTAGCCAAGAAATTGAAAACATTGAAACTATTTTAGAAAAAAATTTTAATAATGAGACAATCAATATTTTTAATGATTACAATAATAAATTAATGAGAAAAGATCTTGCGTGTATTATTTATACTTCAGGCACAACTGGTAATCCTAAAGGTGTGATGCTTAGTCATGGAGGAATATTATCTAATTGTGAAGGTGCAAATGAAATTTTAGAAACACTTTTAATAGATGGTCTTCCTGTATTTTTAACATGGCTTCCTTTGTCTCATTCATACGAACATACAGTACAATTTGTGCAAATATCATTAGGTGCAAAAATTTACTATGCAGAAAGTTTAGAAAAATTACTACCTAATATGCTAATAGCGAAACCAACTATAATGACAGCTGTCCCAAGATTTTATCAAAATTTATATAATAAAATTTCTCTAAACTTTTTAAAACAAAAAGGTTTTAAGAAAAAAATGATTGACAGCACCATATTGCTTGGAACAAAAAATTTGAATAAAGAAAAGCTTAATTTTAAAGAAAAAATTATAGATTTTTTATGTGAAAAATTAGTTAGGAAAAAAATTAAAAAACAGTTTGGAGGCAAATTAAAAGCTTTTGTTTCTGGAGGAGGTGCTCTAGATCAAAAAATAGGTGAATTTTTGAACTCTATAGGATTACAAACATTGCAAGGATATGGTTTAACAGAAACATCACCAGTTGTAAGTTGTAATATTCCAGAAAAAATAAAAATTGAAACTGTGGGACCGCCTTTTAAAACAAATGAGGTAAAGATAGCTAATGATGGTGAGATATTGGTAAAGGGTGAAAATGTTATGCTTGGATATTGGAATATGAAAAAAGAAACAAATGAAATAATTAAGGACGGCTGGTTACATACTGGTGATATAGGAGAGATAACCAAAGATGGTAATTTAAAAATAACAGATAGAAAGAAAGAAATAATAGTAAATCTTGGTGGAGATAACATTTCTCCATCTAAAATTGAAAATTTGTTATGTTTAGAGGAAAAAATTAAACAAAGTTTCGTTTATGGAGATAAAAAAAATTATTTAGTTGCATTAATTGTGAGTGAAACTGAACAAAATAGAGAAACAATTGAAAATTATTTAGAAAATTTAAATAAAAGTTTATCTTCAGTAGAAAAAGTAAAGAAATTTAAATTAATTAAAGAAGAATTTACAATTGATAATGGAATGTTAACACCAACTTTAAAACTAAAAAGAAAAAAAATTTTAGAAAAATACAAAGAAGATTTAGAAAAACTTTATTAAAAGAGTTTATTTAATTGATTATTATACGCATAAACACTAACTTTTTGAAACATTTCAATAAAAAAAATAAAAAAATAATTTTATAATTTTTTTATAAAATTTTAATTTAATTTAAGAATTGACATAACGTATATAAAAAAATAAAAATAAGGTAATCGCGAATCAATTTGATTCGTTTAACAAAAGGGAGCTAAAGATGGCTAAAAGAAGAAAAAAAGCTAAAAAGAAAGCTAAAAAGAAAGCTAAGAAAAAAAGAAGAAGAAGATAATTACTTAGTATTCTTTATTTAAAAACGCTTCTCATAACGTGATGTGTGAGAGGCGTTTTTTTTATTCTTCTAACTGTTCCTCATTATCAGGAAGATTATCTTGAACTGGTAAATCAGTTTCAGTTTCTTTATTTTTAGGAGGAATTTGAATAGCTTTATTTTGATTATCTTGATTTCTTTTTAGTGCTTTATCTAGTTTCTTTTGAGTATCTTCTAGAGAAAAATTTAATATAATTTGAAATTCTGTTAACATACGATCATAAGCTTTCTCAAAAAGTTGTCTTTCACTGTATGATTGATCTACCATAAGATCATCACCTTTATTTAAATCTCTAACAACTTCTGCCAATTCATAAATCTTTCCTGAAGAAATCTTTGCTTCATATTCTTGTGCTCTTCTGCTCCACATTGATCTTTTTATTTTTGGTTTACTCTTAAGTATTGAGATACATTTATTTACTTGATTTATAGTTGCTAATGGTCGTAAATGAGATTGTTTATTTACTGGCACCATCCCATTAGCTTTATCTTTTTCAAATTTAATTATATAGGTTTCAACATCTATTCCACCTATATTAATTTTTTTAAATTCTGTAATTTGCCCCACGCCATGTTTTGGATAAACAATATAGTCTTTAATTTTATATTCTCTTTTTTCTGTTTCTTGTTTTTTTACTTTTTTAATTTCAGGCTTAACTTCGTTGTTTCTTGCGATTCTTAAATTATCGGTTTTGGATTCATTTTTTTTATCCTCTATTTTAGAAATTTTTCTTTTATTGATTTTTGAAATTTTTTTTGTTTTTTTAAGAGGATTTGTTTTGGTTTTAGTAAGCTTTTTTTTTGTTACTACTTTTTTTTTTTTAGCTTTAGTTTTTTTCTTAAATGTTTTCTTTAAAATATTTTTCAAACTTATTTTGCTCATCTTTATATTTTTCATGATCCGAAGGTGGATCTTTTTTTTCACTTATATTTGGCCAGATTTCAGAATATTTTGTATTTATTTCTAACCACTTTTCGCTACCAGGTTCCGTATCTGCTTTAATTGCATCCACTGGGCATTCTGGTTCACAAACGCCACAATCTATACACTCATCAGGTCTAATTACAAGCATATTTTTACCTTCATAAAAACAATCAACAGGGCATACCTCAACACAATCCATGTATTTACATTTAATACATTTGTCATTAACGAGATATGTCATTGTGGTTTTTTTTCTTTGATTTTGCTCTTAATATCTCCCATGGTTTTACTGTCAATATACAATAATCCACCTAGCCTTCTCATTAAACTAGTTTCGTAGATATCTGCTTCATTATTTGAGTATATAATTTGCCACAAGGCTTCAATTATCTTAATTTTATTTTCTTCATCCATGTTTTTAACTTCTTTAGTAAAATTTAAAATTTGGTTAGAATCTTCCTCAACTTTTTTTGCATTTTCTATAATTTTTTCCAAATCTTCATTTTTAGCACCTATTTTAATGAGAGTTTGTTTTATGATCTCTACTTCTTTATGAGAAAAGTCTTGATCAATTTTAGCCGCATGGATTAATAAAGCTGAAATTTTAATTAAATTTTCATTTTCTTTTTCATCTTTATTTTTCTTAAAAAACATCTTTTTACGATAGATTTAGTGTCTTTAAAATACCAAAGGGACTTTCTTTGGAACTTTTTTTATTAAAGATTTTTTTAGTTCTCTTCATTGGTAAATATTTAAAAAATGTATCGTTGTTTTTTTCAAAAATTTTGTAACCCATAATTTTAAGTAATTTTTTAAAATTTTCTTTACTACAACCTAATAAATTTAACATCTCAGGTATCATTTTTATCTCATTTTCGTTATTAGAGTTGATTATTTGAACAAATAATCTTTCAAGAATATCAATTCTTACAAAAAAATTATTAAAACTTTCAAAACCACAAAGTAACATAAAATTTTTATTTTTATAATTTTTGTCATCGATAAAATTCAATCCAAATGTAGGAGGTTTTAGATTGAAATATTTTTGGTGGTAATTTTTCCAAAGCATAGTTCTTAAAGAAACAGCATCGGGTTTTATTAATTTGTATAAAAAAATGTGATATCTACCAAATTTTACCCCAAGGTCTCTTAAAACTTTTCTTTCATTTTGTTGTAAGCTTTTTATATATTCATGTACTTGATCTCTCTTAAGAACACCATTATTTTCATATAATTGAAATGCCAGTGCTTTAATTGATGAATTCGTGTCTTTAATATTCTTAAGATTAATTAAACTGTTTAAAACATTATCAATTTTGTTTTTAATCCATCTATCAATAAAATTAATTAATTTTTGTTTTTGATTTTTTTCTATAATATCGTCTACTATTAATTCAATATTTGGAATTAAATAATCTTTACCAGGTCTTAGTTTCGCAATAGCAGACTTATTCCAATAAATCTTAAAATCGTCATGTAATTCAATTAATCCTGTTTCAATAATAATTTGTATCCTTTTTTCTAATTCGGGTCCTACTGTTTGTCTTGCTGCTTTTTTAAGAGATTTAATATCTGTTTCGAGTGCTCCTTTTTTTAAATCAAGCTCTAATTTTAATCCATTAATTTTTCCAATAAATTGACTATCGATCATCACTTTATTATCTTCTAAAATTTTTGTATCAAATTTCATATCTTGTTTTAAACCTCTTGCAAGAACACTTGCACGTTTATCAATAAATGTTTTAGTAAGTTCCTCATGAAGTCTATCTGAAAGTCTATCTTCTAATAATTTTGTTTTTTCTATCCAATAATTTTGATTTTCTACCCAATTATTTTTATTTGAAACATAAGACCAAGTTCTTACATTTGCAATTCTATTTGATAAAGAATCTACATTTCCCTCTAATTTATCAAGCTTCATTAACTGAAAATGCATATAATTGTCAGAAATTTTACCTTTTTCACTGTTCAAATATTTAAATACATTTCTAATTACTTCATAATGATGACCATACGTTTTTTTAACAAAATCAGGTATTTGACAACATTCCCATAATAATTTTAATTTTTCATGGTCGAATTTGATATTAATAAAATTTTTTTCTTTAAGAAAAAATTTAAGTGCTCTTTCGTCCTCACACTCATTAATTTTTCTTAACCAATTATTATTTGGTTTTTCATCCAAAGACTTTATTAACGTTAAAGAATTATTAAAATTTAAATTAGAGTTTCTCCAAAATAATGATTGGATATTCTCGAATTTATGATTTTCAAGCAATTCAACCTCATCAGAATTAATTTCTTTACATTGACCGGTTATACCAAAGTTACCATCATTTAAATACCTACCAGCTCTTCCTGCGATTTGTCCAATTTCTGATAAATTTAAACGTCTTAATTTTTTTCCATCAAATTTTTTTAGATTTGAAAAATAAACATTATTTAAATCCATATTAATACCCATGCCTATTGCATCTGTAGCAACTAAAAAATCAACATCACCTGATTGATATAATTCTACTTGTGCATTTCGGGTTTTAGGACTTAAAGATCCCATTACAATTGCTGCACCACCTTTTTGCCTTCTTATCAACTCTGCAATTGCATAAACTTCCTCAGTAGAAAAAGCAATAATTGCTGTTTTTCTATCAATTCTTGAAATTTTTTTGTGGCCTGAATATGAAAGTTTGGATAACCGACTCCTATCAATGAATTCAATATCATCGTCTAATTTTGAAATAATTTCTTTTATAGTGTTTGAACCCATTAACATTGTTAATTTTGTTCCCCTCATATTAAGCAGTCTATCGGTGAATATATGCCCACGTTCATGATCAGCGCACATTTGAATTTCATCTACACCAACAAAGTCTAATTCTTTATTAATAGGCATAGATTCTACAGTGCAAAGAAAATATTTTGCATTTGGAGGAATTATCTTTTCTTCGCCAGTAATTAAAGCAACCTTTTCTACTCCAGTTTTTATTTTTACTTTATCGTAAACTTCTCGAGCCAAAAGTCTTAAAGGAAAACCAATCATTCCATTATCAAAAGACAACATTGTTTCAATGGCTAGGTGAGTTTTTCCAGTGTTGGTTGGGCCTAGAACAGCGGTAATTTTATTTTTAATCATTTCTATCTTTAGTATATTTTTTTTTTAACCTACCAGATATTGTTAGTGTTAAAGAACAAAAATAGACTAAAACATGACCGAATCGGATGGTAAAAAGTTCTCATTTTACTAATTATAAAAACTTAGTTTAACATAATTAAAATTATAACTGTAATAATAATTAAAAAATAATTTAACCACCAGGCCCTAACTTTGAGGGTTTAATTTTTAATATCTTCCAAACACCTGATGCTGAAGTGATAATTTTATCACTACATTTAAGTTCACAAAATAAAAAAATTAGTGTTTTAGTCTTTTTTAAAATTTTTACCTTTCCAATTATTTCGTCACCATTTTTAGATGAACCAATAAATTTCAAATCTAATGAAATAGTTACACAAGGTGCGTTTACTGCAGATCTATGTGCGGCTGTGCCGGCACCAGCATCTATTAAAGCTGCTAAATAGCCCCCATGAGTAATACCTGCTGCATTTAAATGGTTTTCATTTATTGTAGATTTAAATTCATATTCTGTATCAGAAATATTTCTAAACAAAAGACCACCATTATGTTTCATGAAGCCTTGTTTCAAACTAATTTGCTCAAAATTATTAGGCATAATTTCTTATAATACAAAAGTTAAAATTAATAAAATTATAAAAATAATAATAAAAAAATAAATTACTGACATTTGAAGCGAGGTTTTAAATATCCATTTGAACAATTTTAATTCCTTTTTTGGTGCGCCTGCTAGGAGTCGAACCCAGAACCTCCTGGTCCGTAGCCAAGCGCTCTATCCAGTTGAGCTACAGGCGCATTTTTAATTTTTATTTTTATTATAGTATTTTAAATTTTAGTGTATTTTAATGATAAGACAATTCTAAAATTTCAGGATTAATATGTCAAAAGAAGTAGTGATTATAGAAGCAGTTAGAACTCCAATAGGAGCATACAAAGGGACATTAAAGAATATTAGACCTGATCAACTTGGATCAATAGTTATAAAAGAAATTTTAAAAAAAACTAAACTTAATAAAAATGATATTGACGAAGTGATTTTGGGACAGGTATTAACTACAGGGGGTGGACAAAATCCTGCAAGACAAGCTGCTATTAACGCAGGCTTAAGTGTTTCAAAACCTGCTTATATAGTCAATCAAGTATGTGGATCTGGACTCCGAGCCATAATATCAGCTTATCAATCTATAAAATTGGGAGAGGCTAAATGTATAATTTCAGGTGGTCAAGAAAATATGTCTTTAACTCCGCACTCAATTTTTTACCGAGATGAAAAAAAAATATCAGAGGATAAATTAGTAGATACAATGCTTCATGACGGATTGATGGATGCTTTTAATAATTATCACATGGGTGTAACAGCAGAAAATGTAGCAAAAAAATTTAATATATCTAGAGAAGATCAAGATAAATTTGCTCTAAATTCTCAAAAAAAAACTGAAGAAGCAATAAAAAATAATAGATTTAAAGATGAAATAGTTAAAGTAGATGTTGATGGAAATTATCTTGAAAAAGATGAACATCCAAGATTAGGTTTAAAACTATCTGATTTAGAAAAATTAAAAACTGTTTTCCAAGATAATGGAACTGTTACCCCAGGTAATTCTTCAGGTATTAATGATGGAGCTGCAGCTTTATTATTAACTTCTTTCAAAGAAGCAAAAAAAAAATCATTGAAACCATTAGCAAAAATAGTTTCTTGGGCCTCTGTCGGTGTAGAACCTTCCTTAATGGGTGTTGGCCCAATAGAAGCAGTTCGATCTGCCATTAAAAAAGCTAAATGGAATTTACGCGAAATTGATTTATTTGAAATCAATGAAGCTTTCGCAGCTCAAAGTATAGCTGTAATTAATGAGTTGGGAATTGAGCCAAATAAAGTAAATGTCAATGGAGGTGCAATTGCTCTTGGTCATCCTATTGGTGCATCTGGAGCAAGAATTTTAGTAACTTTGATTCATGAAATGAACAGAAAAAATAAAAATAAAGCTTGTGCAACACTTTGTATAGGTGGTGGGATGGGTATAGCTGTATGTTTGGAGAGAATTTAGGAATTAATTTTTCCGTATTTTTCTTCTAATAAAATTTTTTGAATCCATACGCTAGCGTCGATATAAGTACTAGTTTTTGGTTTAATAAGTGTTTTTAATAAACTTTTAATCATTTTCTTCAGTATGGATACAAAGAGTGTCAAAAAATTGAGCAGAATGTGTTAAGATTTAAATTTAACAATATTTTTATAGTGTATAAGACATAAAAATGACTGAAAAATTATTAGTTCCTGACATTGGTGACTTTGAAAATGTTGAAGTAATTGAATTACTTGTTAAAGAGGGTCAAGAAATAAAAAAGAATGATCCCGTTGTTACAATAGAAAGTGATAAATCTAGTGTAGAAATACCATCTATTTTTTCAGGTAAAATTGAGTCTATAGATGTAAAAGTTGGTGATAAAGTTTCAAAGGGTGATTTAATTTTATATATATCAAGTGTTGATCAAAATTTTTCTTCCTCACAGGATGTTCCAAAAAATACTGAGAATTTAATCCAAGAAGCGGAAAGTTCTTTAGAAAAAACTCAAGAGCAAAAAAAAATAATTAGAAAAACAGAAAAAGAGAAAATAGAAACAATACAGGTTATAAATGAGGGGGATATTGATCCATTAGAGACAAATGAGTGGCTAGAATCTCTTTCAGATGTCATAGAAAAGGATGGAAATCAAAGAGCTCACTATTTAATCAAGGAACTAATTAATAAAGCATACATGGAAGGAGCCAATATTCCATATACACAAAATACTCCTTATATAAATACAATCCCTGTTAGTGAGGAAAAAAAATCAAGTGGTGATCAAAACATAGAGAGAAGAATAAGATCTTTGATAAGATGGAATGCTGCTGCGATGGTAGTTAGAGCAAATAAAAAATTTCCTGAACTTGGAGGTCATATAGGAACTTTTGCCTCTGCAGCTACTTTATATGATGTTGGAATGAATCATTTTTGGAGAGCTAAAAATAATAAATTTGGAGGAGATTTAGTTTATTTTCAAGGACATAGTGCACCTGGAATGTATGCGAGAGCATTTCTTGAGGGAAGACTGAATGAAAAGCAGTTAGATAGTTTTAGACAAGAAGTTAATCCAGGTGGTTTGTCTTCTTACCCTCATCCATGGTTAATGCCAAACTTTTGGCAATTTCCAACTGTCTCAATGGGTTTAGGACCAATGCTAGCTATTTATCAAGCTAGATATATGAAATATTTAATTAATAGAGGCCTAATTAAAGATGAAGGTAGAAAAGTTTGGGCATTTTTGGGTGATGGAGAAATGGACGAACCGGAATCTCTTGGAGCAATAGGTTTGGCTGCGAGGGAAAAATTAGATAACCTTATATTTGTTGTAAATTGTAATCTTCAGAGATTGGATGGACCTGTACGAGGTAATGGAAAAATAATACAAGAATTAGAGGGAATTTTTAGGGGCGCAGGATGGAATGTTATTAAGGTGATATGGGGCTCTTATTGGGATCAGTTATTAGCAAATGATAAAACAGGTCATTTAGTGAAAACAATGAATGAAACAGTTGATGGTGAATATCAAGCAATGAAAGCAAGAGATGGAGCATATGTTAGAAAAAAATTTTTTGGTAAATATCCAGAAACTGAAGAATTAGTTTCAAGCCTTTCAGATAAAGATATCTGGAGATTAAATAGAGGAGGCCATGATCCTCATAAAGTTTTTGCAGCATACCATAAAGCATCTAAAAATATTGGAAGCCCTACAGTTGTAATTGCTAAAACTATCAAAGGTTATGGTATGGGTAAAAGTGGGGAAAGTGTTAATACTACACACCAGACTAAGAAATTAGATGTTGATGACTTAATGTATTATAGAGATAGATTTGACGTTCCATTGACTGATCAACAGGTAAAAAATATTGAATATTATAAGCCTGATCAAAATTCTCCAGAGATTAAATACATTAAAGAAAGAAGACTTCAACTAGGTGGATTTATTCCAGAGAGAACTACCTATGCAAAATCAATTAAAGCTCCTCCAAAAGATATTTTTGACAATATGAAAGTTTCAACTGGTAAAAAGGAAATGTCTACTACAATGGCATTAGTCAGAATGCTCACGAATCTACTAAGAGATAAAAATGTTGCACCTCGATTAGTCCCTATTATTCCTGATGAGGCTAGAACATTTGGTATGGAAGGTTTTTTTCAAAAAGTGGGAATTTATGCTCATGAGGGACAAAAATATGAACCTGAAGATTCAGCTCAATTGAGCTCGTACAGAGAGGAAAAAAGTGGACAAGTTTTAGAGGAAGGAATTACGGAAGCTGGAGCGATGTCTTCTTGGATTGCAGCAGGAACTTCATATACAAACCATGATATTGAGATGATACCTATTTATCTTTTTTACTCGATGTTTGGATTTCAAAGAATTGGAGATCTTGCATGGGCAGGCGCAGATAGTCAGTCTAGAGGATTTTTAATTGGAGCTACAGCTGGAAGAACAACTCTAGCAGGAGAGGGCTTGCAGCATCAAGATGGTCATAGTCACCTTATTGCTTCAACGATTCCTAACTGTGTATCATATGATCCAACATTTCATTATGAGTTAGCGGTTATTTTTAGAGATGGATTAAAAAGGATGCATGAAAAAAAAGAAAATATTTTTTACTATATAACAACTATGAATGAAAATTATCCTCATCCAGCTATGCCTAAAGATAAATCTTGTGAAGAAGGAATTTTAAAAGGTATGTATAAAATTAAAGAATTTAATAAATATAAAAAAACTAAAATCCAATTTTTGGGATCTGGCACAATTTTAAGAGAAATGATTGCAGGCGCTGAAATATTACAAAAAGAATATCAAATAGATAGTGAGATTTGGAGTGTAACAAGTTTTAATGAGTTAAGAAGAGATGGTCTAGAAGTAGAAAGATATAATCTTTTAAATCCAGATAAAGAACCAAAGAAGTCTTATGTTGAGAAATGTTTAGGTAAAACGGAAGGACCTATTTTAGCTGCTTCGGACTACATGAGAATGAATTCAGATCAGATTAGACCCTACGTTAATAAAAGTTTTTATTCACTAGGAACAGATGGTTTTGGTCGAAGTGATACTAGAAAAAATTTAAGAAATTTTTTTGAAGTTGATAAAGAGCATGTAGTTACTTATGGATTAAGTGTATTAGCTAAAGAACAACTAATAGCATCCAAGTACGCCAAAGAGGCAATCAAAAAATACAAAATAGATAATAATAAACCAATGCCAACAAAGTTATAATGTCAGTAATTGAAATAAAAGTACCCAATATCGGAGATTTCAAAGATGTAGAAGTGATTGAGGTTTTAGTTTCTGAGGGTCAAACTCTAAAAAAAAATGATCCTTTAATAACTATTGAGAGTGATAAATCTAGCGTTGAAATTCCTTCAAATTTTGATGGTAAAATTAAAACCCTTAAAACAAAGGTGGGAGATAAAGTTTCAGAGGGTGACTTAATCTTAATTTTAGAAAATACTAATCTAGCAAAAGAAAAAGTTGAAAAAAAACCATCAATTAAAAAAGAAATTAAAAAAACTCAAAAAATTAAACCAGAGATTCAAAAAATTTCAACCAATCAAAACAAAGTTTTAAATCTATCATCAGCAAGTCCAAAGGTTAGAAAATTTGCAAGAGAACTTGGGGTAGATATAAATCAAGTTACAGGAAGTGAACGTAAAGGTAGAGTTATAGAGAGTGATGTAAAATTGTTTGTTGCTTCGAAATCTAATAACTTAGTTAATAATGAGAATAAAAGTAATGAAAAGATAGAACAAGAATATTCTCATTCAGAATTTGGAGAAGTAGAAATAAAAGATATACCAAGAGTTAAAAAATTATCATCAAAATACTTGATGAATTCTTGGACAAATATTCCTCATGTAACCAATCATGATGAAGCAGATATCACAGAACTAGAGGAATTTAGAACTTCACTTACTGATATATATACTGGAGAGAAAAAAAAAATTACACCTTTAGCTTTTATTGTTAAAGCTTTGACCGCTTCATTGAAAAAATTTCCTAATTTTAATAGTTCTATCGATGAAATTGATGGTGGAAAAATGACTGTAAAAAAATATTATCATATTGGAATAGCTGTGGATACTCCCCATGGCTTAATGGTTCCTAAACTAAGAAATGCAGACAATAAAAATATTAATCTTATAAGTTCTGAACTTAAAATTCTTAGTGATCAATGTAGAAATCTTAAAATTGATAAAAAAGAGTTATTTGGTGGTTCTATGACTATAACAAGCTTAGGTGGAATTGGAGGATCTTTTTTTACACCTATTATAAATTTTCCTGAAGTCGCAATATTGGGAATTGGAAGATCTGAAAAAAAACAAGTTTTCTTAGATGGAAAATTCGTTACAAGAACTATGTTGCCTTTATCATTGTCTTACGATCATAGAATTATTGATGGAGCAGAAGCTGCTCGTTTTAACAATGAGTTAAAAGAAAATTTAGGAAAAAACTTTGCTTATAAATTAGCAGTCTAAAACAGATTATGTCAAAAACAGTCTCATTATTTAGTGCATTATTATGCACATTTATTTGGGGGACCACTTTTATTGCTCAGGATACAGGTATGGACAACATAGGTCCATTTACTTTTAATGCTGTGAGATTTTTTGTAGGTTTTTTAGCAATTGTTCCTCTTGTATTTTTATTTGAAATAAAAAAATTCAAATCAGAGTTAAAATTAGATTTTAAAACATTTGCTATTTTATCTTTTTTAATAGGCTTGTCGCTTTTTTTAGGATCAGCATTACAACAAGTTGCTCTTCTTTATACTGACGTAGCGAATGCAGCTTTTTTTACAATTTTCTATGTTCCTATGGTGCCAATAATAATTTTTTTATTTAAAAAAAAATCAATACATTGGAGTGTGTGGCCTTCTGTTGTTCTATGTTTAATTGGCGGTTATCTACTTACTAATTTTCAAGATGCAACAGTAAGACTTGGTGATACACTCGTTGTTTTAGGAGCTTTGTTTTGGAGTACTCATATAATTTTTACTGGGATAATAGTTACAAAATATAATTTACCTCTAACTTTAGGAGCTATTCAAACTTTATTGGTAGCGTTATTTTCTTTCGTGATTGGATTTATTTATGAGGAATTTATAATGGAAAATATTTTAAATGAGATAGATTCAATTTTATATGCAGGAATTCTATCAGGAGGATTTGCTTTTGTTTTACAAATTTATGCACAAAAAAATATTACTCCTGCCCCAGCAGCAATAATTTTTTCATTAGAAGGTGTTTTTGCAACAATTGCAGCTTGGTTTTTATTAAATCAAATATTAGGTGTTAATAATTTATTAGGATGTTTCTTTATATTATGTGGTGTTTTATTATCTCAATTACTACCTTTAATAAAACGATCAGTTTAAAAATAAATTATCAACAATAAAATTAATGCAATTATCAATCTATAAATTACAAAAATATTTAATGAAAATTTATTCAAATAATTTAAAAAAAACTTTACTGTCAAATAAGAGAAGATAAAAGATAAAATTATAGCAATAATTATTAATATATTTATTTCTAAAGATTCATCTTGTATATCCATTAATCCAAGAAAACTTGCCCCCGCTAAGGCAGGGATAGAGAGTAAAAAAGAAATTTTACCTGAGTCTACTCTATTAAATTTTAAAAATCTTGCAGCTGTAATAGTTATACCCGCTCTGCTTACACCAGGTATTAATGCAAGTATTTGAAACAATCCGATAAATATAATTGATCTTATATTAAGGTTTGAAGAAATATTTTGATCAATTTTTCTCTGATCAGCAAAGTATAAAATTACTCCAAAAAATAATGTAGTCCATGCTATAACTTTTAAATTTCTTAAAAGATAAATTAATTCAGTTGAATGTAGTATGTATCCAAAAATGATAAGTGGTATTGAGCCAATTATGATTAATTTCAATAATTTTTGATTATGTTTAAGGTCAAATAACTCTTTTCTAAAAAAAAATATTATTGCGAACAAAGAACCCAAATGTAAACTTATATCTATTAAGAGTGAACTTGCTTTAAGATCATAAAGGTTAGATACTATAATTAAATGAGCTGATGAACTAATTGGTAAAAATTCCGATATTCCTTGTACGGCAGATAAAATAAGAATTTCTATAAATTCTTGGATCATATAACTGTCGTAACTTAAAAAATATCGATTTAAAACAATTCCATTTAATCATAATAGATATGCAAATATTAAAAATTTCATATTTTAAGCTAATTATGATAAATTATAGGTCATAATTATTGACCTAAATAATTCTTTTACTAATAAAAACAATGTATATTTTGCCCTGATTCTAAAAAATACTATGACTGATAAAATGTTAAAATTTGTGAATATAGGTCAACAAACACCTCCAAAAAGGAATGTTGGTAATAGAAAAGAAGATTTCAATGAGATCTACGATGATTTTATCAAGCAAAAAGCCCAGGAACAGTCGAGCAGATGTTCTCAGTGTGGAGTTCCTTTTTGTCAAGTTCATTGTCCATTGAGTAACAATATACCAGATTGGCTTAAGTTGACAGCAGAGGGCAGGCTTAAAGAAGCATATGAGTTGTCTCAGAGCACAAATAATATGCCAGAAGTTTGTGGAAGGATATGTCCGCAGGATCGACTTTGTGAAGGTAATTGCGTTATAGAGCAATCAGGTCATGGAACAGTTACCATTGGATCGATGGAGAAATTTATAACAGATAATGCTTGGGAAAAGGGTTGGGTTAAACCTATTAACGTAAAATACGAAAAAAATCAAAGTGTTGGTATAATTGGTGCTGGACCCGCGGGATTAGCAGCAGCGGAGCAACTAAGAAAAAATGGATATAAGATTACAGTTTATGATCGTTATGATCGTGCAGGTGGATTATTGATTTATGGAATTCCAAATTTTAAATTAGAGAAACATGTTGTTGAGAGAAGAACAAAGCTTTTAAGAGATGGAGGAATAGAGTTTGTTCAAAATTTTGAAGTTGGTAAAGATGCTTCATTGAATCATTTAAGAAAAAAACATGATGCAATTTTAATAGCTACAGGAGTTTATAAGCCAAGAGAAATTGAGTTACCGGGAAATGATTTAGAAAATATTTTTCCAGCCATGGAATTCCTAACAGCTTCAAATAAAAAAGGTTTAGGAGATAAAGTTGAATTATTTGATGAAGGTATATTAAATGCTGAGGGCAAAGATGTTGTCGTTATAGGTGGTGGCGATACTGCTATGGATTGTGTTAGGACGTCAGTAAGACAAAAAGCAAAATCAGTTAAATGTCTTTATAGAAGAGATAAGGAAAACATGCCTGGATCAGCTCGAGAAGTTTCCAATGCAGAAGAAGAAGGTGTTGAATTTGTATGGCTATCGAGTCCAAAAGAATTTAAAGGCACAAATAAAATTGAGAATTTAATTGTTAACCAAATTCAATTAGGTGAACCTGATGAGTCAGGCAGAAGAAGACCTCAAATAAAGGAAGGTTCAGAGTTTGAGATTAAAGCTGACATGGTTATTAAAGCTCTAGGATTTGATCCAGAAAACTTACCATATTTATTTGAAGCAAAAGAACTTCAGGTTACAAAATGGGGAACAATAAAAACCGATTTTGATACAATGGAAACAAACTTAAAAGGAGTTTTTGCTGCAGGGGATATTGTTAGAGGAGCTTCATTAGTAGTGTGGGCTATTAAAGATGGAAGAGAAGCTGCAACAGCAATTAAAAAATATTTAGAAAGTATTGAAATTAAAAAATCAGAAGTAGCATAATGAAAAAATATAAAAAAAATCTTGAATTATTAACTAGAAACCATGTTTATTCTAAAGAAATGGAACACGATGCATGTGGAGTTGGTTTAATTGCATCAACAGAAGGAAAAAAATCTAGGGCTATTGTTGAATATGGAATTGAAGCTTTAAAAGCAGTTTGGCATAGAGGAGCGGTTGATGCTGACGGTAAAACAGGGGATGGTGCAGGAATTCATGTTGAAATCCCAAAAGATTTTTTTATAGAAAAAATACAAGTCACAGGACATGATTATGATAATTCCGAAATCTGTGTAGGAATGATTTTTTTACCAAGAAATGACTATTCAGCACAAGAGAATTGTAAAACGATTGTTGAAAGCGAACTGACCAAAAATAATTTTAGTATATATGGTTGGCGACAAGTACCAGTTAATCCTAAAGTTCTTGGTGAAAAAGCTCTTCAAACAATGCCTGAGATTATTCAGGTTTTGTTTAGATCAAATGATCCAAATTTATTAGATAAAGATTTAGAAAGAAAAATTTACGAAACAAGAAAGAGAATAGAAAATAAAGCTTTTGAAGCATCATTGAACAACTTCTATATTTGTTCAATCAGTTCAAAGTCTATAATTTATAAAGGATTATACCTAGCAGAAGCCATATCTGATTTTTACTTAGACCTGAAAGACAAAAGATTTGTATCTAGATATGCAATTTTTCATCAAAGGTTTTCAACTAATACAGCACCAAGCTGGAGTTTAGCTCAACCATTTAGAGCCATAGCACATAATGGTGAAATAAATACTTATAAGGGAAATAAAAACTGGATGAAAGTACACGAGCAAGAAATGAGTAGTCCACTTTTTGATAATGTGGAAAACTTAAAGCCAGTAATTCAAAAAGGAGTATCAGACTCTGCAGCCCTAGATAATGTTTTTGAATTATTAAACAAGTCAGGACAATCTGCACCATTAGCTAAATTGATGTTAGTACCTGATGCATGGTCAAAAAAAAATAAAACTCTTCCAAAGAGCCATCAACAATTATTTAATTTTTTAAACAGCACAATGGAACCATGGGATGGACCCGCTGCTATCGCCGCTACTGATAATGAATGGGTTATTGCTGCAAACGATAGAAATGGACTAAGACCTCTTAGATATGCAATTACCAAAGATAAAATGCTTTTTGCTGGTTCCGAGACTGGAATGATAGCTTTAAATGAAAAAAAAATATTAACTAAAGGTAGATTAGGTCCAGGTGAAATAATTGGTGTTAGAATTGAAAAAGGTAAAGTTTTCTCTAATAAACAAATCAAAGATTATCTTGCAAAAGAATTTAAACATTTCAATAATCAAATTATTGATTTAGACGATAAGCTGTCAATTTCAAAAGAAAAACATTGTTTCGATGGAGAAAGTTTAAGAAGGAGACAGTATACTTTTGGAATTAGTTTAGAGGATTTAGAACTTATTTTGCATCCAATGGCTGAGGATGCTAAAGAAGCAACGGGGTCAATGGGTGATGATACACCTCTAGCTGTTTTATCAGATAGATATAGACCTCTTTATCATTTTTTCAGACAAAATTTTAGTCAAGTAACAAACCCACCAATTGACTCATTAAGAGAAAATAAGGTAATGAGTTTAAAAACTAGATTTGGAAATTTGGGCAATATTCTTGATTTTGATACTCTGACAAAAGAGAATATTTATGTTTTAAATAGCCCAGTCTTATCAAATACTCAGTTTGATAAGTTCATAAATTTTTTTGGTAAAAATTCGGTAACTATTGATTGTTCTTTTTTGCAAAATGAAAATTTAGAGAATTCAATTAATAGAATTCAAAAAGAGTCGGAAATTGCAGTAAGGCAGGGTGTCACTCAGCTAATTTTAAGTGACAAAGAACTTTCCTCAGAAAGATTACCAATGCCAATGTTGTTATGTGTGGGAGCTATAAATACTTTTTTAATAAAAAAAAAATTAAGAGGCTATGTTTCAATCAATGTTCAATCTGGTGAAGCCCTAGATACACATTCTTTTGCTACATTAATAGGTGTTGGAGCAACGACTGTAAATCCTTATTTAGCTTTTGATAGTTTATATTCAAGATATGAAAAAAAACTTTTTGGACAGTATAGTTTTGATGAATGTGTTGAACGTTATATAAGTTCTGTAAATGCTGGTTTGTTAAAAATAATGTCAAAAATGGGCATTTCCGTCCTAAGTTCATATAGAGGTGGATGCAATTTTGAAACTGTTGGACTAAGCAGAACAATTGTTAACGATTACTTTCCAGGAGTAATATCAAAGATTTCAGGAATAGGTTTGGTTGGTATTGAGAAAAAAATAAGAGAAATTCATAAAGAAGCTTTTGAAAGTACAGAAACTATATTGCCAATAGGAGGTATTTATAGATATAGAAAAAACGGAGAAACACATCAATATCAAGGGAGGCTTATTCACTTATTGCAAAGCGCAGTAAGTTCGAATTCATATGAGGCTTATAAAAAATATGCAAAAGGCATATATGATTTACCACCAATAAATTTAAGAGACTTAGTAAATTTCAGAAAAAAGAAACTAGGTCCATCAATAGATATCTCTCAAGTTGAGCCTGTAGAAAAAATATTAAAAAGATTTGGAAGTGGAAGTATGTCTCATGGTGCTTTATCAAAAGAAGCACATGAAACATTAGCGATTGGAATGAATAGAATTAAAGGAGCCTCTTGTAGTGGAGAAGGTGGTGAGGACGCTGATCGATTTAAAGTTATGGATAGTGGAGATAGTGCAAATTCTAGAGTGAAACAAATTGCATCCGCAAGATTTGGAGTAACTGTGAATTACTTAAATAACTGCAATGAAATAGAAATTAAAATGGCACAAGGTGCAAAACCTGGGGAAGGTGGTCAATTACCAGGTTTTAAAGTTACAAAAGAAATTGCAAGACTAAGACATTCTACCCCCGGGGTAACATTAATTTCACCACCACCACATCACGATATTTATTCAATAGAGGACCTAGCACAATTAATTTATGACTTAAAACAGATAAATCCCAAAGCAAGAGTTGGAGTTAAATTAGTTGCTTCATCTGGTATTGGAACTATTGCTGCAGGTGTGGCTAAAGCAAAAGCAGATATTATTTTGATTTCAGGTCATAATGGAGGAACAGGTGCAACACCTCAAACAAGTGTAAAATATGTGGGAATACCTTGGGAGATGGGTTTAACAGAAGCAAATCAAGTTCTTACATTAAATAATTTAAGGCACAAAGTCACTTTGAGAACGGATGGTGGTATTAAGACTGGTAGAGATGTTGTTGTTGCTGCAATGATGGGAGCAGAGGAATATGGAGTTGCAACCACTGCTTTAGTTGCAATGGGTTGTATAATGGTAAGACAATGTCACTCAAACACTTGTCCAGTTGGCGTTTGTACGCAAGATGAAAAATTAAGAGAAAAATTTGTTGGCACTCCTGATAAAATAGTAAATTTATTTACTTTTATTGGTCAAGAGGTGAGAGAAATTTTAGCTGAGTTAGGATTTAAATCATTAAATGATATTATTGGAAGAACAGATCTATTGATGCAGGTTAATAAAGCATCACCCAACTTAGACGACTTAGATCTAAATCCTCTATTTGTTCAAGCTGACCCAGGAATTAATAAAAGATACTGTGAGTCTGTGGAGATCAATAAAGTACCTGATACATTGGATCAAGAAATATGGCCCGAAATTGAGAAATTATTAGATAATAACGAAAAAATTGAAAAAGAGTTTATTATTAAAAATACTAATAGAGCTGTTGGTACAAGAATTTCTCATCACCTTTATAAAAAGTATGGGTATGAAAAATTAAGTGAAAATTATCTTACATTAAATTTTAGAGGTTCCGCTGGCCAATCTTTTGGAGCATTTTCGTCAAAAGGTTTAAAATTAAATCTTAAAGGCGATGCAAATGATTATGTTGGTAAAGGATTATCGGGAGCTACAATTTCGATAAAACTTTCAGACGAAAGTAATTTAGTTTCAAATAAAAACACAATTATTGGTAATACAGTCCTTTATGGAGCTACGTCTGGAAAACTTTTTGCAGCAGGTCAAGCTGGTGATAGATTTGCGGTAAGAAATTCTGGAGCCTTTACTGTTATTGAAGGTTGTGATTCAAACGGATGTGAATATATGACTGGTGGAGCAGTCGTAATTCTCGGAAACGTAGGTGATAACTTTGCAGCTGGTATGACAGGCGGTATGGCTTTTGTATATGATAAATCAAAAGAATTTGAAAAAAAAGTAAATCCTGAATCAGTAATTTGGCAAAATGTCGAGACTGAATATTGGAAAAATTATCTCAAAAACTTAGTGCTAGAGCATGCAAAGGAAACAAATTCTATAATATCAAAAAATATAATTTCCAATTTTGGTCAAGAAATTAAAAATTTTATACAAATTTGTCCGAAAGAAATGATTGGTAAAGTTAAAAATCCAATTACATTAAAATCTAATATAAAAGAAGTTAGCTAATCATTATTTTTAATTCTTTTTGGATTATATTTAACCATTTTGGTGATGATAAGCTATGATCACCATTTTTTACGATAACCAATTTTTTTTTTGCATTTTTAAAAATTTTTAAAACTTTTCTTGAATAACTTACTGGTACAGATTTATCTTTACTTCCATGAACCATAGTAACTTTACAATTTTCATATATTTTAGTATTGAGTATCTTATTTTTTCTGCCGTCTTTAATTAACTGCAAAGTAATTGGATATTCATAGTCACCATGTTTTAAATTAATTATTTTATTTTTTTTTAATTCTTTTTTTATTTCTTTTGAAAATTTTCTCCACATTAAATTATCTAAAAATTCAGGAGCAGACCCGATCCCTAAAAAACCTACAACCTGTTTTTTAAAAAATTTAAACAAATTTAAAGAAATCCATGAGCCCATACTTGAGCCTATAAAAATTATCCTTTTTTTTTTTACTATCTTCTTAATTAATATTTTTGTTTCTTTAGTCCATTGAGAAATATTTCCATCCGTAAATTTGCCAGATGATTTTCCATGACCAGAGTATTCAAGTGCTAGAAATCCTAGCTTATTTTTTTTTGCAAAATTTAGAAAAGTTTTAGGTTTTTTTCCTTCTAAATCGGACATAAATCCATGCAAAAAAACAATATAGATACTATTTTTTGGATTACGTTTTAAAAACCTAATCTTTTGGGATTTTGAGATTTTTATGTAATTGAAATTGGTCATAAAAGTTTATTAGTTTAATCTTATATTATATAATTTAATTAAATGTCGTCTAATATAAAAGTTTTGCAAGTGATACCTAAGTTAGGCTATGGAGGAGCAGAGACAGGTTGTTATGATATTGCTCATTATCTACCAGAGAATAATTGCAAATCATTTATAGTTACCAGTGGTGGGGAATTGACAAAGTTTATTGATAGAAAAAAAGTAAAACTTATAAGGTTACCTGTTCAAAGTAAAAATCCGTTACTAATGATAATGAATAGTATTATCCTGGTTGGAATAATCTTAATTTATAATATTACGATAGTTCACGCTAGAAGCAGAGCACCTGCTTGGTCATGTTTAATTGCAACGAAATTAACAAAGAGAAAATTTGTTACTACATTTCATGGAACTTATAATTTTAGTGGAAAATTAAAAAAATTTTATAATTCAGTCATGGTTAGATCTGACTTAATTATTGCAGGATCAAATTTTATTTTTTCTCATATAAAAAAAAATTATTCTGAACTTTTAAAACCTACGAAAAAATTTTTAGTTATATTTAGAGGAATAAACGTTGATTATTTTGATGCATCTACAAAATTAGAGAGTGATGAAAAAAAACTTTTAAAAAAATGGAATATACATGAAGAAAAAAAAATAATTTTAATGCCAGGTAGACTGACATCTTGGAAAGGACAACAATTATTTATTGAAGCGATTAATTTAGTAAAAATTGAACTAGGTTATGAGGCTTTTCATGCTGTCATTCTTGGAACTGAACAAGGTAGAGACTTATATAAAAAAAAATTAATTAGGCTAACAGAACAATATCGATTAACTAAGCAAATCAAATTTATAGATCACTGCAAAGATATGGCATTAGCTTATAAAGTTTCTAATATAGTGGTTTCTGCTTCAATTGAACCAGAGGCCTTTGGTAGAGTTGCAGTAGAAGCTCAATCTATGGAAAAATTAATTATTGCAAGTAATATTGGTGGTTCAAATGAAACAATTATTGATAGAAAAACTGGTTTATTATTCGAATCTGGCGATCCCAAATCACTTAGTAAAAAAATTATAGAGGGATTAACAAAGGACGACACATCAATAAGATTAATTGGTAAAGAAGGCAGAAAAAACGTAATTAAAAAATTTAATGTTGAAAAAATGTGTTTTTCTACTTATTCAGAGTATAAAAGATTACTAAATTAAATGCCTATTATTACATTACCAGATGGAAACACTTTAGATTTCCCTAAAAAAGTTACCGGTTTAGAAGTAGCTGAAAAAATAAGCAAATCATTAGTAAAACAAGCACTAATAATGAGTGTTAATGGTGAATTAAAGGATTTATATTTCCCAATAGATAAAGATTGTTCAGTAAAAATTTTTACTGCAAAAGATCCAGAAGGACTAGAGGTCATTAGGCATGATACAGCACATATCATGGCAATGGCTG